>CAZYTO010000197.1:0-10738 GCA_964650405.1 uncultured Thermoanaerobaculia bacterium | reverse complement strand
GTCGGGCGACACGGCGATCGCGCCGCCGCCCCACAGTCCCCAGCAGGCGGCCCACAGCCGCCCTTCGCGATCGAGGACGAGGTTGTCGACGACGTATCCGGGAAAGGGCACGCTGCCGCGCGGATTCCGCCAGCTCTTCGCCCCGTCGTGGGAGACGTAGACCTCCCCGCCGCTCGTGCCGAGGTACAGCGTGTCCGGCTGGGCCGGATCCACGATCAGGGCGCGGGCGTCCGCGCCGTACAGATTCGCGCGCCGCCAGCCGCCCAACACCGGCACCGCCACGACCGCAATCGCAAGAAGGAGAAAGAGTTTCCGCATGCCCCGCCGAGTCAGAGAGAAGTTATCACACGCCTCCAAGCAACCCGAATGCCGAGACGAGAGTGCCGAGTGCCGAGTGCTGAGTGCCGAGTGCCGAGTGCCGGGTGCTGAGTGCCGAGTGTAGAATCGGCCCATGGCAATCGTCTTACCGTTTCCACTGACCGCGGCGGAGATGCGCGTGCTGCAGGAGTTCCGCCGCATTTCCGCCGAAACGCTCGACCTGGCGACGATCAAGGGCATCAAACACCCCTTTGGCGGCGGGGAGGCGCCCGCTGCGAGTCTTACGGAGAAGGGGTATCTGACCAGGGACGGCGGGGGAGAGGCCTTCACCCTGACGGCGCAGGCGAAGGAGTTTCTGGCCATCAACTACGTGCCCGAGGTCGAGTCCGCCGCGTCCGAGGAGGCCTGAACTGCCCAAAACGTGTGCAGTGCCTAAGTGGCTGTAATCGCTGGACTTACATCGTCAAGAGGTTGACGATCCTTGTAACCGCCATTGACTAAAGGACTTAACCGCCTTAGGATATGCGGTTGAGGGCTGAAATGAAGCATGGCGACAAAGCGAAAAACCCAGCCAAAGCCAAAGCCTCAGGCAAAAAAAGCAGCGCCAAAGAAAGCAGCGTCCGGAAAAGCAGCGCCAAAGAAGTCCACGCCAAAGGCAGCGAAAGCAAAGCCCAAAAAAGCGGCGCCCGCCCCCCGGTCAGCAAAGAAGCCAGCCAAAAAGGCAGCGCCTCCGCCAAAGCCGTCGCCAAAACCGCCGGCCAAGGCACCGGCAACGGCAAGTCCAAGGCCCAGTCCAAAGCCGTCCCCGGCGAGCCAACCTTCACCAACCCAGCTATCGCCACGGCCTTCAAACGGGCAATCAAGAAGTATCCAACAGCTTTTCGCAAGCTCACCGACTGAGCCCGGAGCCGGCGTCCGCTACCTCACGGTCCAGGACCTGGTGGAACTGCACCGGGCCGTCAGCGTGGAGTTCGGTGGAACCCAGGCCTCGCCCGGTGTGGTGGAGTCGCAGTTCGGGCTGGTCAATACCGTTCAGCGGCCGCAGGTGACGACGCTGGGGCGCGAGGCCTATCCGACGTTCCCGGACAAGGTGGCCGCGTTCCTCTTCGCCCTCTTGCAGAACAGCCCGTTCAAGGGCGGCAACCGGCGCGTGGCGCTGGCCTCGATCTTCGCGTTCTGCGAGCTGAACAACCGGAGTGTCGATACGCGCGTCCTCGACGAGAAATCCGCCGAGACGCTCGTCAAGCGCGCCGCCGGGCATCGGGACCTCGGCATTCCGGCGGAGGTCGTCTTCCGGGAGGTCCGGGAGATGATGGGCCGGGCCATCGTCGCGCACTCGTAAATGGCACGCCGTGCCCTCGCGCTGGTCGTCGCCCTGCTCGCCCTCGCCTGCAGCAGCAGCTCGACGCCTGCTGATGAGGCCGCGGGCCAGATGCTCGCCGTCGTCGTGCACGCCATGGGTAGCATGGGCTCGTCCGCGAACTTTCAGGTGTCGATCGCCAATGTTTCCTCGGAGACGCTGACCATCAAGAGCGTGACGGTCAATCCGGGGGTGCAGCGCCAGAACATGGCGGGCGTTCCGGTGACGACGCCCTTCACGCTCGAGCCGGGCATGGAGCGCACCGTCATCGGCGAGATGCGCGTCTACCAGGGCAATCCGGACTGGCCCGACATCGTGGCCGTCGACATCGCCTGGGATCGCAACGGCAGGCACGAGGGCTACACCTGGCGTCTGGACGTGCTCGGGACCCGTCAGCGCTGATCGTTCGATTTTCCATGCAGGGCGGAATGGATCCGCCCCAGCAGGATGCGCGCGACGCGCAGGTCGTGCCCTGCGTCGATGAGCAACAGGGTGATGTCGCCCGCCGCCCACATCAGTCCCGCCAGGATGAGCGTGCGCGTCCCCTCGGTGATCAAGGTCAGGAACGACGCCGCGGCGCCGGCGGTCATGATGCCGGTGACCACTTCCCCGATGAACATGACGATCATCAGGACGGCGAAGACTTTGAAGAGCCGGGCGATGTACCGCAAGGTTACGTACGGTTCGAGGTCTTCGTCCCGCACCTCTTCCTCGCGGCCGCGCTTGTCGTTCGGATGAATGGCCGGCGCGCCGCACGACCGGCACTCTTCCAGCGGCCGCGGCCGAGCGCGGCCGCAGCCGGGACACTCGATGGGGACTACTGCTGGCTCCGACACGGGACCTCCCTGGTTTCGCTGATCGCTGATCGTTCGTTGTTCGTTGTTCGTTGTTCGTTGTTCGTTGTTCGTTGCTCGTTATGCGCTGATCGCTGATCGTTGATCGCTGTGCTCGCTGTTTGCCGATCGTTGTTCACTGATCGGTTCGCGGAACGGCTCATTCGCCTATTCGTCTCGTTTCCACTGCCAGTGCCGCGCCAGCGCGATTTTTGACGGCCGTCGGGCTGAGCTCGACTGCGCACACGTCTCGCCGCCGTCCACCGTTGAAGTCGTTTGATGTCAGGGCAAGCGGGATTGCCTGCCCTTCGCCCTTCTTCCTTTGCCCTTCGCCCTTGAGAAGCGTCAGGGGAAGTAGCCCATCGGCACCCTCACCTGCATACCGCTCTTGGACTGGACGGCGAGGGCGTGCCATTCGTCGGGCGCGGCCGTGTCGGAGCGGAAGGAGACCGTGTACTGGCTGCGGAGCTCCTGGGCGAGTTTCGCGTAGACGCCCGGCAGCTCTTTCTCTTCCCGGATGATGAAGTAGGTGGCGCCGGTGTCGCGGGCCAGGCCGGCCAGGCGGCGTGCCTCGAGCTGGCCGATGCCGAAACGCATGAGCCGGGAGAGCATCTTGTTCTTGATCACGGGATAGAGCGGCACGCCGGCGTAGCGCGCGTAGTGCGCCAGGTGGTCGAGCTTGAACTGGGAGCCCTGGTCGACCCCGTCCGTGAACACGACGAGGGCGTGGCGGCCGGGAAGGCGCTGCAGCTCGAACAGCATCTCGATGGTCGTGTCGAAGAGGTGGGTCTCCCCGCCCGGTTTGACCTTGTCCACGGCCGCGGCCACGGCGTTGAAGTCGTTCGTGAAGCCGGTCAGCCAGAACGACGTCTGGTTGAACCCGACCACGGCGATGCGGTCGGCCGGCCGGAGAAGGTTCTGCGCGAACTGCTTGGCCGCCGCCTTTACCACCGGCATCTCCTGGATCATCGATTCGGAGTAGTCGATGAGCAGGATGACGTAGAGCGGCTGATCGGCCGCGGGCGTGATGGTCTCGATGGGATGCGGCGTGCCGTTGTCCAGAAGGGTGAGGTCGGCTGTGCTTGGAACGCCCCTGCCGCCCACGATCGACAGCGGGATCTGCTGCATGGTCACGTCGACGCGGTCCGAGACGATGCTCCCGAAGACCAGCACGTCGTCGGCTTCCGTTCCGTCGGTGCCGTACGCCGCCACCCGCGCATAGCGCGCCTGCGGGTACTTCGCCGGATCGAACGGCACGTGATACGGCTCCGTGAGCGCCGTTCCGACGAGTTGCTCCCCGGCGAAGAACTCGACGCGCGAAACGGCGAGCTGTGCCGGCTTGACCAGCGTCGCCGCCAGCCAGCCGTTCGCGCTGGTGAGGTGAGCCCGGAAGGGCGGCCGCGGGTCGTTGATGACCATCTCGTCCTGCCCGGCGACGTTGTTCTGCGCGTCGTAGCCCACCGCCCGCACGCGCAGGCGCCGGATGTAGTCACCCACGCGGACGTTGATGACCATCGACTGTCCCCGCCCCTCGCCCCACTTCACGTTGTTGACCAGCAGGTCGACGCGCTCCACCGGCGCGGTGGTGAGGATCGTCACCGGCACGTCGCCGTGGACCAGGCCAGTGGGCTTACTGACGATGCGGACGGTCTGGGCGTGCAGCGTGGCCGCGAGGAGGAGAGAGAAGACGACAAACGAAGAACGGCGAACAGTGACCTTCACAGGATGAATGAACGAGGGGGAGCCCTTCGCTGTTTCAGGCGTTCGTCTTCTTCCGGCGCGGCGTCTTCGTCTTTGCCGGCTCGAAGAGACTTCGCAGGTCGTAACGTTTCTTTCCCGACACCACAGGTTTCCAGAGATCGCCGAGCTTTCGGACCCGGGCCACGACGTTGTCGATGCGGAAGTCCTCGATGCGGATGCGCGCTTCGACCTCCTCCCACGTGACCGGCGTGGAGACGCCGGCCACCGGCGTGGGGCGGATGGAGTAGATCGAGGCCAGGGTGTGGCCCCAGGCATTCTGGTTGTAGTCGACCAGCACGCGCCCGTGGGGGCGCTTGGCCTTGCTGTACTCGGCCGTGATCAGCGCCGGCGCGCGTGTTTCGAGCTGGAGGGCGATGGCCTTGGCGAACGTCCAGACGTCCTTTTGCAGGGGACCGCGGACGATAGGGACGTAGACGTGGATCCCCCGCGAACCGGTCGTCTTGGCATAGGTCGGCATGCCGAGGTGGTCGAGGATGTCGCGGACGTGGAGGGCCACGGAGCGCACCTTCTCGAAATCGGCGCCCGGGCCCGGGTCGAGGTCGAAGTGAAGGAAGTCGGGGCGGTCCCAGTCGTCGCAGCGCGCATACCAGGGATTGAGGTCGATGCAGCCCAGGTTGATGAGCCAGAGCAGCGACGGCAGGTCCTGCACGATCGGGAACGGCACCAGTCCGGCCGTGTGGGGGATGGCGCAGATGTCGATCCAGCCGGGCCGGGGCTCGGGGGCGCGCTTCATGTAGAAGAAGTCGCCTTCCGCGCCGTTCGGGTAGCGCTTCATGACCATGGCCCGCCCCTCGACATGCGGCAGCAGCCAGGGCGAGATGTCGGCGTAGTACTGCAGCAGGTCGCGCTTGGTGATGCCGAGGTTCTTCCAGAAGACCTTGCGCAGGTTCGTCAGCCGTACGTCGCGCTCCCCGAAGCGGAGCACGACGTCGTTCGTGCCGGCCGGAAGGAGGAGAGACGTCGCCGCCATGCGCCGGGATCGCCGCTATGTCGCCGCAGACGTCGGGCGGAGACGGGTACCGAGGCGGCGCAGGTCGTCGTGCTCGCCCTGCGAGATGAGGAGCTTGCTCATCACGTCGGTGGACTTCTCCGAGGCCTTTCCCTTTTTCACTTCGATCCGCACGCTCTTCGCGGTGAGTGCATTCGTCATGTGGCAGCGCCCGCAACTGTCGAGATCGATCCGCAGCCATTGTGCCGCGTTCCGATCCGCGGCGCCGAGCTGTTCCAGGAACTGGAAGTTGTGATTCGTCAGTTGCTGCTTCACCTCGTCGGAGCCGGCGAACTTCGTGCGGACGACGTTCTTGGACGTCTCGCACCAGCGCTCGCAGCGCTCGCAGAACGGCTGTTCGTTGATGCCTGAGTTGGCCATGGCCGCCGTCACGCCGAGGATGACCACTGCCTCGATCAGCCAGATGATCCAGAGCACGACGCCGCTGACCGTGCTTCCGGCCATAGTCCACGCGCCGGTCTTGTTGATTATGCCGATCAGCGTCCACAGTGCAGGCGGATTGACCAGCAGCGTGACGATGCCGACGTCCAGCGGCGGTTCGGAGCGGTGCGCCAGCGCGTATACCCACACCGCCCAGCTCACGTAGAGGCCGGCGGTGCCGACGGCCAGGCCGATCGCCAGCGCGACCGTGTTGTTACGGACATCGCCGCTATGGAGAAACTTGCCGGCGATCGTCCCCATGATCGCGGCGAAGAAGAAGCAGCCGATAGCATTGAAGTAGACGAAGGGGTTGTACTGCACGAGGAAGCCATAGACGACGGCGAGCCCCGCCGCGGCGGCGCAGCCCACGACGAGACTGAAGACGACGCCGCGGAGCGTGAACTTCCCCGAATGGGTGTAATACCCACTACTGCTCACCACCTGATTGTCCATGGTGACGCCAGTTTACCAAGCCTCGGGGATCTTGCCACTGCCGCCGCCCTGACGGTGGCGGGGGGCGTCGAGCGTGACGTACTCCAGCTCGCGGTTTTCCCGCACCGCCCGGAGCATCAGGCCGCCCCGCGACATGTCGCCGAGGCCTGCGAAGGCGGCCGGAAAGCGAAGGCGCGGGCCGAAGACCGGCAGGAGGATGTCGACGTATTTTCCCGTCGCCACGCTGCCGAGGAGCACCACGTGGGCGTCAGGATCGAGGCGGCCGGCGATGGCCAGGGCGTCGCGCTCCAGCGGGTGGCGGTAGCTGTGCTCGCCGGCGTCGACCGGCGTCCTGGCCATGATCTCCAGCCGCTCCTCGTTCATGCGCCAGTCCGGGGCGACGAGGCCGAATCCCGACGTGATGACGAAGACGTTCCCGTCCGCGGCGAAGTGCTGCGCATAGGTGATCTTGCCGCGGAAATAGAGCGCGCTCATGAAGGCGAAGGCCAGCCCGATGGGCACGCCCTCCGGGGAGCGGTACATCCGCGCCGCATCGAACGTGGCGCGCGGCGAGGCGAGCTGCTTCGCGCGCGTGCCGCTCAGGTTCGCCGGCGAGAGGAGAAAGACATGCTGGGACATGGATAGTGCCGAGTGCCGAGTGCCGAGTGCCGAGTGCCAGAGTGCCGAGTGCGGAGTGGCGAGTGCCGGCAGGATTGGCGATCAACGGGACGCGCGGGGAAACAAGGGTAAAGGGCCGTTGTCATCCCGGACCGCTTTGCGGGGCGTGGCTACGGCGTGCCGGCAGGAGAGAAGAGGCCTCCTCGACTGCCCGGACCCGCCGCGCCTGCAGCTCGGTACGGGAGGCGAGGACGCGCGCGACGACGCCGGCGCCGGCGGTACGGGGAGAGCCGGCGTCGAAGGGCGGCTGGGGGTCGTATTCGATGGCCAGTTGAATCTCCTCAGCCAGGTCCTGGCCGTGCAGAGCGGCCGCGACGGTGAGGGCGACGTCGATGCCGGCGGTCACGCCGCCGCCCGTGATGCGGTTGCGGTCGTGGACGACGCGCCGGGCAAGGGGCCGCGCGCCGAAGCGTGGCAGGAGCTCCATGGCCGTCCAGTGCGTCGCGGCGTCGTAGCCGTCGAGGAGGCCGGCAGCGCCGAGGAGCAGGGCGCCGCTGCAGACGCCGACGATCGTGCGGGCGCGCGCGCCGCGGTCACGCACGAAGTCGACGGTGGCCGCGTCGAGGATCGCCGCGTCGGTGCCCGGCCCGCCAGGCGCGAAGAGAAGGTCGCAGGTGGGCACATCACCGAACGACGCCGTCGGCAGAAAGGCCAGGCCGCGATCGCTCACGATCGGATCGCGATTCTTCGCCACGATGTCGATCCTGGTGCCCGGCATCCGCGCGAACACTTCGAACGGCCCGGTGAGATCGAGCTGGGTGAGGTCGGGAAAGGCCAGCATGGCGACGTGCATGATGCGGATTGTAGAATCGCCGGCGCACCCTCATGTGGTTCAACTCTTTCTCTTTCCTCTGGTTCTTCCCCCTCGTCCTCGTTGTCTACTACGCCATCCCCTCCTGGCCGGCCCGCAAGCTCTTCCTCCTCGGGGCCAGCTACTTCTTCTATGCGTGCTGGAATCCGCCGTTCGTGCTGCTCCTCATCGGCTCGAGTGCCTGGGACTACACCGTCGGCCGCGGCCTGGAGGTCACGCGCTCGCCGCTGCGCCGCAAGCTGCTGGTGGCGGCGAGCTGCATCACGAACTTCGGCATCCTCTTCGTCTTCAAGTACTCCGGCCTGCTGGTGGCGACATGGCAGCAGCTCTGCCGCGCCGCAGGCCTGCCCTGGCCTGCTACTCCGGCCTGGGTGACACATGTCGTGCTGCCGGTAGGCATCTCGTTCTATACCTTTCACGGCGTCAGCTACGTGATCGACGTCTACCGCGGCCGTATCGAAGCGGAACACTCGCTGCTCGACTTCATGCTCTTCGTGGCGTTCTTTCCCCAGCTCGTGGCCGGGCCGATCCTGCGCGCGTGGTACTTCGTGCCGCAGTTGCACACCAAGCGGGAGAACGGCCGGCTGGACTGGCTGCGGGGCGGTTACCTCATCGTTCTGGGCTTCTTCCAGAAGATGGCCGTGGCGGACAACATCGCCCCGCTGGCCAATCTCGTTTTCGACAACCCCGGCAAGTGCAACACGGCCGAGCTGTGGCTCGGCACGTACGCCTTCGCCTTCCAGATCTACTTCGACTTCGCCGGCTACTCGAACATCGCCATCGGCTGTGCGCGGCTCCTCGGATTCGAGATCCCGGAGAACTTCCGCATGCCGTACATCGCCGCGGGCTTCCGGGAGTTCTGGCGGCGCTGGCACATCTCGCTTTCGACGTGGCTGCGCGACTATCTCTACATCCCGTTGGGCGGCAACCGCGGTGGAACACTGTTGACCCTCCGCAATCTCTTCATCGTCATGGCCCTCGGCGGCCTGTGGCACGGCGCGAACTGGACGTTCGTGGTCTGGGGCGTGCTGCACGGCGCCTACCTCGCCGCCGAACATCTCCTGCAGCCCCTGCTGAATCGCATTCCGGGGCGCGTGCGCGCGTCACCCTTTGCGCGCGCGGCCGTGATCGTCGTGACGTTCCACCTCACCTGCATCGCCTGGGTCTTCTTCCGCGCGGCGACGCTCGGCACGGCGGCCTCGATGGTGACCGAGATGCTGCTGCCGTCGATCCTGCAGTTGAACATCACCGCGACGGCCACGCCGTACGTCGTGCTGTCGGCGCTGGCCGTGCTCGCGGCGCTGGTGGTGAAGGGCCGAGGCGTATCCGGCCGCGTGCCGGGCTGGGTGTGGGGCGTCACGGCAGCGCTGATGCTGGTGGTGACAATCGTGAGCTGGGGCGATCCGAATGCCTTCATCTACTTCCGCTTCTGAAACGGCGTTCGCGCGGGGCGCGCTCGGCGCGTTCGTCTGCGCGCTGATCGTGCTGCTGGCGCCGTGCGAGGCGCTGGTGCGCGCGGCTGAGCATCGATGGGGCGTGCATCCCGCCAGGATCGCACCGCGGCGGACCGGAGTTCCGCATATCGACATGTTCCTGGAGGACGTCGCCGCCGGCGTGCATTATCGCGTCATCGCCGTCGGCACCTCGCGCGTGGAGAACGGCATCGCCCCCGAGGCCATGGATTCAATCGTCGGCCGGACCTACAACCTCGGCCTCGGGCTCGGCTCGTCCGTGCCCATGATGGAGTTTCTCGAATCGCAGGGCATCCGCCCGGAGCACCTCCTCGTGGGAGTCTCGCCGATGGACTTCACGATGCGGGGTGTGCTGCACGGCCGCGGCGAGATCGCCCGCCGGAACGTCGCGCCGGTCGTCGTCCCGGAGGCGCTGCCCACGCGCTGGACGCGATCGGCCGTGTTCGCCCTGCTCCACTCCGCCACGCCCGAACGGCATCGCAATCTCGGCAAGTGGCTGCAGCTCCGCAGCGACGGCGGCGAGGTGCTGGCGTTCCTCAACAACGAAGATGCGACCGAGAAGCCCGACGTGCGGCAGACGCACGGCTTCTACCCGATGACGCGCGTCATCGAAGAGTGGGGATACCTGCACGGCGGGCAGCGCGACACCGTCCTGGCCGATTACCGCGAGCAGCATGAAGAAGCGGCGGTGCTCTTCATCGACCTCGTGCGCCGCTTCCGCGCGCACGGCGTCGACGTCGTGCTCGTTCGCCTCCCCACCACGCCCGCCATGCGGCATTCCGAGGAGGGCGGAACGTCCTTCGCGAGCGACATTGCCGCCGTGGCCCGTGCCTGCGGCGCCCTCTACGTCGACGGCGCGGCGATCGCCCCTCCGGCTCTCGTCGCTACGCGCACGAACTTCGCGGACAACGAGCACATGAACGAGACCGGCGCCATGCAGTTCTCGAGGGCGCTGGCGGAGCGGCTGCGGCGATCGCGTTAAGTGCGCCTACGCCGGTACGGCCCGCTTCGCGAGCATCCTGCGCAGGAACGTTGCCGTCGGGCCGTTCGACTTCTTCGCGACTTGTTCCGGCGTTCCCTCGGCGATCACCTTCCCGCCCCCGTCGCCGCCTTCCGGACCCAGGTCGATGATCCAGTCGGCGGTCTTGATGACGTCCAGGTTGTGCTCGATGACCACCACCGTGTTGCCGCGGTCGACCAGGCCGTGCATCAGGTGGAGCAGCTTGGCCACGTCGTCGAAGTGCAGCCCGGTGGTCGGCTCGTCGAGGATGTACAGCGTGCGGCCGGTGGCGCGCTTGGCCAGCTCCTTGGCCAGCTTCACGCGCTGCGCCTCGCCGCCGGAGAGCGTGGTCGACGACTGACCGAGCTTGATGTAGCCGAGGCCCACTTCGTCCAGGGTGCGGAGGATGTTGGCGATCTTCGGTACGTTGCGGAACGTCTCCAGGCCCTGCTCCACGGTCATGTCCAGGATGTCGGCGATCGACGATCCCTTGAACGTGACCTGCAGCGTCTCGCGGTTGTAGCGCTTGCCGGAGCAGACGTCGCAGGTGACGTAGACGTCGGGGAGGAAGTGCATCTCGATCTTGATCACGCCGTCGCCCTGGCAGGCTTCGCAGCGCCCGCCCTTGACGTTGAACGAGAAGC
>CAZYTO010000196.1:0-10743 GCA_964650405.1 uncultured Thermoanaerobaculia bacterium | reverse complement strand
TCGTGGCGAACGCCGGACCGTCGACGGCCACGAGCATCCAGGTCACCGACACGCCCACCAACCTGACCATCACCAACGTCAGCGGCAGCGGCTGTGCGGCCCTGCCGTGCACGATCGCCTCGCTGGCATCCGGCGCCAACACCACCATCAACGTCACGGCCACGATCACCGCCTCCGGCGCCTTCGACAACAGCGCCACGGCCACGGGGGCGGAGAGCGATCCCAACCCGGGCAACAACACCGACAACACCGGCAACGGCGGCACGACGGGCACTCCGTCGGCCGACGTCATGATCGTCAAGACCGGCTCGTCCCACTACGCCGGCGTCAACACCACCTTCACCTTCACCCTGGTCGTGACCAACAACGGTGCGGCCACCGCCACCGGCGTCACCGTCAATGACCCGCTGCCCTCCGGCTTCTCCCTCATCTCCGCCACCCCGGGCCAGGGCTCGTGCAGCGGGACCACCACCGTCTCCTGCGCCCTCGGCACTCTGGCCAACGGCGCCAGCACCACCATCACCCTGCACGGCACGCTCACCACGGCCGGCCCGCTGACGAACACCGCCACCGTGAGCGCGAACGAGCCCGACTCCGTTCCGTCCAACAACAGCTCCTCCGCCACCGTGATCGTCGTCAACGACGTCCCGGCCGTGGGCGGCTACGGCCTCATGCTCCTGGCCCTCGTCCTCGGCATCGCCGGCGCCTTCGTCGTGCGCCACCGGATGTAACCCGCCTTCGTGGAGGACGGACAATCCTGTCCGTCCTCTACGCCCGCCTCGTGAGGGAACGCCTCGAGTCATCCGTGAGTTGCGCCGGACGACTACACCGCCGCCGCCGGCAGCCTCACCTTCGCGCCGGGCGAAACTGCGAAGACGCTCGCCGTCGTGGTCCAGGGGAACTCACTCTACGAGAACGACGAATACTTTCTTGTCACTCTCTCGGAGGCCGCCGGTGCCTCGATCGTCCGCGCGACCGCCAGCGGCACGATTCTGAACGACGACGTGCGACGGCGCGCCGTGGGGCGGTGAGGGCCTTCGCGGATCAGTGCCTCAGCAGGTTCGGGGTCCAAACGTGTGCCGCGTCGAAACGACCGGGCGCGCAACGCGCGCGCCCGGTCTCACAACACAACTGCTGACTGCTACTGCTTCGGCGTGGTGTCCGGCGTGCCGTGGGGAGCGGGCGCCGGGGTGGCCGGCGTTGCCTTGCGGCGGCGGAGGCTCTTGAGGCGCTTCATCTCCTGGACATGCGGGACAACCGCGGCGTTCTCGGGATCGCGTGCCAGTTGCTGGCCGATGCCGTAGGCCTGGATGGCGATGATCGTCGTGCGCTGGCGGCGGAGGAGGTTGGCGTCCGCCACGGCCTTGAGTGCGCCTTTCAACTCGCTCTCGACCGACGTCCAGCGGACGTTATCCACCACCAGTTGCTGCACGTCCGGAGCGGGCAGGCCCACCGCCTGCGACACCTTATCGGACGAACCGACGACGTTGACCGACGCCAGTACTTCTGCTTCGGGCAAACGCCCGCGGCTCCGCACCAGTTTCCGCTCCGCATCCGTCAGCATGGGAAGCGAAGGGATCTGCGCCACCAGGGCGCGCAACTGCTCGACGATCTGCTCCGGGGTCGGGGAAGCGGTCTGCGGCGTGTCCGCAGCGGCGTTCTGCGAGGGGTTATCGTGATTCGTAGACATATGCGTTCCTTTCTGTTTCGGGGACCCTGTAGTCCGGAGGAACGACGGCGCTTGTCGACGAGCACAGGCGGTCCACCGGCTGGAAGGAAACGGCGACTCGCTAGAGAGGACGTGGCCTTCCGGTTGACGTTAGCCCGCGATGTGTGCGCGCACACACCTCGGGAGCCCGCGGCAAGGGGAGCACGGCTCAACCCTCGCAATGGCCACGAGCGGCACTTTTCAGCGCTCGGTCGTAACCAGTTCGCCGCCAAGGAGACGGGACTCATCACGAGTGCCGGCTCCATCACTGTCAGGTGGTTTCCCACCGTCGAGACGCTCAATCTAGGTTCTCTTCCTGAGCTTGTCAAGTTTCCTCGGAGACACCTGCCGGTTGAATCGTGTCTGTGCAAGTTGGCCCAGTCGTACCGCGTAGCCCGGATGACGCTGTACGACGGCGGCGGACAATGTGTGCCGTCCGGCTGACGTTGCGCGCCGCCGGCGGACAGTGTGTGCCGGGCGACTGACAACGTGTGCCGGCCGGCTGACGTTGCGCGACGGCGGCGGACAGTGTGTGCCGGACAACTGACAACGTGTGCCGGGCGACTGACGTTGCGCGACCGCGGCGGACGGCGTGTGCCAGGCGACTGACAGTGTGTGCCGTCCGGCTGACGCTGCGCGCCGCCGGCGGACAGTGTGTGCCGGACAACTGACAACGTGTGCCGGCCGACTGACAAGATGCGACGGCTTTTGCCACGGCGTGCACGCGGCGCGATTCGTGGGGTAGCGACCCGCCCTCAGGCGTCACTCCTATCGTTAGAAGAGAATCTTTGAATCGTAGGACGATCGTGTCGATGATCGTTCCTCCTGCTGGCACTTCTTAGGTCCGGCTACGCCGCGGGTAGGGAAACGCCCGAATCCGTCACTCCGAGGTAGGTGCCCGTTCTTCCGCCTCCTTCCGGCCTGGTGACCATCCTGTTCACCGACATCGTCGGCTCGACCGGGCTGCGCGACGCGCTGGTCCTGAAGCACGGCAACGAGCGCGGCAATGAGGACTATCGCCACCAGATCCTCGACCCGCACAACGCGCGCATCCGCGGGATTCTCGAAGCGCACGACGGCTTCGAGGTGAAGACGATCGGCGACTCGTTCATGGAGGCCTTCGCGCAGCCGGAGCAAGCCGTCACTTGCGCGGCGGCCATCCAGCGGAGCCTGAGGAAGGAGAAGATCCCTACAGGAGACAACAGTGAGCCGCTCGCCATCCGCATCGGCATGCACACGGGACAGGCGACGCTCGTTGATCTCGGCGGCGGCAAGTGGGACTACGACGGGCACGCCGTGAACATCGCCGCCCGTGTCGAGTCGCTCGCGGAAGGGGGGAAGGTTCTCTGCTCGGAGCAGACGGAGAGCCAGGCCAGGCACGCGCCCGGCGTGCGACTCCACGACCACGGCGAGTACACGCGCAAGGGGCTGTCCGAGCGGCTGGGCATCTTCGAAGTGCTCTGGTACGACGGCCAGGAGCCGGAGGCGCCGAGGAAGGCGCAGGAGGGGCTACCGTATCCGTGGCTCACGCAGTGGGTGGGGCGGGAGGGGAAGATGGCGGAGTTGCACGATGCGCTGCTCCCGGCGCGACTCGTGACCCTGCACGGCACCGGCGGCGTCGGCAAGACACGCCTGGCCGTGGAGACGCTGCTGGCCAGGACGTCCGGCCTCCCGCGCGAGGTCGTCTTCGTCCCGCTGGAAGGGGCCTCCGAGGTCTCCGGCGGCCTCCTCGGCGCCCTGCGCACGGCGCTGATGCTCACCGAGGTGGATGCGCCGGATCTCCGGGCACTCTGCCACCAGTTGGCCGGCAGCGACCGGCTCCTGCTGCTCGACAACTTCGAGTCGGTGATCGCGGAGGCGGGTCAGGCCCACCGCCTCGCCACCACACCCGGCTTGCGCCTGCTCATCACCAGCCAGCAGCCGCTTGCGATTCCCGGCGAGCGGGTCGTGGAGCTCGAGCCGATGGAGACGAAGGGGGCCGAGGAAGGCGGGTCACACCTTCCGCCAAATGTCCTCACGCCCGAAGCGGCCGTGGAGCAGTTGAAGGCCCTGGTGGCCCAGATTCCCGAGATTCCGGAGTTGACGCCGCAACAGCGCGAGCTGGTGCGGCGCGGAGGCTGCCTGCCGCTCGAACAGCTGCAGGCTGCCATCAACGTCGTCGGGGCCTCGGAGTTCATCGCTCAGGCGGTGGATCTGCCCGTGGAGGAGGTCCGCCAACTGATCGCTGACATGAGCCGCTGGGAAGCGCTCGCCAACGAAATGAAGGGAGCGTTCAAGGCCGTCACCGACGCCAACCTCGTCCGGAGGCAGCGTGCCACTCTCATCACGCTGTTGCAGGGCTCCCTCGACCGCGATGAGGAAACCATGCTGGCCGCCTCCATCGAGACTCTCCGCCAGGCGAAAGAGCTCCCCGAAGCGAAAGACCCCGACAGCGACCTCGCCTGGAGCATCCGCCGCATGAACCGCGCGCGGAGAGGCATCGCCGGAGGGAGGGTGCGCAAATGACCCTGCAAGGATGCTTGGAGGACGGACAATCCTGTCCGTCAAGCACGGACAATCCTGTCCGTCAAACCTGAATCCCCCGCTCCCTCTCTACCCGCCGCCCTTCACTCGGGTGACGCACTACTGCAGCCGCGCGATTCCCTGAGTGCCTCGGCTGTGTACGTAGCCTGAGCGCCGGGCTGCTTCGCAGTCGAAGGCCCTCGGCTGAAGATCGCCGCTGTCGTGCCCGGAGAGGATACTGGACGAGGCATTGCGCGAAACGTAAACTTGAAGCGTGCGCGGCATTGTTTGGGAATTTACGCACCCTTGTGACCAGACGTTTGGACCTGCCCCCGTTGCCGAATTCGATTTGCGAACCTATGTTTACGTCGTTCCCCGCATTGTGACGTTTCCGGAGATGCGTGACGTTCTGATCCGCTGATCCGTATACAACACAACGCGTCCCACCAGGTCCACAGTACGAAACACTGCGACGATTACGCGACGGCGTCATGCCGATTGAGGGAGGTCTGTCTGTGATCATTACCGCTCTTCGTTCGATTTTGAATGACGCCTGCATCCGCCGTTTCCGCCGGGATGCCGCCGGGCGGCGATTCACCCGCGTTCTGCTCATGCTGCTTCTGAGCGTGCCGGCTGCTTCGGCTGCGACGGCCGCCACCGCACCTGAGGCGGCGGGTGGCGAGCAGTTCGTGGCCATGGCGCCGTGCCGCCTCCTCGATACTCGTGTCGACCTGGCCGCGTCGTCCGCCGAGGAGTCCCTCCGGACGATCGACGTGCGGAAGCATCGATGCAGTCTCATCGTGCCTGCGGTCGCCGTCGCCTACGCCATCCGCCGCACGCCGTATGCACGCGTCGAGGCTGCCCCTTCCCAGGCGGCCGCTCCGCAACCGCTCCAGCGCCTCAACGCGAATGCCCCTCTTCACTTCTCCGTTGGCGCGAACGAGCATGTCGCCATCGATCTGGAGGGGTTCTACGTCCCCGCGGGGACGCCGATCGATCCCATGCCTTCAGGCGCCTCGGGTGCGATGGCCGTTACCACCAATGCTACTGGACCGTCGCAGCCCTCCGTGACAGGGGCGGGCCTGCGAATCCATTCAGAGTCGACCGACTCAGTGATCGGTTCCTCTGGCTCTCTCTATCTCGACCATTCCATCTATCCGTATACCGGCTTCATGGGGATTGCGAACGGCTCATGGCCGTGGACGATCATGAAGAGCGGGGATTCAGGCGGGTCCGGCGGCTTCGGGGTATTCAGCTCAAATGACGTCGAGCTCCTTCGTGTGAGCTCGAACGGGGCGACCCGGCTCAAGAATGCGACGTTGAGTGGCGTGACCGACTATCACGAGTCGCAGTCCATCGCCGGAGAGGTCGTCCACAATGTCACCATCGTGAATCCAAAGGACCACGCGGGCGGCAGTACCAAGGTGGTGTTCTTCAAGGCGATGTCGAGCGACGAAGCGGACCTGCCCGGGCAACCGTCGTCGCCACCGACGACAAAGTTCGAGGCGTTTACGATGGGGTACTACGCCGAGCAGCACATTAACTTCGACTCGCGGTTCGTTTACCACTTCCCTCAATTCGCGCAGCACTACTACTACCGCGCCTATTTCGTCAACCCTCAACTACCACCAGGCAGCACACCGGACGGAACGGCGACGTATTGGGTGAAACCGTCGACATACGGCGACAGCCTCACTGACACCCGCGCCGATATGTGGGTCAGCGGGAAGGCCGCGATCGGCACTCTCGATAACAACAGCGCCATCGCCCAGCCAGGCAATCAGCTCTACGTCCGCGATCCCAGCTCCCAGGCGACGCCTCCGACGGTTGATTCTACGGTCACCACCGTCATCGAGCAGAGCGCCCACGCGGCCGCCGCCTCGCTGGCCATCGTCGGCGGCCGCAAGCTCGACTCTCAGAACCGTCCCGGCTTCGGCCGTCTCTACATCGGCAACTACGATGAGTGGGACTCGACGCGCCTCGAGGGCGGCGCCGGGAAGCTCACGGTCTTCGTGCGCAACGCCGGCGCGGCGGCCACGGCCGCGCTCACGGTCATGCCCACCGGAAACGTCGGCATCGGCCAGACAAACCCGGCTGCGAAGCTTGACGTGAACGGCAGTCTCAATGTCAGCGGAACGGGAACGTTCAACCTCATCCACGCGCAGTATCAGGATGTCGCGGAATGGGTACCTTCCGGCGAGCGCCTGGCGCCGGGAACGGTCGTCGTGATCGACGGTACCGGCTCGAATCGTGTCACGCCGAGCTCGCGCGCCTATGACACCGCGATCGCCGGCGTCGTCTCCGCCACGCCGGGCGTCCTGCTCGGAGAAGAAGCCGCCACGAAGTCGCAGATCGCCACCACCGGCCGGGTACGCGTCCACGTCGACGCCTCGAAGAGTCCGATCGCCGCCGGAGATCTCCTCGTGACGAGCGACCGTCCGGGCACGGCCATGAAATCCGAGCCGATCGACGTCGGCGGCGTCCGGATCCACCGCCCCGGAACGCTCGTCGGCAAAGCGCTCGAGCCCCTGCCGGCCGGCGAAGGCGACATCCTCGTGCTGCTCTCACTGCAGTAGTGCGGAGGGATACGCCCATGCTTCGCAATCTTCTCTTCACTTTGATCGTCGCAACACTGGCCGGCGCGGCGAAGGGCGCCCAACCCGTTCCGCCGTCGAGCTCATTGAGCATCACCTTCACGAAAACTACGATCGCCGCGGCAGGCGTCACGCCTGGAGGCCGGGTGGTGCTGTTTGGCATCTCCCGAGAAGTCACTCGCCGGGCGCCAAGGATCGTCAAACGGCAGGAGACGCTGACCGACTCCGATAACGATGGCACCGTGACGCTGACCCTCCCCGGGGGCGTACCCCATCGCGCAATCTGGATCCTCGTCGATCTGGCCAGTGGACGCTACGCAGTCCTGCCCACCGCGACCTACGACAACCCGCCGACGCCGCTGACACCTGATCGGATTCGGAACGACAACAACGGGCAACTCCGGAAGCTCGAGATTCCTTTCACCGAGGCGCAGATCGTTTTCGTGCGCCCGGGAGTCGGCGCCTGGTCGATGGAAGGGGCGAAGGACAGCGCGGTCGACGAAAACAAAGGTGCTCCCTACGGAATACGGCTCGATATCGGCCACATGCAGCCGATCGCCGACGCTCCGCCGGCGCCGAACAGTTTCCATAACGGCGATGTCCTCGCCTTCATCGATCCGCGCTGGATGACCTATTCCTCGCTGGTGGTGGGACAATGACGCCGCGACGCGGTCTTCTAGCCGCGGCCCTCGTCGCTCTCGTTGCGGTTGGCTCTCATGCCGACGATTTGCCTTCTCTCACCCGGGGATTCGACCCGCAGAAGGCCTACGATTTCGGCGAAATCGACAGCATCAACGTCTTCAACGGAAACCTGGTCGTTCCTCTCTCGATCGGGATGAAGTACCCGTTGAACGCCGGCTTCACATACGGCCTCTCCCTCACCTACAACAGTAAGCTATGGGACGTCGCCGACGCCGGCGGCGGTCTCGTCCATGCAACCCCGGTCAACCGATCCAACGCCGGAATGGGATGGCTCCTGTCAATGGGCCGTCTCGTCGGCCGCGACGACCCCCTGAATAGCTACCACAACGGGTACGTCTACGAGTCGCCGGACGGAGCCGATCACCTGTTCGATGGAACCAACGTCGGCAGCACGAACTGCGACGATAGTAATGACTGCTTTCCGCTGTACACATCCGATTCCTCGGCGCTACGTCTCCGGCGTCTCAGTACCGGGACGTCGACGACCATCGTCGAAGTCGATTCTCCTGACGGCGTTACGCGGCACTTCGTGAAGAACGGCACCGGATGGCAACTGACGCAGATCCGAAGTGCTGCAAGCTCGGACACAGTCACGGTGTCGAGCCCGTCGCCTTCGGCGTATTCAGCGCAATGTCCCGGAGCTGATTCCATGTGGCTGGTGTCGGAAACGCAGGGGCGGTCGCAGTACGTCTGTTTCAAGAACAGGTACTACGGTGGAGTCACCAGGCCCATGGCCGACAGGGTCGTGTTGCTCGCACCTCAGGACCCGGTGAGCCACACCGCTCGTACCGCCACGTGGTTGTTCGACTACGGAAGCGGGAACGACACCATTCCCAAGGGTGGCGAAGATACCGATGGCAGTAATACCTGGGCGCAGAGCTACTCCATGCCCTTCCTCAAGACTCTCAAGCTTCCTGACGGTGCATCCGACGATTGCGCGCTCTCGGATTGCTCCACGTATCAGTTCTCCTATTCATCATCGAGCCCGATTCCAGGCGTCCTCCAATTGCTCACCCTCCCCACCGGCGGCAGCGTGGCCTATGAGTACACGTACTTTGCCTTTCCATCCTGGGATATGTGCGCAAATCATTACGGGGTCGGCTATGGTGTCGGCGGCAGCAGCCCCGGAGTCATGACCCGAAGCTTCAAAGACGCGACCGGCACGCTCGTTGGGAAGTGGTCCTACAGACACGACCTCCTGCCAGCTGCCGGCTACCCCGCCCTTACGGACTGTAATGCGGGGACGAGTCTGCCGCCGGTTCACCCAATCTTATCGGACGAGATGGTTGTTACGGTGACTGAGCCGACCGGCGACAAGGTCACGAGCCACTTCAGCATGTGGCCGAGTGGAGAGCTCGACCCTGATACCTCACCGAATGGTTTCAAGTACGTCAACTTCAACGATCCCTACGGGGCCTATGATCTTAAGCAGGACCGCTACCTCTCGCACGAAACGCTGCACTGCGACAGCAATGGCAATAATTGCAGTGTTCTGCGCTCCACCTTCATCAGGCAAGGCGTTGAGAAGGTAATCGTCTCGTCGCGTACCGCTTTTCGTGACGATCCGCCGCCCAACGAATTGCAACAGGCCTGCACGCCAATCGGCGATGCGGCGAATTGCCACTATATAGGAACCGACCTTTCCGACTGGGATGGCTACGGTCACTACCGGACAGTCGCATCGAACGGGTTACGCACCGTCCTCTTGAATGGAAAACCGACGGAAGTGACCGACCTGCGCACCGGTCAGACAAACTACAACCCCGGGTCCGACGCCAACGGCCTCGTGAACGGCTCGATGCTCATACCACCCGACAAGAACTGGGTGTTGAATACGTACGACTCGGTGACGTCCACGGACTCCGCCGGGCAGACCACGCAGCAGTTTTGTTTCGACAAACCTTTCAACCAACCCAACGGGTTCCTCAAGGCTCATCGAGTCCTAAAGGGTCTCGGGCCTCAGCCGTCGGACCTGTTGGCGGTCTTCACACCGGAGTCCTCCGGGACGGGCAATCTCGCTACGGAGCAGTACTACGGAGGAGATACGGGTTCCGTGAGCACGGATCCGAATCTCTGTACAGCCATGAACAGCCCTGGCACGCTGGCATACCAAATCGACCACACCTGGGAACATGGAGCGCCAAAGACGTCGAAACACACCGGCAGTGGCATCTCGTTTTTTGACCTGAACGTCACCACCGATGCGACGGGCATGGTCATCTCCTCTGCGGACCCGAGTGGCCTGACGACGTTCTTCGGCTATGACCGCCTTGGCCGGCTATCGTCCATCTCTCCCCCCGGCGAATCCGGGAGTGCCATCCAGTTCAGTTCCGCCGCTCATCCTCAGTCCGCGCAGGTTACCCGTAGCGGCATCGTCACGAAATACGAGTACGACGATTTCGGGCGCGTCTTCCGCACTACGCGCGACATGCCGGGCAGCTCCAAGTCCGTCCAGACCACAGCTTACGATGCCATGGGCCGCAAGACCGCCGCCTCGGAGTGGGTCTCACAGGTGGCTACCTCCGCGCCACTGACGCTGTTCCAATATGACGCCTTCGGCCGCGCCACACAGATTACTCCTCCGGATGACACTTTCGCTCTCAGCACGAAGACCAACATATCCTATCTGGGCACTTCGACGGTCGCGCGTACCGTTCAGGTGCGAACGGGAACGGACGGCGGCGGAAACGCTACGTTCGCGCCCGCAACGACGACGGAAGGTTACGACTCGTTCGGCCGGCTCGTATCCGTGACCGAGGCCAGCGGCGCTCGCACCACCTATGCCTACGACACGGCGGATCACCTTGTTTCCGTGTGCTCCAACGTAAGCACAAGTGATGTATGCGGGCAAACCAGGACCTTCAGCTACGACGGACGGGGATTCCTGTCTTCCGAGACCCACCCCGAAAACGGTATGTTCTCTTACACGTATGACGCCCGCGGGCACGTTCTCTCAAAGACGCGCTCCGACATCAGCGCCTTCAACCTGCAATACTCCTACGACGCCGCCGAACGTCCGGTGAGACTCGACTCCTGGGGCGGCTCATCGTACCGGCCGTTCAAGGAGTACACCTACGACGCCGCCGACACGTCGAATCATGGCCAGGGCAAGCTGGCCACGACCACCCGTCACAATTACATGCCAGGCTCAACGGACGACTATCTCGTGACCGAGCAGCTGTTCTACCGGGACGACGCCGGACACCTCACGGACAAGAACACGACGATCACGCTGCC
>CAZYTO010000195.1:0-10773 GCA_964650405.1 uncultured Thermoanaerobaculia bacterium | reverse complement strand
GCCCACTCCTCGTACATCTGCGACGGCGCTTCCACGAAGTCGCGCTCCACGCTCGTGCCGGCGTGCTGGTTGTACTCGGTCTGCGACAGCACGCCGTGCAGCACGTGCCCGAACTCGTGCAGCAGGGTCTCCAGCTCGTTGTGCGTGAGGCCCTGGCGGTCGAAGTTCGTGACCAGGACGCTGATGGGCTTCCGCCCCGCGCGGCGGCTCACGCCGCGCACCGGCCAGGCCGCGGCATGCTTGTATTTCCCGTCGCGCGGATAGAGATCGAGGTAGATGCCGCCGATCAAGCGGCCCGAATCGGCATCGCGGACGTCGAGGTAGATGACGTCCTCGTGCCAGACCGGAACGGTGGTTTCCTCGAAGCGCAGGCCGTAGAGCCGCTCGCTGACGTCGAGCATCCAGCGGAGGGTCGGCTGAGTGGGGAAGTGCGTCCGGAGGGCTTCCTGATCGACGGCATAACGGCGCTCGCGCAGCCGCTCGCGGTAGAACATCACGTCCCACCGCTCGATCTTCGTCGTCTCCAGGGACGCGCCGGTCATCTCCGCCTTCATCTCGGCGAGTTGCCTGAGGTCGCGGATCTCGGCGTTCGTGACGACGCTCTTCACCTCGTCGAGGAACTGGGCCACCGTCTCGGGGTTTTCCACCATGCGCCGCTTGGTGACGTAGTGGGCGAAGCTCGGCACGCCATAGAGGTCGGCGATCTCGCGGCGCAGGGCCGCGATCTCGTCCAGGATCTCGATGTTCCGGGCCGTGCCGCGGTTCGTGTAGGCGACGTAGTAACGCCGGCGGGCCGGGTCGCTGGCCGCGTTCATCATGATCCGCAAGAAGTCGGGATGGTCGAAGCCGGCCACGATGTTGCCGTCGTCATCCCGCTGGATCCGCTCCAGGTAGGAGGCCGGCAGGCCGTGGCATTCGTCCGGCGTGAAACGGACGACGGTCCGGTTCTCGCGGATGCTGCGGGCGAACTCCTGGGCCAGCTCGGTCAGCCGCTCGGAGATCTCGCGGAAGCGCTGACGCTTCTCCGGAGGGAGAGCCACGCCGCTGTCCTCGAACGCCTCGAGCAGATCCTTGCGCAACTGCACCTGTGCCGGCGTCTGGGGCTGGACGTGAAGGACGCGCTGGTAGAGCGCTTCATTCTGAAAGAGCCCGGTGATGAAGACCGACTCGTCGATGAGAGCGCGGTCGGCGACGTCCCGAACGTCCTTGCCGGGATGGACGCTGTTGAGCAGCGAGACCGGACCGAAAGCGTCTTCGAGAGCGATGGATGTGGCGTCCCAGGCGTCGAGGACGCCCGCCGCCGAAATGGCGTCGAGCGGAATGCGCTCGATCTCCTCAAGGCGCTGCCGCGCCTCTTCGAGCGCCCGCGCCGCCGCCGCCGTCAGCTCCGCGGCAGTGAAGATGGGGACGGTGGCACGCTCGGTATCCGCAGGGGTGGTCAGAACGGTCTCAGGCATGAATGGGCGCGTATTCTACAGTTGCTCGACTAACCTCAATCCAGCAAAAGACGTACAAGTTCGCAAAGTTGTGTCCTGCGAAACGAGTGCGAAACAGCGGTATATAGATCAGGAGTAGCATCTCGCCGCCGGAGGTCACGGCAGGAGACACCAGCTTCAGGGGGACGAATGTCACGACACGTAGGTTCTGTTCTCGCGCTGTTTCTGGCCCTTCCGCTCTTCGCGGCCGACCCGGCCGACCCGCTGATCGCCCAGGGCGAGAGCGCTCTGCACGCCGGGAACATCGACAAGGCCATCGACTTCTTCAAGGACGCCGTCGCCAAGTCGCCGAAGAACGCCGCGGCGCACTACCACCTCGGCGACGCCTACGGCGATGCCGCGCAGAAGGCCAGCATCTTCAGCCAGATGTCGCTGGCGAACAAGTGCAAGGACGAGTTCCAGGCCGCGGTGAATCTCGATCCGAATTACTTCGACGCCCGCTTCGGTCTCATGGAGTGGTACCTCCAGGTTCCCGGCATTGCCGGCGGCAGCGAGGCCAAGGCCATCGAACAGGCCACCGAGATCCGGAAGCGCGATCCGTTCCGAGGGCACCTGGCCTTCGCGTCGATCTATCGCAAGCAGCAGAAACTCGAGCTCGTGCGCGGCGAGTACGAGGCCATGGTCAAGGACCAGCCGGCCTCGGCGAAAGCGCACTACTGGTACGGCAACTACCTGATCGGCGCGAAAGAGTTTCCCGCCGCCGCCGCCGAATTCGACACGGCTCTGAAGCTCGACGCCGGCTACATGCCGGCCTGGTTCCAGGTGGGACACATCGCCGCCCTCACCGGCAGCGAGCTTCCGCGCGGCGAGGACGCGCTGAAGCGCTACCTCAATTACAAGCCGGCCTCCGACGAGCCGGGCCTGCACCGCGCCCACTACTGGCTGGGCGCCATCTTCGAAAAGCTGGGGCGGAAGGCGGAAGCCAAGGCCGCCTACCAGACGTCGCTGAAGATCAACGCGAATCAGAAGGACGTTCAGGAGGCACTGAAGCGCGTGTCATGAGGATCGGATAGGGGTTGATCGGCTCGGAGCGCCACCAGAGCTTCTCCGGGCCGAGCCGCTCGATGGCGAAGTGCAGGTGCGGCGTCTCTGGAGGTGCATTGCCGGACGTTCCCACATAGCCGATCACGGTGCCTTGCGCCACCTGCTGCCCCTCGGCGATGCCGGGCGCATAACGGTCAAGGTGCGCGTAGTAGTAGACGAGCTCTCCGGCCCGATCGAACTGGTAGATCGTCAGACCGCCGGCGGCGCTGGTGAAGAGCTTGCGGATCGTGCCGTCGACAGCGGCCAGCACGGCCGTCCCGCGCGGCGCAAGGATGTCGATGGCGTGATGGATATGACCGACCCGTCCTTCATTGAAGGAGTCTCGCAGCGCCCTCGCCTCGACGCCGGCAACCGGGATGGCGATGTCCTGACCGCCCGGCGACGAAGCGCCGGACGGCGACGACGGCGTCGCGAACGTCTGCGCCTGCACAGGCACCTCGAGGCCGGCCCGGATGTGACCGAGGGCGAAGGCGGCCACGGCCATCATCAGGACCAAACTGCGAAAGATCCACCGCATGGCCCATCATAATCGCCGGAACGATGCCGGAACTCCCGGATGTGACCGTCTACGTCGAGGCGCTGCAGAAGCGGATAGCGGGCGCGACCATGCTCAAGTTGCGGCTGGGCAATCCTTTCGTCCTGCGCACGGTCGAGCCCGCGCCTGCCGCGCTGGCCGGAAAAAAAGTGGCCGGGATCGAGCGCATCGGCAAACGCATCGTCATTGGTCTTGAAGGCAAGGGTTTTGAAGGCAAGGGCTTCGAGGGCGACCTCTTCCTGATCATCCACCTCATGATCGCCGGCCGCTTCAAGTGGCAGCCGCCGAACGCGAAGATTCCGGGGAAGGTGGGATTGGCCGCACTCGACTTCGAGCACGGGACGCTCATCCTCACCGAAGCAGGCTCGAAGCGGCGCGCCTCGATGCACATCGTCCAGGGCCGCGACGCGGTTCGCGCCCAGGACCCGGGAGGCATCGAGCCGCTGGAGATGACGCTCGCCCAGTTCCGCGAAGCACTGACCCGCGAGCGCCACACGCTGAAGCGCACGCTCACCGACCCGCACGTCTTCAGCGGCATCGGCAACGCCTACTCGGACGAGATCCTCCACCGCGCCCGCCTCTCCCCGGTGCAGATGACGACGAACCTCGACGACGCGGAGCTGACCCGGCTCTACGACGCCATCCGCACGACCCTCGTCGACTGGACGGACCGCCTCCGCGCCGAGGCAGGCGACAAGTTCCCGGAAAAGGTCACTGCGTTCCGGCCGGAGATGGCCGTCCACGGCCGCTACAACCAGCCGTGCCCCGACTGCGGCACGCCCGTCCAGCGCATCGTCTACGCCGAGAACGAGACGAACTACTGCGCGCGCTGCCAGACGGGCGGCAAGCTCCTGGCCGACCGGGCGCTCTCGCGGTTGCTGCATGGGGACTGGCCGAAGTCGATTGATGACCTGGTTTAGGTTGCGGGGTTGCGGGGTTGCGAGGTTACGGCCTCACCGGCCTCAATCGCGTCCGTTTCCGCCCTCTTTGCCCTTCTTCGGCTTTTTCGCGGGCGTGTTGTTCAGGTTCGGATCGGGCAACAATGCGGACGGCGGTTCTTCCACGGTGACGCCGAGGGCCTTGAGCGCGCCCTGGGCCTCCTGGCCGGCGAGGGGGAAGAGGCAGCGGTCATCCCAGATCTTCCGGTAGAGGGTGATGGCGGCGTCCTTCTCCCCGGCGCCGGCTTTCTTCCGGGCGGCAGTGATGTCGTGGAGCATCCCCTCGTCGCGGGCATCGAGCTCCTGGGCGACCAGTTGTTCGACGGCGGCGGGCTTGAACACCCCGCCGGCGGGATCGAGGCGGCGAATGACCTTGCCGCTGCGATCCACGAGCACGGCGGCCGGAAGCTTGGCCGTGACACCGAGCTTCGTCACTATGGTGTCGTTCGGCGGAACGACGGCCATCAGGCTGACGCAGCGGCCGGCGTCCTCGGTGAGCGCCGTGGAGGCCAGGAGCGGCGAGCGGTCCATCTCCTGGTTCGTGGCCGGGAACCAGAAGAGGGCGAACGGCGTGGTGATTACCAACTCGTCCTTCTCGACGAACCGCCACGGCGCCACCGGCTCATCCGGATCGCCCGATCCAGGTCCGGACCGCGGACGCGCCTCGGGACGGCGGCTCTGTGCAGCAAGCGAAACGGTGAGGAGAAGAAACAGAAGTGCCACGACCCGGCCGCGCGGGCTGAAGAGGGGAACCATGCTGCGTTGGACGTTTTTCATGGCCTGACGTTTCGCAAGGCAATCATCGCGCCCGGGCCATTCCCGCGGAAAAGCATGATCGCGAAATGAGTACCCGCGCCCATACCCCGCCATTCCCTCGGTAACGCGCCAGCGCTGGAGTTCACAGCGCGACGCCTGTAGTCTCGCGACGTGCTCCGACAACCCGTCAACGACGTTCTGTACGCCGGCACCAACATCCTGCTGGCGGGCTGTGGCGGCGGCTACGACATCCTTGGCGCTATCCCGCTTCTGATCGAACTGACCGCGGCCGGCAAGTCCGTCACTCTGGCCAGCCTGTCGTTCACGGCACTCGACCGTGTGGCCGGGCACGAGCCGGTCGACGGCGTTCCCCATCTCTTCACCACATCGCCTGCCGCAGCCTCCGAGGAGCATTACTGTCCCGAAGCGTGGCTGGCGGCATGGTTGACGGCACGTTCAGGAAAGGCCGAGCGGATCTGGTGTTTCGAGAGCTCCGGGGTCAGGCCCCTGCGGGAGGCGTACGAGCACGTGGTCAAGGCCACGACATCGACACCATCGTTCTGATCGACGGCGGAGTGGACTCGTTGCTGCGCGGCGATGAATCATCCCTCGGCACGCCGGTGGAGGACTTCGCCTCGCTGGCCGCGGTCGATGCGCTCGACGTCCCACGGAAGATCCTCGCCTGCGTGGGATTCGGCGCCGAGCTCCGGGACGGGATCAGTCATGCCCAGGTGCTCGACCGTGTGGCGCAATTGGCCTCCCTCGGCGGCTGGCTCGGGATCTGGACGTTGCTCAACGAGACGGAAGCCTGCAAGGCTTACCACGAGGCCGCGTACTTCATCGCCGAGCATCAGAGAGACCAGCGCGGCAGTCACATCCACTCGGTGGTGAGGCATTCCATCGCAGGCAAATTCGGCCCGCTCGAGCCGCACGTCTGGTTGTCGCCTCTGGCCTCGCTGTTCTGGTTCTTCTCGCTCGCGGACGTGGCACGCACGAACCTGCTGCTGCCCCATATCCAGAACTGTGAGTCGCCCTGGGACATCGGAGCGGTGATCGAGGCGATGCGCAAGGTCATTCGTGTGAGGCCGCCTTCAACGATCCCCTTGTAGCTGCCGCGGGATCTCCGGAGTCCTGCCTGTTGCTGGACGCGGTCGTTCCAGATCTCGACCTCGCGGCCAGCTTCTGAAACGATGGTAGGTGGCGGAATGTGTCGAAATAGTCATCGAGAATCGGCATCTTCATGCGCTGCGATTAGTACCATTCCAGGGTGCTTGCAGCGCTGGTCATTCACGTGACGGTTGCCCTCTGCGACAACCAGCATCAAGGCATCGTTCCCGTCCCGGCGCTGATCGGGAACGGCCGGGACTTTCGCAACAATCTCTACTGGGGTGCCGACTACGGCGTGAAGTCGTGGATGCTGCGACACGAGAAGTGGGAGCGCCTCGAGGCCACCGGCCTGCAGCCCGATGCGGTCCTGGAGCGGCTCGTTCTCCGAAGGTCCATCGACGGAAGAGTCGTCTACCTCATTGCCGATGCCTGGGACGGCGCCAGGATCCGCGAGGCTACCGATGACTTCCTCGAGAGTGCGGCCGGCATCCGTCGTGGCAGCGTGACGACGGCCGACGGCCTGAAGCTCGGCACAGGCGGCGCGGCAGACGTCATCGCCTACGTCGGCCACGACGGCCTGATGGACTTCGCCTCCACGGCCCGGCTGACGCCGGCCTCCGGCCCCCATCCACGGTCCATTGTCCTGGCCTGTGCAAGCTACCCAATACTTCGAGCCTCTCCTCACACGCGCCGGCTCGAATCCCCTCCTGCTCACCACCGGCCTCATGGCTCCCGAGGCCTATACCCTCGGAGCGGCCATCGAGGCGTACGTCCGCCGCACGGACGTCCGCGAGGCGGCCGCGCAGGCGTACGACAAACACCAGAGCTGCGGGATTCGCGGCGCACGGCGGTTGTTCGTAAGTCCATAGCCGGGCAGCCTCGATCGCCTCTTGCGGCTTGCCCGACCGAGAGCGGCCGTCTAACTTTCCCGCATCGGACGCGTCTATGGCCGACGACAAGATGCTCAGCTCGACCGCTGCCGTCACCACCCTCCCGCCCGTTGCCGCGGCGCCGCGTCCGGCGCGCGAGGAGGACAACCGCCTGGCCCGGGCCTGTGCGGCGGGGGACGGGGCGGCGTTCGAGGAGCTCTACCGGCGGTACGGCGAGCGGCTGAAATCGATCGCCTTCCACCACCTCGGCAACGTCAGCGACGCCGAGGACGCGGTCCAGGAGACATTTCTCAAACTGCACCGTGCCGCGGCCAGCTACAACGGCGAAGCCTCGCTGGCCACCTGGCTCGTGCGCATCCTCATCAACACCTGCTACGACATGCTGCGGCGCCGGCGGCGGCGGATCGACGAGGCGCCGCTGGAAGATTTCGTGACCGCCTCGCGGGCCGCGGCCAGCGTCGACGACACGAAGCGGATCGCCCTGCGCAAGCTCCTGGACGACCTCCCCGAGCAGCGCCGCAGCGTCTTCGTCCTCTTCGAGATCGAGGGCCTCAGTCACGCCGAGATCGGCGAGGTCCTCGACATCACCGAGGGCAATTCGAAGTGGATTCTCTTCGCCACCAAGAAACAGCTCCAGGAACAGTGGAAAAGATCATGACCTTTACCTGTGACCACCTCGACAACCTCCTCCTCGAAGGCGACCCTGCGTCGCTGGCGCTGGCGGAGGAGCACGCGCGGACGTGCGGCACGTGCCGGGAGACGCTGGCGTCGTGGAACGACATCGGCGCGACGGCCATGTCGATGCGGACGGCGTGGACGAACGACCTGCTCTGGCCGCGCATCGAACGGGCCCTGCGGCGCGACGCCCGGCGGCGATGGGCGGCGATCCTCCAGATCGCCGCCGCGCTGCTAATCATGACCGGCCTCGGCATCGTGTCGTGGCAGATCCATCGCCGCTCCGAATTCGACAAGCACATCCTGGCCGTGGCGGCGGTGGAAGAGGTCGAGCGCACGGAAAAGGCCCACCAGGCCGCCATCGACAACCTCGAGAAGCTGGCCGGCCCGCACCTCGAGACCAGCACCTCCCCGCTCATGGCCAGTTACAAGGAAAAACTCCTGCTGCTCGACGACGCCATCGCCGAGTGCCAGTCCCAGATCGACCACAACCGACAGAACGCGCAGCTCCGGAAGCAGCTCCTCGCCATGTACGGCGAGAAACAGCGCACGCTTCAGGACGTGCTGCGGGAGGAGACCCATGCCAATCCGTAAGATCCTGGCCGTCGCCGCGCTTGCCCTGGCCGCGACCGCCCTGCATGCTGACGACCGCTTCGACCGAACCGTAAGTCGTACGGTCAACTACCACGGCGGCAACGTGACCATCGACCACCGCTACGGCGCCCTGCGCGTCCATGCCGTCCACGAGAATGAAGTGAGTGTGCAGGCAGTCATCCGCGCCTCCGACAGCGACTTCGGCAGGCAGATCACCGTCACCGTCAGCGAGAGCGGAGGAGGCGTCGAAGTACGCACGTCGTATCCCGAGCACAGCCACCACTTCAGCCTCAACGGCGAGTTCTCCTACTCCGTGGAGCTCGACGTCAACGTCCCGGAGAACGCTCCCCTCACCGTCCGCAACCGTTTCGGCAGCATCGACGTGACGGGCATGAAGGCTTCCAGCGAGATCGTGGGCGGGCAGGGCTCCGTCAGCGTGCACAACGCCCGGGGCCGGCAGCGCATCGAGAACTCGTTCGGCTCGGTGGAGCTCATCTCGGCCGACGGCGACGTGACCGTCACCAACACCAACGGCAGCGTGAAGGCGCAGCACATCCGCGGCTCGGCCGCCCTCACCAGCCGCTTCGGCTCGATCGCCGTCAGCGACGTGACCGGCGACGCCGAGGTCCAGGGCGGCAACGGCTCGGTGGACGTGGAAGCCGTCCACGGCCGGGCCACCGTGCACAACTCCTTCGCCACGACGCGGGTGAATGAGGTGGGCCGCGAGCTCGTCTTCACCGGCCACAACTCCCGCGTGGAAGCGAGCAACATCGGCGCCGGAGCGGACATCACTACAAACTTCGACAGCGTCTCCGTCAACAACGCCGGCGGCAACGTGACGGTGAAAGCCTCCAACGGCAACGTCAGCGTGATCGAAGCGCGCGGGGACGTCACCGTCGACAACCGCTTCGGCTCCGTGCGGGCCGAGCACGTTCGCGGCTCGGCCGACATCGACAATGCCAACGGCAGCGTCACCGCCGGCGACATCGGCGGCAACGTGAGAATCCGCACCACCTTCGCCAGCGCCTTCGTCAAGGGCGTGGGAGGCAGCGTCGAAGTGCAGGACCAGAACGGCGCCGTATCCGTGAGCGGTCTCCGCGCTCCCTGCCACGCCGTGACCATCAACACCACGTTTTCTTCGATCAGGGTCATCGTGCCGGAAGGTGCCGGCTACGACTTGAGCGCCCGGACGTCGTTCGGCCACGTCTCGACCGACATCCCCATCACGACGTACGGCTCGGGGGAGGGCCAGCTCTCCGGAAAGATCGGCAACGGCGGCTGCAAGATGGAACTGAAGACGGCCAACGGCGGGATCACGATCGGGAAGGACTAGTTTCCGAGTGCTGAGTGCCGAGTGCCGAGTGCTGAGTGCTGAGTGCCGAGTCCGGGTGCCGAGGGCCGAGTGCCGAGTGCTGAGTGCCGAGTCCGAGTGCCGAGTGCTGAGTGCTGAGTGTCCGAGTGCCGGGGCATGAGGCATGAGGAACGCTCTCGACCAGGATGGGGAACCGAGCGCACGGATCAGCCATTGACTTACCACCCGTCGGCCCGGCCATCGCACTTCTCCGAATCGCCGCACGCCACCCGCGGATCATCCGCGAAAACATCGAATCCGCAACTTAGACGCTTTCGGCGATGGAGGGCGACTGGGGGTCATGGAGGAGCGGCTGAGGGTCACCGTCCGCAACAAATCTTGCTGCGTAACGTCACTATGACCGGCAGCCAGAGCGTCACAGCTTCGGCGACACCAGACCTACGAAGGCGACAAAGAGGACGACCAATGCCACATACGCTGACAGATGTACTCGCTCGCTCCTGACCAGGGCCATGAACGTCAGGAAACCGAATGCGGTCAGTCGAATGGTATTGGCTATGAATGATGGGCCATCAGTCGGCATCAAGTGATCAACCAGGACATTGTTGAGTTGTATGATAGCCGCCACGCCATAAAACCACCTGAAATTTGCCCAATAATGCACGGCGAAACTGATTTCAGCCGGCGCTCGGGAAGGGAACAGAAGCTCCGCCACCACATAGTACAGGATCGGCGTGAGCAGGAAGCATAACAGATAGTCGAACCTCCAGTGCACGACGAGCCGCTTCGTGAAGGTGCCCCACCAGAACTCGACTTGAAGCAGGAATACGAGTGAAGCTCCGATCAGGTGCAACGCATACGGCTTGACCTGGTGCCGGCACGTGACTATCCACGCGAAACCACTGAGGATTGACCTGAGCCCAAGCGCTGTGATGATTGACGCCAGTGCAATCAGATAGTTGACCCCCAGATCGCGGCCCACCCGCCACCCACCCGATACCGGCGCCGGCAGCAGGCCCGCCGTGTCCACCACCCGCAAACCGGCGGCCCGGCCCAGGCGGGCCACTTCCACGGGCGTCAGAAGCCGGCGCCAGTCATGCGTCCCCACCGGCAGCAGCCGCAACAGATACTCGGCGCCGAGGATGGCGGTGACGTAAGACCGGGGGGTGCGGTTCAGGGTCGACAGGAACACCAGCCCTCCCGGCGCCAGCAACCGCGACATGGTGCTGTGGGTCGCGGCAATCCAGGTGCTGCCCCAGGAGCGCAGCATCGCCACAAACGCGAGGAATTGCAGGGCGCCGACGAAGATCCGCGCCGAGGGAAAGGTTCCTTCCTCGCGCGCCTTCTGCAGGCGCCGGGGAGTCGCTTGCTCGGTCTTTTGATCTTTGTTGGCCATGCCCTAGTGACCCCACAACCCTTTCGGGCC
>CAZYTO010000194.1:0-10876 GCA_964650405.1 uncultured Thermoanaerobaculia bacterium | reverse complement strand
TAACCGGTTCGCGCTGCGTTTCGGTCCGTTTTACGAAGGCTCGATCGGCGACGCCGCGTTGGTGCGCCGCATCGTCGAGGCTCACCGGCCGGTGGGTGCGATCCTCTTCGCTTCCGCCGGTCCGATCGCCGTCCGCTTTCTCTGGCAGGTGACGAACGCGACGGCGTTCTACCCCGCTCTGCTGTGGATCGCCGCCCGTGCCGCGCGCGGCCGGCGCACGCCGGTGTGGGTGGTGGCGCTGATCGCTCTCGCGTACGCGCTGAGCGGCTTCCCCGCCACCATGGCGTACGGCGTCTACGTGGCGGTGGCGTACTTTCTCGTCCGCGTCGTCGTCGACGGCCGCCGCAACCCCCAGGCCGCCCGGCGCCGCGCTGCCGGCGCCGTCACGTTCGACGGAGCGGTGATGGTCCTCGCCGCCGGCGTCGCCCTCCCGTCGCTCGTGCCGATGGTCCAGTTCATCCGCCGCAGCGGGTACCTCGGCATGCGCGAGGATCTCAGCACGCGGCTCTTCTTTCCGCTCCACCACTTCCGGCTCTTCCTCGACCCTTACCGTCTCGGCAGCCATGCGTATCTGCACTGGACGGGCGACCCGGCCCTCGGCGTGTTGAACAACGACGTCGAGTCGACGGTCTACGTGGGCCTGGTGGCGCTCCCGCTGCTCGTCCTCGGACTGCTGAACCGGAGGGCGCGATCGCGCTTCTTCTTCACGGCCGTCCTCGCCGTCGTTCTGACCGGGATGTTCGGCTTCCCACCCGTGGCGCACGTGCTGGGACGGCTGCCCGGCCTGAAGTACTCCTGGCTGACACGCCTGCAGGTCGTGGTGCCGCTGGCCGTTGCCTACCTGGCCGCCGCCGGTGTGCACCTGCTGACGGCGCGCAGGCCGAAGTCGTGGGCATGGAAGGATGCGTCCTCGCCGGCCCGCGAGCCATTACGCCTGGCCATGCTTCGCCCGGCCCAGGCCCTTCTAGCCATCGTGCTCGCGGGAGCGGCGGCCGCCGATCTGGCCGTCTTCGCGGGCCGGTTTCACCCGTACCTCACGCCGGCCGAGGCCGAGATTCCGCCGACGCCCATGACGGACTTTCTGCATGCGCAGCCACGGCCGTTCCGCATTGCGCCGTTCTTCATCTACCTCTGGCCGAACGTCTCCGAGCTCGTGCACGTCGAGGACGTCCGCAGCCATTTCTCTTCCGAGGCGAAGTACCGGCGCATGCTGGCCCGCGTCGATCCCAGCTCGTGGGGCGGACTGTCGACGATCCTGTCCTTCAACAGTCTGAAGTTCAACTTCGACGACCCACTCGTCTCCATGCTCGGCGTGCGGTACTACATCGAGCACCGGAACATCGACATCATCAAGTGGACGACCTTCAAGAACACGGTGCCAGGTGTTGCCGAGGTGAAGGGCGATCATGTCGTCATCGCGGCGGGTACCAGCGCCGAGCGGCACGTGCGCGTCGATGCCGAGCCGTTCTACGCAGTGGAGATTTCGCCGAGCATCGAGGGCGAGGCCGGGCCGAACGCGCGCCTCGACGTGGCGTTGCTCAAAGGCGGTCATGTCATCGACGCGCGCTCCTGGAGCCGGGCCGACGTCGCGGTGATGAACAAGATCTACGTGCCGCTGCGTCCGTACGCCCGGGTAGGGGAGTCGGTAGTAGTGCGATTGCGTCCGATGAACATGACAGTGGCCGTTCTGCGCGGGGCGACGGACGTCTCCGGCGACGCGCCGCTGTACTACGGCCGCGTCACCACGCCCGTGGTGTTCGATCGCGAGCTCGCCGACGGCCGTCTCTTCCGCAACCTCGGCGAAGTGCCGCGTTTCGTGGCCGTGTCGCAGGTGCGGAAGATGACCGGCGACGCGTTTCTGGCCACAAAGGATGTCGACTTCGCGCGCGAGGCGATCGTCACCGATCCCGCTGCGCTGCTGCCGGCTGCCAGCGACGCCCTGGTCACGCTGAAGCGCTACGAAGACGCCCGGCAGGAGCTCGACGTCGACGCCCCGGCCGCGACGTTCCTGGCCTCCTCGGAGAAGCTCACGCCCGAGCTGCGCGTGACCGTCGACGGCCGAACGGTGCAGCCCGTCGAGATCAACATGCTCTTCGCCGGCGTGCCCATTCCCGCCGGCACGCACCACGTCGTCTTCTCCCGCCGCATCGGGCGCGGATGGTGGCCGGTGTCGGGGGCGTGCCTGTTGGTGCTGGTTGGGTGGACGGCTGTCCCGCTTTTTCAAGGGGTGCGCGGGACGAAGCCCTACTTCATCTCCGCCGCGATGATGATCTGGTTGGCGAAGGAGCTGCCCCAAGACCGGAATACACACCTTGACACCAGCCTTACAGAGACGTAGATTGCCCTCGCGACTGGGGAGTTGCCTTTGCGACTCGCCCTTTCACCAGTTGCCTTATTGCCTCGGCCCGCCTAGGTGCGGGCCGAACGTTTCTGGTGGCTGAATGTATTTGCTCTATCTTGACGAGTCAGGCAACGAGAACGATCCTTCGGATCGGTTTTTCGTGCTTGGGGGTGTCGCGCTGTTCGAGCGTCAGACCTTCTTTCTGGTCAAGGCGATCGAAGCGATACAGGACAAGTACTTTCCTAATCATCAACCGATTCCATTTCATGCGTCGGAAATCCGCAGCGGGCGGGAGATCTGGCGAAAGGTCGCTCCGGAAACTCGAGAGATTATCCTTCAAGAGCTTGCAATGGCGATTGAGAACTCACCTGCAAAGGGACGCTTTCTCTTCGCGGCAGCAGTCGAGAAGACAAAAGAAATCTGGGGCGAACGTGCTGTAGAAAGGGCGACCGAGGAGGTCTGTCGTCGGTTCGACATCATGCTTCAAAGGCACTTCAACGAGAAGAACGCGCAACGTGGTCTCCTGATCTTCTCAGAAGGTCGCTTCGATGCGAGGGCCAAGATCTGGGTGCGCGACTTTCATCAGCGCGGTACATCCTGGGGCGCGATCAATAATCTGGCCGACATTCCTTACTTTGCGGCCATGAAGGAATCACGGCTGCTACAGGCTGCTGACCTAGTCGCTCATGCTGTTTGGCTTCTCTACGAGCGCCGCAACCCGACGCTCATCAAGCGCCTGCTGCCATGCTTCGACTCCAAGGATGGCGTCCTGCATGGCCTGGTGCATGTCCGAGCTGATCTCGCGGCCCCCTGCGATTGTCCGGCATGTCACACCAGGCGCAATCCCTGGAAGTTTGGACCTTGGGCTCAGTGAAGTAGCGAAAACTCGCCGGTGAAGGCGCTGCTACGGTCGGGTTGCGTTGTGGAACGCATTCCGTCGAGTTCCAACGGCAACTCTGCCTAGCGCTCGAAATGAGGACGCCTGGGCCGCTACTTCTTCTTCAATCCTGGTGCAGGCGCCTTCTCCGCGACGAGGATGATCTGGTAGGCGAACAGGCCGCGCCAGATGCGGGTGATCCAGGTCAGGAGCTTCTCGCCGAGGCTGAGGAGGGGCTCAGGCGTGTATGGGCCGATGATCAGGCGGATGGGGACGGAGGAGCCGCGCACGGCCAGGATGCGGAAGCCGGCGTGCTCCACTTCGCGGCGGATGGTGCGCATGGTGAAGAAGCGGAGGTGGGTGTAGTCGAGGATGCCGCGCTCGCGGTACTCGAAGACGCCGAAGAGGAGGCCGAGGCGCACGGTGACGTTGGCGATGTTGGGGACGGAGAGGAAGAGGCGGCCGTCGGCGGCGAGTGCCTCATGGACGCAGCGGAGCAGGGCCGAGGAGTTGCGGAGGTGCTCGAGGATGTCGGCGAGGACGATGACGTTGACGTCCTTCGGCAGGCGGCGCACGGTCTCGAGGTCGGCGATGACGGCGTGGTCGAAGTGCTGCCGCAGTTGAGGGACGCGGTCGGCGTCGTACTCGAAGCCGATGGTGCGGGTGAAGCGCTCGCGCACGGCGGCGCCGAGCTCACCTCCGGCCGCGCCGAGGTCGAGGAGCGTCCCGCCCGGCGCGGAGAAGCGCCGGATCAGGTCGATGAGAATGCGATGGCTGCTCCCCTCGAAGTCCTTGAACGTGTAGACGTTCGGCATGTAAAGGGGCGGATGGTATCAGGTTCGCTGATCGCTGATCGCTGATCGCGGGTCGCTGATCGCTGATCGCGGGTCGCTGTTCGCTATTCGCGGATCGCGGTCAGTACTCGGAGTACGGTTTGCCGGCGGCGTCCTTCCCGGGCGCGCTGCTGTGGACGTCGATGACGACGGTGGTATTGCCGGCCGTGGTCTTCTTTCCCGAGAAGTCGTCGTTGCTCACGGTCTCTTCCGTGGTCAGCCGCCAGTTGCGGGAGCGAGTGATCGGGTCGATGGGGATGTCGCGCAGGTAGTGCATCGCTTTGAGCTCGGAGAGGGAGGCGGGGTAGCGATGCTGGTCATCATGGAAGTTATCGATTGCCGCGCGCATCTCGCGAAGGTCGTCCTGAAGTGCCGGAGCGGCATAGCGGTCGTGTGTGTCATGACACGAGAGCGGCAGCAGGAGAATGAGAGCGATCCGAAGCACTCTCCGCGGGTATTTCCGTCCCTTTTCGTGGTTCACAACGATCATACGGTTCGCCAGCGCTCGAGGTATTGAGCGAATCGAAGTTCGGGTACGGACAGTCGAAGAGTTCAGGTGGTTCGTGTGGTGGTCGGCGCCCTCGCCGGCCCTGGACCACGGAGGCTTTCGGATTCAGCCTGAAGCAGCGCAGGCCGGGCGAGGGCTCCGGCCACCACACAGAACCCTCCAAGTAACACGCCTCTCCCGGGAGCCGTACGTCAGTGCGTCCCGATCGTGCCCACATTTTTCAGGGTCACGGAGATGCCGTAGCTCGTGGCCGGGCGGATGAACGGGAAGTACACGGTGTAGCGGCGGTACTCGAGGGCCACGCCGTAGCAGGAGCCGTTGCCGCCGACGAGGTAGCGCTGCTCGAGGAACTGGCCGGTCTTGGCGTCGAAGGCGAGCTGGAGGTCGGCGCGCAGGCGGTCGTGGAGGATGGACGAGCCGGTATTGAGGTGGAACTGGCTCGAGCTCGTGTTGAACGTGCTGACGGTGGGGTCGGTGTACGTGGCGAAGTAGGTGAAGCTCAGGTACTTGTCGGCGCGTGTGCCCGAGCCGACCAGGTTTGCGGAGAGGCTGGTCTGCTGGAGCCGGCGCGAGGAGCTGCCGATGGTGGCGCTGGCGTCGAGCGTGATCGACTGGTAGGGGTTGAAGTGCAGGCTGGAGACCAATGGCGTGAACTTGTTGTTGCCCGGGGGAACGGACGTCCCGCCGAGGCTACCGCCGGTGGCGTTGGTGAACGGCTTGGAGAGGGACACGCTCTGGCTGAAGGCGAGGGAGAGCACTTCGCGCGAGTTGCCGTTCGGTCCCGCCTCCTTGCCGATGAGGCGGTTCGTGAACGAATACTGCACGGAGTCCTGCACGATGGGCAGGCTGGGCGTGTCGACGAGGTCGAAGGGGATGACGCGCTTCTCCTTGTCGAGGACGTCCGTGGTGTAGACGTACGTGAAGCGCGGCTCGATGACGTGCTTGAACTTCGAGAAGCCGCCGATGGCGGTGTTGAAGACTCGGGAGAACGAGGGGCCGACCACCTCCACCTGCCCCTGGCCGTAGGAGCGCGTCAGCGAGTCGCCGGTCACGATCTCCTGGCCGGCGGAGTTGCGGGTGAGGTTCGAGTCGAGCGAGTTCGTGTAGTAGGTCTCGCGGAACGACACCTGGGGACGGATGGAGAGCCATGGGGGCGTGCGGATCTGCAGGGAGAACGTGGGGAAGAAGTCGGCCCGCCCGTAGTCGGCGTCGGCGACGTTCGTAAGGTTGTTCATGGCCAGGTGCGAGGCGGAGGACTCGAGCGAAAAATAGAACGGCAAGCCGGCGATGCGCTGCGGGTAGACGCGGAACTGCACCGACGGGAGCTGTTCGAACTGCTGGCGGGCGTTGCCCACGCCGAGGTCGATGTCCCGGCGGTCGGTGAGGATGTTGAGGGAGTAGGCCGGCCGGTTCTTGGTCAGGTAGGCGGACGAATAGATCTGCGACAGGGTGTGGATGCGCGGGTCGCGGTCGAAGTCGCGGAAGAACTCCAGGTCGGAGAAGTCTTCCACGTCCACGACGCCGCGGAAGCCGCCCGGCAGGTTGTCCTGGGAGTGCCGGTAGTGATACTTCCACTGTTCGTTCCCGCTCACCGGGTCGTGGACGCCGTAGGCGCTGAGGTCGCCGATCTTGACGTTCTGCGACGGCAGGTAGCGGATTTCGACGCCCGCGCCGTTGTAGCCCTTCGTGTTCAGGTCGGCGTAGAACGTCGTGTCGGCCGAGTCGCCGATGGGCACGAAGTACCCGAGCTCGACGCGCTGGCCGTAGCGGTTGGACAGCAGCAGCCGCGGGATGAGGAACCCGCGCGAGCGGTCGGGCTTGGTCGGCCAGACCAGGCGCGGCGACCAGAAGATGGGGATGTCGTGCGCGCGGAAGGAGAAGTCCTTCAGGTGCGCGTAGTCGTCGAGGGTGATGTCGGCTGTCTTCACGTGGAAGGACCATGACGGCTTGTCGAGGTCGCAGGAGGTGAAGACGCCGTTCTCGAGGTGGTACTTGTCGTCTCCCGTCTTCTCGATCTTGTCGCCGGTGAAGTTGAGCGACGGATCCATCATGGCCGTGGCGTGGAAGAACGTGCCGAGCTTCGTGTCGAGGTTGTAGTAGGTCTGATCGGCCACGATGCGGTTCGGACCCTGGTCGATGACGACGTGACCCTGGGCCACGACGTCCTTGGTCTTGAAGTTCAGGGTGATCTTGTCGGCGTGGATCTTGATGTCCTGGTAGTTGACCGTGACGTCGGGCTCGAGGATGGCGTACTCGTCCTTGACGAATTGCGGGTGCGCGTCCTTGGGGATCGACCAGGTGATCTCGCTCGAGGCGCCCTTCTTCGGGCCGATGACCTTGAACTTCTTGGGAGGGGTCTGCTTGTAGTACTGCGTGGCCTGGCCCATGTTCTTCTGGGCGAAGAGGGAAGGCGTCGTGGCGAGGAGGAGGATCGAGGCGGCGAGGCGGAGAAGTCGGATCGTCATCTCGGTCTCGCATTGTAGACGAGAGGACCGTGGCCCGAAGTAGGCTGTTCGGCCCTGCACCTGGAGTCGGCCGCAGGCAACACGGGTTTCCCTTTCAGCCTTTCCGCCTTCCAGCCCTTCACATTCAGGCTCCGGCGGACTTCAGGTTTCCAGCAGCGCCGTCCTCAGAGGTAGGAGTCGCCGTCCGCCTGGCCGGGGGCGGGGACCGCGTCGTCCTCGCTCCGCGGCGCATTGGCCACGTCCTGATCGATGCGGGTCATCTGCTGGACCTGCATGCGCAGCTTGATGATCTCGAGCTGGTAGAGGCGGGCCACGTCGCCGCTGCGGTTGCGCTGCTGCCGCTTGCGCAGGGCCAGCAGCGTAGCCAGCCGGACGAAGGCCCGGTGAGCGCGCGGGTCGCTCCAGCCGGCGCGGCCGAGACGGGCCAGGGGGTGGGCCGTAGGGCGCACGTCGGCATCGGCGATGAAGCCGAGGGAGGCTTCGTGGCTCAGCTCCGCCTTGACGTCGGACCATTGCTGGAAGACGGTGACGACGACGATCAGCGGAAGGAGCGCCGCGGCGGCGATCCCGGCCGCGCGCGGATCGACGGCCGGGAGCTGATCGCGCACGACGAGCGGCACGGCCGCAACGGTGATGGCCCCGACGGCGGTGACGACGTCGATGACGGCCTGCTGCAGTTTCTGGCCGACGTGGATGGCGGCCAGGGTCGCGCCGAAACCGGCCACGGCACCGGCCAGTAGACACTCCGCGAGCTCGAAGCCGCTGCCGCGGCCGAGGGCGATGAGCGTCAGGGCGGCCGTGGCGCCGGCCGCCGCGCCGAAGATCATGCCGTCCGAGGGCTCGCTCTCGTCGCCCATGAGACGAACGTAGAGCGCGGTGAGGGTGAGCACGATCCCGGCGGCCACGGCGTTGGCGCCGATGAGCCGGAGGATCACCCCGGCCGCGATTCCCGCCGGCAGCGCCGTCCGCCAGGCGCGCCAGATGTCCGTGTCGAGGGTCTTGAACCATCGGGCGCCCGCCAGGACGATGAGGAAGGAGAGGGCCACGATCAGCGCAAAGGCAGTTTCGGTCATTCGGTATCGTTGTCGCCGCCGAAGACCTGGTCGTTGAGCCGGTCGACCGGGTGGCGAAGGAAGTAGCGCCGGGCGCGCTCGATGTCCATGCGGATCTGGTTGGTGAGCTCCAGGGCGGAACGGAACTGCTGCTCCCGGCGCAGCAGCTCGTGGAAGTAGAGCCGCACCGTGTCCCCGTAGACGTTGGAATCGAAGTCGAGGATGTGGCTTTCGATGGTGGTGGCGTAGTTCTCGTAGAGCGTCGGGCGGACGCCGATGTTGGTGACGCTCTCGAACGAGCGGCTGAAGCTCTCGAAGCGCGAAGTAGTGATGTAGACGCCGTTGCCCGGAAAGAGCTCGTTGGTGGGGTCCATGTTGACGGTGGGGAAGCCGATCTTGCGGCCCAGCCGGCGTCCGGTAGCCACGCGGCCTTCGATGTAGTAGGTGCGGCCGAGGGCCGCGTTCACGGAGCGCATGGCGCCGTGGAGGATGGCGTTGCGCACGATGGAGCTGGAGACGCGGATGCCGCGGATCTTCACGTCCTCGCTGCCGCGGACGGCGAAGCCGGCACGGGTCCCCGCCGCCTGGAGCATGGTCAGGTTGCCTTCGCGGCCTGCGCCGAAGCAGAAGTCGCGGCCGATCCGGACTTCGCACACCTGCAGGGCGTTGATGAGGAACTCCTGGATGAACCGCTCACCGGTCCAGCGGGAGAACTCGTGGGTGAAGGGCACGATGAGCAGGGCATCGACGCCCATGGCCCGCAGGATCTCTTCCTTTTGCCCGAGGGTGAGGATCTGCTTCGGCACGCGGTCGGGGGCGACGATGGAGAGGGGATGGGGGTGAAAGGTGATGACTGCGGACGGCCGTCCCAGCGCGCGGGCCTGCTCCACGACACCCTGGACGATGGCCTGATGCCCGACGTGCATCCCGTCGAAATTGCCGATCGTCGCGACACAGCCGCGAGGTAGGTCGGTCTGCCTCAATGGGTCGTGCAGGACGATCATTGCTGAGGGGCGGGAGTATAACGAAAGCATCGGACAGCTTGCGCTCGCCGCTTGGGGGTGGTAGGCCGAAAGGCTCGAAGGATGGAAGGGCCAAAGGCAATGGCAGCCTTGTTTTTCCTTTCAGCCTTCCAGCCTTATCAGCCTTTCAGCCTTTCTGACGTGAGCTCCAGCCGGAACGAGGTAGTCCCTTCTATTCCAGCTTCAGGACCGGTACCGGTTGCGAGATGGCGTCCCAGTCGGGGCCCTGGCCGCCGAGCATGGCCATGAACTTCTCGACCATTTCGGGGTCCCACTTGCCGCCGGCGGCTTCGCGGGTGAGCGTTTCGAGCGCGGCGTCGTGGGTGAGCGGGGAGGGGCGGTAGGCGCGGTGCGAGGTCAGGGCGTCGTAGGCGTCGACGATGGACATGAGGCGCACTTCGTACGGGATGTCATCGCCGCGCAGTCCGTCGGGATAGCCGCGGCCGTCGTAGCGCTCGTGGTGGTGGCGGATCATGCGCAGCACGGAGCTGAGGGTCATGAGCGGCCGGACCATCTCCTCGCCGATGGCGGGGTGGTCGATGACGCGGAGGAACTCGTCGCGGGTCAGCGGTCCCTGCTTGTTGAGCAGGGACTCGGGGACGGCGATCTTGCCGATGTCGTGCAGGAGCCCGGCCACGCGGATGCGGTCCGCGGCCTCGTTGCCGAGACCGAGGAAGAGGGCGAAGGCCCGGGCCAGGTCGCCCACGCGCTGGGAGTGGCCGCGGGTGTAGCGGTCCTTCGCTTCCAGGGCCAGGGCCAGGGCGCAGATCACGTTCTGGGTCTGTTCGAGGTCGGCGTGGTACTCCTTCATCCGCAGCAGCGAGCGGATGCGGGTGACGAGCTCCAGGCGGTTGAGCGGATAGTTGATAAAGTCGTCCGCGCCGGCCACGATGGCGTCCTGCCGCAACTGCGCGCTCCGGTGCGAGGTGAGGATGATGACCGGGAGGAACTCGAAGCGCGCGTCGGCCCGCAACTGGTTCAGCGTCTCGGCGCCGTCCTGCACGGGCATGATCAGGTCCAGCAGGACCACGTCGATGCGCTCCTGCTCGATGATCTCCGTGGCCAGGGAGCCGTTGTCGGCCACGAAGACCTCGAAGCCGGCGTCGGTGAGCGTGGCCGTGAGCAGGTCGCGATTGAGCTTGTTGTCGTCGATGCAGAGCACCCGGGCCGGGATGGCGGAGCGGGGGCGGAGGTGCAGGTGGGCCACGGCCTGCGGTGCCTCCTCTTCCAGGGCCGTGGCGAAGAGCTTCACCAGCTCGCGGTCGAAGGCCCCGTGCTCGGCCTCGTTCGAGAGGACGGCCAGGGCGTCCTCCTCCGGGATCTGTCCCTCGTGATGGATCTCGTCGAAGCGGTTGGCGATGCCGACTACCTGGGCCTCCAGGGGGATGGCCTCGCCTTTCAGGCCGTCCGGGTAGCCCTTCCCGTCGAAGCGCTCGTGATGCCAGCGGACGATGGGGATGAAGGAGCGGAAGGTGCGCATGGGGTCGAGGATCGAGGCGCCCATGCGGGTGTGATCGGCGATGCGTTCCCGGTCCTCGTCCGTGAGGACCTGCTTGAGCAGGAGCGTGTCGGGAATGCCGATCATGCCGAGGTCGTGGAGCATGGCGCCCTTCACGATCGTCTCCCGCTCCTCGGAGGAGAGGCCGAGCTTTTCGGCCAGCCGTGCCGCATAAGAAGCCACGCGGTGGACATGACCGCCGCTGCGCGGGTCCTTGTTCTCCAGCGCCGTGGTCAGGGTCATGATGATGTTCTCGCTGGAGTCCAGCTCCTTGCGGAGA
>CAZYTO010000193.1:0-10889 GCA_964650405.1 uncultured Thermoanaerobaculia bacterium | reverse complement strand
GCCGACATGGGCATCATCAAGGTCGACCTTCTCGGCCTGGGCATGCTGGCCGCGCTGGAGGAAGCCATCCCTCTCATCAAGCGCTGCGAGGGAAAAGACGTCGACCTGGCCCACCTGCCGGAGAACGATCCCCTCGTCTACAAGATGCTCTGCGAGGCCGACACCATCGGCATGTTCCAGGTCGAGAGCCGCGCCCAGATGTCCTCCCTCCCCCGGAACAAGCCGGAGACGTTCTACGACATCGTCGTGCAGGTGGCCATCATCCGCCCCGGTCCCATCGTCGGCGGCATGATCAAGCCCTTCTTCGACCGGCGGCAGAAGAAAGTGCCGGTCGAGTATCCGCATCCCTGCCTCGAGCCGATCCTCAAGCGGACGCTCGGCGTGCCGCTCTTCCAGGAGCAACTGCTGCGCATGGCCATGGTGGCGGCAAACTTCACCGGCGGCGAGGCGGAGGAGCTGCGCCGGGCCATGGGCTTCAAGCGCTCGATGGAGCGGATGCAGGAGATCGAGACGCGGCTCCGGGCGGGGATGACGAAGAACGGCATCGACGGGCCGGCCCAGGACCAGATCGTCAAGTCGATTACCTCGTTCGCCCTCTACGGCTTCCCCGAGTCGCATGCCGCGAGCTTCGCCCTCATCGCCTACGCCAGTGCCTACATCAAGGCGCGGCATCCGGCGGCGTTCTACATCTCGCTTCTCAACGCCTGGCCGATGGGCTTCTACCACCCGGCCACGCTGGTGAAGGACGCCCAGCGGCACGGCGTGAAGGTGCTGCCCGTCGACGTGAACCACTCCGGCTGGATGTGCCGCTGGGAGAACGGCGGCGTGCGGCTGGGACTGCGCTTCGTACGCGGGTTGCGCGAGACCAGCGGCCGGGCCATCGAAGCAGCGCAGAGAGAACTGGTCATTCCGAACGGGCGAACGGCGAATGACGCCAGTGAAGCGAACGATGAAAAGCACTGTCATCCCGAGCGAGGGGTGGGCGGGCGTAGAGGGAGCGAGGGACCTGCTTCCCAAATGCCGGCAGCACCTCACGTCACTGCGGAGAGCTTCACCTCCGCCGACGATCTGGCCCGCCGCGCGCGCCTGCGCGACGACCAGCTCACCAAGCTCGCCTATGCCGGCGCCCTGTCGTCGTTCGGCCTCACAAGGCGCGCGGCGTTGTGGCAGGCGGCGCTGGCGGCGAAGGAATCCGGAGAGCTCTTCGCCCCCCGCTCGCCGCTCGCCGCATCCCGCTCGCCCTTAACGGAATTGACCTCCGGCGAAGAAACCGTCGCCGACTACGACTCCATGCAGCTCACCACCGGCCCGCACCTCCTGCAGCACTTTCGCTCCCAGCTCACCCGCGACGGCATCGTCTCGGCGAAGGGCCTCACGAAACTGCCCAACGGACGGCGCGTCACCACGGCCGGCGCCGTCATCGTGCGGCAGCGGCCGGGCACCGCCAAGGGCTTCGTCTTCCTCACCCTCGAGGACGAGACCGGCCTCTCCCAGGCCATCATCCATCCCGACCTCTTCCGCGAGCAGCGCTCGTTGATCGTCAGCGCACCCGGAGTCATCGTCCAGGGCGTGCTGCAGAACCTGGAAGGCCAGCCGTCCGTCCGCGCCGAGCGCCTCTGGCCGCTGGACGGCGTGACGGAGACCTCGAGCCACGATTTTCATTGATACTCAGTGCGGCTTTGCACCTAAAGTCCGATCGGACGATGAATATGAAGGCTGGAAGGCTGGAAGGCTGAAAAGGCTGGAAGGAAAGCCCGTGCTGCCTCTGGCCCTTTCAGCCTTTCGACCTTCCAGCCTTCCGTCACAGCGACCCTCCCGACTTTAGGTGCAAGGCCACTCAGTGCCAGTGTTGAGGGCCGGGTGCCGAGTACGGTATGCCTCATGCCCGCGGCACTCGGCACTTCGCACTCGGCACTCGATTCACCCCAGCAACCCGTAACGCTACAATCTCAACCGATGAGCACGATCAAGCCCGTCGTTGCCCCATCGCCGGAGCCGGGTGCGGAGCCCGGGACCGGCGCGACTGCCGGTGACGTTCCGGCCGTACTCGCCCCTCCGTCGTGGGAAGAGGTCGCCTCGTGGGTGATCCTGGCCGGCACCCTCGCCTACATCCTCTTCCGCCACCTCGTGCCGCTCATCGTGGCCGGGCTGGCGCTCTACCTGATCCTCGACCGCCTCAAGGCCTCGCTCTCCAAGCGCATCACGAACGTGGCCGCCAAGCCCCTGGCCCTGGTGCTGGTTACGCTCATCGTCGGCGGCGGCGTCATTGGCGGTATCGCCCTGCTCATCGTCTTCATGCGCCAGCACGCCGGGAACGTCCCGGCCATGATGCAGAAGATGGCCGACATCCTCCAGTCGACCAAGGCCTGGCTGGGCGACTACGGCGAAGATCTCATCCCCGACGTCCTCACCGACGCCGAGACCATCAAGGCCGGCATGGTGGAGTGGCTGAAGAGCCATGCCGAGCAGCTCAAGCTGGCCGGCAGCTCCGTCTCCATGGGCGTGGTGCACATGATCATGGGCACCCTCCTGGCCATCCTCGTCTTCTTCCGCCACGTCACCAAGCGCCCTCACGCCCGCGGCCGCCTCAGCGAGCTGCTGACCCAGAAGGTGGACCGCTTCGCCCATGCCTTCTCCGCCATCGCCACCGCCCAGATCAAGATCTCCGCGGTCAACACCACCCTCACCGCTCTCTACGTCCTGGTCGTCCTGCCGCTCTTCGGCAAGCACATCCCCTTCGCCACGACCATCGTGGCCGTGACCTTCGTCTGCGGCCTGCTCCCGGTCATCGGCAACCTCATCTCCAACACCGTCATCGTCATCCTCTCCCTCGGCCTGTCCTTCGGCACGGCCATCGCCTCGCTGGTCTTCCTCATCCTGATCCACAAGCTGGAGTACCTCATCAACTCGCGCATCGTCGGCGGCGAGACCGACTCCCAGGCCTGGGAGATCCTCATGGCCATCCTCATCGGCGAGACGGCCTTCGGGGTGGCTGGCGTGGTGATGGCGCCGATCATCTACGCATTCGTCAAGCGCGAGCTGCGGGAGCGGCGTCTCGTTTGAGCGAGCTGACCTCGATCGCCGCCGTCTTTCCCGTTCCGGAAGTCGGAGAGACCGCGCGCTGGTACCGCGACCACTTCGGCTTCTCCGTCGATCCCTTCCCCGCCGCGGAGCCGTGGTCGTTTGCCATCCTGGAGCGCGACTCGATCCGCATCATGCTGCAGCGCCGCGACAAGTCCCGCGCCGACGGCCGGGCCTGGAGCGCCTACATCAGCGTGAAGGGATTGGGAGAGCTCTACGAATCCGTCCGGAACCGCGTCTCCATCATCCGCGCCCCCCACCGCCAGCCCTACGGCCTCACGGAGATGGAAGTGCTCGACCCGAACGAGTACGTGATCGTCTTCAGCGAAGCGATCTGACTCAGACCCGGTCGATCTTCGCGGCCAGGACGAAGTCGCTCCGTGTCAGCCCGTTGACCTTGTGCGTCCAGATGTCGATGCCCACCTTCCCCCACGCCAGCCGGATGTCGGGATGATGTCCCTCCTCCTCGGCGATGGCGCCGATGCGGTTGGTGAAGGCAAGGGCGGCGGCGAAGTCCTGGAAGGTGAATTCGCGGGTGAGGTGGTGGCCGTCGACGACCTGCCAGGCCGGATCGAGCTGGCCGAGGAGCGGCTGGTAGTCTTCGGCCGTCAGTGCCGGTACGCCCCCGCGGCACGGCACGCACGTCTCGGCCGCCAGGGCCGGCTGCGGGCGCGTGGCCTCGGAGCGGATGTAGCTCGTGAAGTCGGCCACGTCGACATGGTGGCGGAAGGCCTCGCGGCCGTTGACGTAGACCACCGGCACGTCGCTGGTGAACCGTGCGTGCAGCTTGGGATCCAGGTCCACGTCGATCTCGTGCAGCGTCACCGGCAGACGGTGCAGCGTCATCGCCGCCCGCATCGCGCCCTTCGCCTTCTCGCAGAGCGGACAGTCCTGCCGCGTATAGAGCGTGACGTCGATGGAGTCCATTGACGGAACAATATCAGGTTCGCTGGTCGCTGCTCGCTGGTCGCTGCTCGCTCTGTCCCTAACCGCTAACCACTCACCACCCTCGTCCTAACCACTAAAACCACTCACCACTCTCGTTCTACACTCTCCCGCCATGCATCCGAAGACGACACTCGACCTCACCGGCAAAGTGGCTCTCATCACCGGGGCCTCGCGCGGCATCGGCGCGGAGACGGCCCTTCGCTTCGGCCTGGCCGGCGCCTGCGTCGCCGTGAACTACAACCGTGGCAGGAGCGAGGCGGAGGAGATCGTCCGCAACATCGGAGACGAGCGTGCCTTCGCCGCCGGCGCTGACATTACCGACCCGCGGGCCGTCGAGGCCATGATCGATGCAGTCGTGGCCCGCTGGGGGCGGCTGGACATCCTGGTGAACAACGCCGCCATCTACGAGCTCAACCAGTTCGAGCGCGACGACTACGAGGCCTGGCAGAGCGGCTGGCGCCGCACCTTCGAGGTCAACGTCTTCGGCGCCGCCAACGCCGCCTTCCTGGCCATGCGGGCCATGCGCCGTAACGGCGACGGCAAGGGCGGCAGGATCATCAATGTCGCTTCGCGCGCCGCCTTCCGCGGCGAAGTCGATTTCGCCGACTACGGCTCGTCCAAAGCCGCACTCGTCAACCTGACCCGCTCCATCGCCCGCGGCTGCGCGAAGGACAACATCATTGCCAGTTGCGTCGCCCCCGGCTTCATCCTCACCGAGATGGCCCGCGGCGAGCTCGAACGCCACTACGACGACATCGTCGGCCAGATCCCCTTGCGCCGCGTCGGCACCGTCGACGACGTCGCCGCCACCATCCTCTTCCTGGCCTCTCCCATGGCCGACTACCTCAACGGCGTCACCATCGACATCAACGGCGGGTCGTGGTTCCAGTAAGCGGGTCGCAGGGCGCTACTGCACTCCCCGGTGTGCCTGCATCTCCTTGAAGATCCGCGCCAGCATCGTCGTCACTTCATGCAGGGAGTGGATCACGCCGACCTCGAACGCCGTCGGCGGCTCCCCGGCCGCGCAGCCGCAGTGGTTGCACGGAGCGCCGCGTCCGCCGTCATGCTGATCGAGCGGATGACCGCAGCAGCAGGAATCTTTCGCCAGTTGCATTTGCTGCTCCTGATTGAATTGATGGTCCCAAGGATACCCCGGGCTCGCTGGTCGCGGATCGCAGGTCGCGGATCGCGGGTCGGTGTAGGGCACGACTGCGCCGTGCCGAACCCACGTGGTGAATCCATCGCCTCGAGTGGCAAGCTCCCTCCCGCAGTCCTCGCCCTCGCCACGCTCCTGTTCGCCGCCGCATGCGCGACACCTCGCCTGCCCGAACCGACAACGCACGCGTCTCCACGAACAACGAACAACGACCAGCGAACGAGGACTCCCCTGACCTTGCCGCCGCGTACTTCGCCATGAAACGCGGCCTCACCGACGGCTTCAACCCCCACCCGCTCTACGACGCGGCACGGGCGCAGATGGCGCGCAGATCGCGCATCGTCACCGATGCCACCGCCGCCACATTCCTCGGACGCTGGACACAGCTCGGTCCCGACGACGCCGGCGGGCGCACCCTGGCCCTCCTCATCGACCCTCATGACGCGAACCTCATGTATGCCGCGGCCGTCTCCGGCGGCATCTTCAAGTCGGTCAACGCCGGCCGTTCGTGGTTTCCCACCGGCGACGCCATGGCCAACCTCGACGTCAGCTCCCTCGCCTTCGATCCCAGCGACACGCGCGTGATCTATGCCGGCACCGGAGAAGGCTACTTCCGCGAAGACATCCGCGGCACGGCCGTGATCATCCGCGGCAACGGGATCTTCGTCTCGCGCGACTCCGGCAGCACCTGGGCGGCCCTCCCCTCCACCGCCGGCGATGACTTCGACTTCGTCAACTCCCTGGCGGTCAGTCCCCACGATTCGCAGCGGATCTACGCCGCCACGCGCAACGGTGTCTGGCGTTCCGCGGACGGCGGCGCATCGTGGAGCAGCGTTCTCTCCACGACCGCGAAGGGCGGCTGCCTCGACCTGGCCCTGCGCGGCGATACGGACGGCGACTTCCTCTTCGCCTCGTGCGGGACGCTGGAACAGGCCACGGTCTATCGGAACAAACACGCCGAGTCGGCCGAGGCGTGGGAGAGCGTCCTGACCGATCCGAACATGGGCCGCACGTCCCTGGCCATCGCCCCCTCCAACCCGAACATCATCTACGCCCTCGCCGCGAGCAACGCAGCGGGCAACTACGACCAGGGACTGCTGGCCGTCTTCCGCTCGGACCAGGGCGGCGACGCCGGGTCGTGGTCGGCAACGATCCGCACCGGCAGCGCGCCGGACTACGTCTCCACGCTCCTCCTCACCAATCCGCTCGCCGCGCTCTCCCCTCGGTGCCACGCCGGCGCGGGCAGCATGACCAGCCTTGGCTGGCACGCCAACGTCATCGCCGTCGATCCGACGAATCCCGATTACCTCTGGGCCGGCGGCGTCGACCTCTTTCGCTCGCACGACGGCGGCCACACCTGGCAACCAGTTAGGAAGCGCGACCCCCTCTAACCACCAACCACTAACCACTTTCTCCAACTCAGATTGCATCGGCGATCCGTCTTGCGATCCGTTCGTAGCCGTCGCCAGATGGATGGAAGCGGTCCGCCGAGAGGCGGTCGTTGTAGGCGAAGATGTCGAACGTCTGCACGATCGTCACCAGCGAGTCGTCGGCGAAGCGGTCCATCAGCTTGGCGTTCCAGTGGTGCACGGCGGGGTCGAGCATGCGGCCGAACGGCGCATTGACGAACGGGTTGTAGAGGCCGATGACGAAGACCCGCGCGCCCGGACTCGACGTGCGCACGACATGGACGACCTCCACGATCCTGCCCAGCACGTCCTCCATCGCCTTCTCCGGATTCTTCGGCGGACCGTTGCGGAAGTTGTCGCCCCACAGGTCGTTGCCGCCGATGGAGACGATGATCACGTTCGCCTCGCTGATGACGCGCCGGACGCCGGGGGACTCGAGCTGGCGCAGCAGGTCGGCCGTGCGAGCGCCGCTGACGCCGAGGTTGACGATGCTGTTCGAACGGATGTGGCGCGCCTGCAGCTCCGTCACCAGCCGTCCGCCGATCCCCAACCCCGAGTCGTCGCCCATCCCCCGGGCCAGCGAATCGCCCACGATGATTGGCGCGATCACCTTCGCCGGCGCCGTCCCCGCCGGCAGGCTGGCATTGATCTCCACCGGCGTCCCCGTGTCTCCGCGCAGGAACGCGATCAGTCCGTCCGCGAACACGCCTCCCGCGAGAAGGGCCAGGGCCAGAGGCAGATACCACGTCAAGAAGCGGCGCACTCCCGTAGGATAGTGGAAACATGCTCCCCCTCGTCGCCGAACACCTCACCAAAGTCATCGGCCAGCGCACCATCGTCGATGACGTCTCCTTCGCCCTCAACCCCGGCGAAGTCTTCGGATTTCTCGGGCCGAACGGCGCGGGCAAGACCACGACCATCCGCATGCTGGTCGGGCTGATCAAGCCGACCTCCGGATCGGTCACCATCTGCGGGCATGACGTGCGCCATGACTTCGAGGCCGCCATGCGCTGCCTGGGCTGCATCGTGGAGACGCCCGACCTCTATCGCTTCATGACCGGCCGCGAAAACCTCGAGCACTTCGCGCGCATGCTGGGCGTGAAGAACGGCGAGATCGCGCGCGTGGCCGAGCTGGTGGCTCTCTCCCACCGCCTCGACCAGCGCGTGGGCACCTACTCCCTCGGCATGCGCCAGCGTCTCGGCATCGCCCAGGCCCTGCTCGGCCAGCCCAAGCTTCTCATCCTCGACGAGCCGGCCAATGGTCTCGACCCCGCCGGCATCCGCGAGATCCGCGAGCTTCTGCGCCGCCTGGCCGGCGAGCACGGCATGAGCATCTTCGTCTCCAGCCACCTCCTCGCCGAGATCGAGCTCACCTGCGACCGCGTGGCCATCATCCACCACGGCCGCATCCACCGCGAAGGCTCCGTCCGCGAGCTCATCGCCTCCGGCCGGGAGATGGAGTTTCACGTCGACGACCTCGCGCGCGGGGAAGCCATCCTCCGCGAACGCGGCTTCACCGCGCGCCGGGATCTGTTCTCTCTCTATGTGCCTGTGGAAGAGCGCGAGGCCCCATCGCTCATCGCCGCCCTCGTTACCAACGGCGTGGCCGTCTTCCGTGCCCGCCCCCACGCTGCCACCCTCGAGGAGATGTTCCTCGAGACCACCGGCGGCGAGACGGTCGAGTGAACCTGAAGGCTGAAAGGCTGGAAGGCTGAAAGGCTGAAAGGCTGGAAGGAGCGACGTGCCGTGCCCCGCCGTTCCTTCCAGCCTTTCAGCCTTTCAACCCTTTCAGCCTTTTGTCCGAGGCGTTCTTGCAAAGGAGCGACTGACGTTGCGGCGCCGAGAAGGTAGGATGCGCGGGTGTTCCCTCAGCTCGTTCGCAACGAGATGCTCAAGATCCTCCGCCGGCGCCGCTTCACCGTCGTCGTGGCCATCCTCGCGGCCATCCTCTCCCTCATCAGCTATGCGCAGTACCGGCGGTTGAGCGAGACGCGCAACCGCAACTGGCGCGCGGAACTTCAGCAGCGCGTGGCCAACCTGCAGAACGCCCTTCGCCGCAGCAACCGCAACGAAGGATGGACCCGCTGGGCGCGCACCGAGTCGGCCCGGCTGCAGTTCTACCTCGACCACGACATCGAGCCCGACAAGCCCACCGTCCCCATCGTCGTCCGGCTCGTGGCCAACGTCTCCGGCTGGCTGCTGCCCCTGCTCGTGGCCATGCTCGGTAGCGACATCGTGTCGGCGGAAACGGCCGAGGGGACTGACAAACTGCTCCTCACCCGGCCGGTCCGACGATGGAAGGTCCTGGCCGCGAAGCTGACCACTCTGTGGATCTTCGCCACCCTGACCCTCCTCGCCTCGGCGGTCCTGGCGTGGATCGTCACCGCACCTTTCCTCCCGCGCGCCGGCTGGACCGCGCCGATGTACCACGGCTTCCAGCTCGTCGGGGGCTCCGTGCGCCTCGGCGACGTCCGACAGTTGCCCATGTGGCATGACGCCCTCATCGCCTACGGCCTGGAGTGGTACGCCCTCCTCACCGTCGCCGCGATCATGCTCATGCTCTCCGTCCTCTTCCGCTCCAGCGCCGCGTCCATCGGGACTATGCTCGCCTCGCTCATCGGCGGCACCATCCTCACCCGCGTCAGCCCGGAGTGGACCGCGGGCAAGTACCTCTTCGTCAGCGCCCTCACCCTCTCCGACTACTACACCGGCGAGCCGACACCGTACGAAGGCATGACCATGTCCTTCTGCATGACCCTCCTCGCCGCCTGGGCCGCCGGCGCGCTGATCATCGCCTTCACCCAATACACGCGAAGGGACGTCTTCGGATGACGATGAACCGTCTGTCGGGAGCCTTCACGGCCTCAGCGCTCCTTGCCCTCTTCACCATTGGCGGCTGTACGCAGAGCGAGACCGCGCCTGACGATACCGCCTCCGCCTCCCGCGCCGCCATCGCCGTCGAATACGTTCGGGAGAGCGACCTGGCCATTCGCCAGCGGCCCAGCGACGACGCCCCCGTCATCGCCACCTACAGCCGCGGCACCTCGGCCTCGGTCCTCTCGCATCGCGGGGAGTGGGACGAGATCCGCGTCGCCGACCGCAGCGGGTGGGCCCGCGCCAAGTCGCTCGCCAGTGCCGCCGAGGCGCAGCAGGTCGAGGCCGACAACCTCTCGCCGCGCTTCCGCATCCCGCCCGCTCCTGTCACCAGTCCCGGCGCGCACGGCGAGATCGACCTCGAAGCCAGCGTCAACCAGGACGGCGAAGTGACCGGCGTGACCACGACCCTCAACACCACCGGCAGCAGCAACCTCGCCGAGAAGAACACCGCCGCCCTCCGCTCCGCCCGCTTCGAGCCCATCATCCAGCACGGCCAGCGCAAACCGTTCACGTACGAGTACCGGGTGCATTACTGATTCGCTGATCGCTTAATCGCTGGTCGCTGATTCGCAGTGGATCGCCGCGGGTTGGACAGGATTGTCCGTCCTCCACGCCTCGCTACGCCTCTTCCGTCGTCATCCACTTCTGCACATTCGGCGCTTCGTAGTCGGCAAAGCGTTGGAGCAGCGTCTCGGCGTTCGCCTCCACGAACGCGATCGCGCGGTGTTGTGGGCGGAGGAAGCCGGCCGTCACGGCGCGATCGAGGAACTGCATGAGGGGTGACCAGAAGCCGTCGACTTCGAGAAAGCCGAGCGGCTTGCGGTGGATGCCGAGCTGCGCCCACGTCCAGATCTCGAAAATCTCTTCGAGCGTACCGAGGCCGCCGGGGAGGGCGATGAAGGCATCGGCCAGCGAGGCCATCATCTCCTTGCGGGCGTGCATCGTGTCCACGACGTGCAGCTTCGACAGGGCACGATGGCCGACCTCGCGCTCCCACAGTGCGCGCGGGATGATGCCGATGACCTCGCCGCCCGCGGTCAGCGCCGCGTCGGCCAGCTCGCCCATCAGCCCGACGCTCCCTCCGCCGTAGACGATCGAGACGCCACTGCGCGCCAGCAGCGCGCCGAGCTCACGCGCCGCGGCAGTATGAATCGAATCGAAGCCGTGATTGGAACCGCAGAAGACGGTGACGGAGCGGAGCATGCGCGGGATTCTAATGTGCGACGCGCGGTGATCGCCGATACCGGCACCTGGTCCCCGATACCCAGTGTTCACATCGACCGCACATCCCCCTCACCCCTCGCCGCCTGCCGCCTCCCGCTCGCCTTCCTGTCTGGAATTCGCTGCGTCGCAACGCGTTAAGGCCCGCGCATGCAGTTCCGTTACGACATCCGCAACGTCGCCATCATCGCCCACGT
>CAZYTO010000192.1:0-10995 GCA_964650405.1 uncultured Thermoanaerobaculia bacterium | reverse complement strand
AGGAAACCCGGCGCTGCCTTGGCCCTTTCAGCCTTTCAGCCTTCCAGCCTTGGGGGATCAGGCTCCGAACCGACTTTAGGTGCAAAGCCGGTCCGGCTTTTCAAATATGAGCGTTGTGCGTTCATCATTCGAATAGGTAGGGGTCCCCGCGTTCTCTTCCGCTATACAATCGCCGCCAAGCCCGGAACACTGAAAGGGAGGAGAAACGCATGTCCAAGCGTCTCATTGTCTACGTGTTCCTTGTCCTGGCGGTCCTTTCCCTCGGCTACCTGACCGGATGTGCCACCACCGGTCAACCCCACATGCAGGCGGCACTCGACCAGCTTCGCGCGGCACGCTCGGAGCTCGAGACCGCCTCGTCCGACAAAGGAGGACACCGCGCCCGTGCCATTGAGATCGTCGATCAGGCCCTCGGCGAAGTACAGGCCGGGATCGAGTTTGCCGCCAGCCACTGAGCCCCGCGAATCAACGTATGGAAAGGATTTGAAATCATGACAAAGCGTTCCATCGTCACCGCTGTCTTCCTCGTCGTCTTCGTCGTCGGCTTCACCGCAGGTCACGTCCAGGCGGACCAGACTCACATGCATGCCGCCCTCCGCCATCTCCGCGATGCCCGTCACGAGTTGGAGATCGCCACGGCGGACAAAGGCGGACACCGCGCGAAGGCAATCGAGCTGTGCGACATGGCCATCGCCGAGACCGAACGCGGCATCGAGTACGCGCGCGTTCACTAGCTCCTCCCTCCCCGAATGCGGTGCGACGTGGACGGACCACGTCGCACCGTGTTTCCAGCCAAGCAAGCGTCCAAGCCCACGGGACCCGGAGGCCGCGACCGGGTGGCGCCGGCTGGCGTGGCGGCCACGTAGCGGAGCCGTAGCAGCGCGCGTACCTCCAGAGATCCGCTGCGATATCGCCGAACTTGAGTGTGATATCAGCAACTTTGCCCAGGCGATACCACCGAGTACACCACTAACGACACGGCGGCAGTGGATATTCGAAACGCGAACCGCGAAAAACCACACCCGCCGCGTCTTACGACGCGCCGCGGCCGGAGAGCACGGCCGGGATGGTCCGCAGCAGGATCTTGAGGTCGAGCCCCGGGGACCAGTTGTCGATGTACTGCAGGTCGAGCTGCATCCAGCGGTCGAAGTCGATGTTGTTGCGGCCGCTGATCTGCCAGAGGCAGGTCAGGCCGGGCTTCATCGACAGGCGGCGGCGGTGCCACCGGTGGTAGCTGGCCACTTCCTCGGGGATGGGAGGGCGGGGGCCGACGAGGCTCATGTCGCCCTTCAGGACGTTCCAGAGCTGCGGCAGCTCGTCCAGCGAGAACTTGCGCAGGATGCGCCCGATGGGCGTGATGCGCGGATCGGACTTGGCCTTGAAGACGGGGCCGGACATCTCGTTCAGGTGGGCGATCTCGCCGCGGCGCTCGTGGGCGTCCTCGATCATCGTCCGGAACTTGTAGAGCGTGAAGATGCGGCCGTTGAGGCCGATGCGCTCCTGCTTGAACAGCACCGAGCCGGGGGAGCTGAACTTGATGCCCAGGGCGGCCATGACCAGGGCCGGCAGGGAGAAGGTCAGCAGTAGCATGGAGATGGCGATGTCGAGCAGACGCTTGAAGGCCAGTTGGGTCTCGTTCGACGGCGTGGTGGTGAAGGTGAGGAATGGAATGCCTTCCAGCTCCTCGATCTCGATGCGTGCCACGCGGTTGGTGAAGAAGTTCATGGCCACCCGGGTGCGGATGCCCAGCTCCTCGCACATGATGAAGAGCTGCTTCATCTCGTCCAGCTTCTTGCGCGTGACGGCGAAGACGATCTCGTCGATGGGCTCCTGGAACTGGCCGCTCTCGATGAGGCGGCGCAGGTCGGGCACCGTGCCGAAGACCCGGTAGCGCGCCCATCCGTTCGACAGGTGATGGCCGTCGGAGATGAACCCGACGATCTTGTAGCCCCAGTACTTGTGCTCGCGGATCATGCGCGCCACTTCCAGGGCCCGCCGCCCCGTGCCCACGATGAGGACCGTGCGGTAGTTGAGACCTTTCACGCGCACGTAGCGGGCGATGATGCGCAGCAGGATCTTCTCGATGATCACCAGCGACGCCGAGAGGACGCCGAAGAGGATGAACCACGAGCGCGAGAGCTGCCGGAGAGGGATGACGAAGGCCAGCGTGGCCAGGAGGACGTTGCCCACGACGACCACGCGGAGGACGGTGGCCGTTTCCTTCGTCAGGGGGATGGTGCGGTGCGAATGGTAGGAGTGGTAGGCGAACAGCAGCGCCGACCAGATGATCAGCACCATCGGGTAGATCTTCAGGTACTCGGAGAGCGGAAAGAGGCCGGTGGGGAAGTGCGTGGGATAAACGGCCGGCAGGACCACGTCGCGGAGGAAGAAGGCGATGAAGAAGGCAGCGGTAGTCAGAGCAAGATCAACGAGATAGACGATCCTCGCGATCAGAGATGCCTTCTGCTTGAGCATTGAACCTCAGTCCACCGGCGGTCAGCCGGACTGTAACGCAATTTGCGCGGTGACGGAACAGAAACGGGTCGCCGCCGATACCAGTACGGAGCCGCCCGATGAAGCGTCTAGGCAAGCTCTAGAAAAAGTTGCTCGTAGGCGTCGGTCACGGATTCCCACCCGTACCGGCCGGCCGCGCGCCTCCGGGCCCGCTCCCGCATCGCCTCGCACCCTGCCGGATCGTCCAGGCACCGGCGAAGCATGCTTGAGAGCGTTTCCGCCGGCCGCAGGGTGAAGTAACCGACTGAATCGCCACCTACTTCCCGGTTTTCGGGCGTGTCGTTGGCCAGGACGCACCCGCCCGCCGCCATGGCCTCGATCAGCGCCGGATGGGTGCCGCCCACCTCCGTGGCCTGGATGTAGATCAAGGCATGCCGCTGCAGCGTCTCGTAGTCCGCCCCATACAACGCCCCGGGAAACACCACGTTCGCCGAAGCGTGAGCCCGCAGCTTCTCCCCGAGCGCCCTGTCGTACCGCGCCTCCCCGAGGAGGACGAGTGGGGGGATCGGGTGCCGGGTACCGGGGGACGGGTACCGGGTGCCAGTTGCCGGGTGCCGGGTACCGGGTACCGAGGCGCGGCTCGCTTCCGATCCCCGATCCCCGATACCCGATACCTGGGACCGGGAACCCGGTACCTGGGACCCGGTACCCGTTACCTGCGACCCGGTACCCGTTACCCGGTCCCCGGCACCCGGCACCCGCAAGTACGCCTCCACCACCTCCAGCGGGTTGTTCTCCGGCTCGAAGCGGCTGACGTAGAGGATGTAGCCGCGCGAGGTGAGGCCGAGGCGGGTGAGGACGCCGGAGTCGGGAGACGTGAGCTCGGAGCCGTACGGGATGACGACGGGTTGCGCGCCATACGTCTCGCGGTAGTACGCCGCGATCACCTCGGCATCGGCAATGACGCGGCCGGCGAAGATGACGGAGAGCGACTCGCCGGCGGCGTAGACAGCCTTGCCGAGGGGGTTCCACTTCCGGCGCCGGCGCTCGATGCCGTCGACGTTGATGGCCACGGGGATGCGCGCCGCGCGCAACAGCGGCAGCACGAACGCGTTCGCGGCATTGCAGACGAGAACGGCGTCGAACCGGCGCCGCAACGCGTCGAGAGCCGAAAGCGCCGTGTGGGAGACGGTCTCCAGATACTTATGGCCGATCGAGGGTAGCGATACACACTCGATGCCTTTCCACTGGAAGGGCGAAGGGCGAAGGGCGAAGGGAGGTCGCGTTTCTTCCTCCCCGCTCGCCGCTCCCCGCTCGCCGCTCGCCATCCTGCAATAGACCGTCACTTCGTGCCCGCGCGCGACGAGCCGCTTGCCCAGCTCCGCCGCGAAGGTCTCGAAGCCGCCGTAGCGCGGAGGAACGCCACGCGTGCCGAGGATGGCCAGCTTCAACGGAACCACTTCGCGAGGGCGCGGTCCGGAACGCGCCGCCGCCGCTGGATCTCGCGCCTCTTCGCCATGATGCGGCGGCGATTCTTCCACAGCCACGCGAAGGCCGGAAGCGACGTCCGCTCTACGGTGAGACTGGCCGCCAGGACGACCAGGTCGCGGGCCAGCTCGAAGACGCCGTTGCGCAGCATCAGACCGGCGCCTTCGTTCTTCAGCCGCAGCAGGAACCGGTTCTTGACCGAATGCCGGTTGACGGCCGGCGAGAGCTGCCGCCGCCGCGACGGCGTGACCGTGCGGACGTGCACCCCGACCGCGTCCGGGACGTGCAGGGCACGCCAGCCGAAGAGTTGCGCCCGCCACGACAGGTCGGCATCCTCGCGGTAGGCGAAGAAGTCCTCATCGAGAAACTCCCCGTCGATCGACACGTCCTCGATCATCGCCCGCCGGTACAGCGGCGCCGCACCGGAGACGCCGAAGCATTCGGCGGGTGCCGGGTACCGGGTGCCGGGTGCCGGATCTCGGCTGTCAGGTGACGGGTTTCGGGTATCAGGTATCGGGTATCGGCTCTCAGCGCGGTCCGAGGTCTGATCCCCGGCACCCGATACCCGATACCCATCCGGCACCCGGTACCCGTCAACCGGCACCAGTCCCCGATCGTCCTCGCCGTCCCGCGCATCCTGGCCGATGTCGAAGTGGCGGCCGCTGCGGGTCATGCGGATACCCTTCGTATCGACGATCTCCGCCGGGCGGATGTCGTCGCCTTCGCCGCGAAACAGCGTGCCGCCTGCCATGCCGAACGCATCGCCGGCGTCACGCAGCGCTTCGATGCATCGCTGCGCGTAGTCGGGCTGAAGAAACGCGTCCGGGTTACAGAGGAGGACGTAATCGCCGTGCGACCCACCGATGCCCTGATTCACAGCCGCGCTGAAGCCGAGATTCTCGCTGTTGGCGATGACGCGCGCATGAGGAGCAAGCTCGCGGATGACGTCTGTGCTTCCGTCGGTGGACGCGTTATCGACAATGATGATCTCGACGTCAGGCCAGGTCTGTTTCAACACACCGCATAGACAGCGCGGTAGATACCGCTTGCTGTTCCAGGTGACGACGACGATCGAGAGACGCGATGAGCGCGTGTCCGTCTCCGGGACCGGACGGTGATCGCCTCCCGCTACGCGGGAGTCCATCTGTGGAACGCCTTCTTCAGCACGCCCGCGTACGCTTTCAGCGCGGCCCGGCGCCCGATCTCGGGATGGGCCACGCCGAGGACGGCGGCGCCGAGGCGGAGGATCATGCCGGTGATGACGAGCCAGCGCAGGGCCTCGCGCTCGCCCGGCGCGAGCCATTTCTGTGCATAGCGCCACATGTTGCCGTACCAGATGTCGACGAAACGCGCGAAGGACAGGTGCTCCAGGCTGGCGCCGCCGTGGTGCTTGGCCCGGGCGGCCGGGACGACCCAGATGCTCTTGCCGTGCGCGGCCAGGCGGCGGCAGAAGTCGACGTCTTCGAACCAGGCCGGGGAGAACTGCTCGTCGAAGCGTCCCAGGGCGTCGAACGTCTCGCGGCGGAGCAGCAGCGCCGCGGCCGCGGGCTGCTCGATCTGCGCCGGTTCGTGGAGCTCGACGTCGCGGTAGCGGTAGCGGGCCGTGGTCCGGTTCTTCGGAAAGAGCTTCCCGAAGGCCAGGATCTCCGAGGCCAGGGTGCGCAGGGTGGGGAGCCGGCGGAGCTGAAACTCGCGCTGCAGCTCGCCGCGCTCGTCGACGAGCAGCGGGGCCGCGCCCGCGGCGTCCGGATGCTCCTCGAGATAGTGGCGGAGGCGGGCCAGGGCGTCCGGCTCCAGCTCGCAGTCGGGATTCAGGAGGAAGACGTAGCGGCCGCGGGACTCGGCGAAGGCGCGGTTCGTGCCGGCGGCGAAGCCGTCGTTCTGCGAGGAGCGGAGGACGACGTTTCCGCCCCCGTTCAAGTCACGGTCGACGTGCTGCAGCGTGGCGTCGGACGAGGCGTTGTCATGAACGACCACTTCGTACGGGAAGCCGTTGCAGGCGGCCGGGATGGCGGCCAGGCAGCGGTCGATGTAACGCTCGCTGTTCCAGGTGACGATGAGGATGGAGATATCGACGGGCCGTGGCGCGCTCTCGGGAGCCGGCACGGGCCAGCGGGTCGCCGGCAGCCCGGGCGGAGCCGGCAGCGCCGGCGGCGCCGAATCAATGCCCTCCGGCGGCCTGGTCAGTGTTTGTGCGTTTGCCATTCTTCGAGTACTTCGGCCAGCGGCGCCGTCACTACGTCCCAACGGAAGCGGGGCCGGATGCGTTCCAGATTTCGTACGCAGCTCCCGTGGAAATCGTCGTCGCGCAGCAGACGACGGACGGCCGCGGCGACGGCGCCAACGTCGGAGGGGGGGACGACAATCCCGAGCCCTTCGGCGGCGACGAGGTCTGCTGCAAATCCTCCCTCTGTCGTGATGACGGGAACTGCTGCGGCGATGGCGTCGAAAATCCGGGTACGGATCGAGTAAGCAGCCTCCGTGGTCGGACGGTGCAGCATCATAGCGGCTTTCGCAGGCCGCAACCACGACATTCGCTCGGCATAGGGCGTCCAATCGGAATTGGCCTCGACCCACGGCGCGCCGCGGCCGATCATCACGTCGAAGCGATCGACGCGCCTGCGGTCGGCCAGGGCGCGGTTCGGACGGGAGCGTCCGAGGAAGAGGAGCCGGCAGGCCAGGCCCTCGCGGTTGAGCCGGATCACGGCATCGACGGCCAGGTTCGGGTCGAGCCACTCCCAGGTGCCACCGCCCCAGACGATGAGGTCTGACCGCGGACGGTCGCCGGGCAGGACGTCGCCGGGATCGATCCCGAACGGGACTTCCACGACGGGCGTGCTGCCGGCGCGGTAGAGCTCGCGCTGCTTGGCCGTGGCCACGATGAGTGCATCCCCCTCCCCGACCGCCCGCCGCACCCTCCAGGCCTCGGCTGCATAGTGCATGCGCTGCCGCACCGAGGGGTACCGGCCGTAGAGCTCGCGCAGCTCGAGGAGGACCGGGTCGAAGAGATCGTAGATGACGCGCTGTCCGCGCCGCTCGGAGCCGAAGTGCCGCGCCGGCTGGCCGATGACGACGTCCGCGGACCGCAGTGCTTCCCGCGCGTCGTCCGAGCCGCGGTCCAGCACGCGAAGGTCCTGAACGGGCGGATCGCCCTCCCGGCGCGCCACGAGCGCCGTGTCGAACCGGCTGCCCAGCGTTCGCGCCAGTTGCCAGGCGCGGATGCCCGGACCGGCCATGCGCTCCCCCACGACGTCCGGAGTCGCCACGACGATGCGAAAGGAAGAGGCGTGAGCAGTGGAGGATGATGATGGCCGGGCGGAAGCCGGCGTCGGCTCATCCTTCATCCTCTGTCCTTCATCCGTCCGAACATGCCCTGCATGATCCCACGAAGCGAGGTGCGCCCGCGGAGGGCGAGCCGGGCGTCCTCCCGGAGCAGCGCGCCGGTGCGCGCCGTGCCGGGATGCAGCCGGGCCACCCAGTAGCGGTTGCGCGTCCGGAGGCGCAGCGCGTCGCCGCCGAGCCGCCCGGCCGACTGCGAGCCGCGGTGCGTGGCCTTCGCCTCGGGCAGGACGGACAGGCCCCAGCCGCCTTCCCGAAGGCGCGCGGAGAGCTCTGCATCCTCGTAATAGGCGAAGAAGCGCTCGTCGAAGTGCAACAGCTCGCGGCGGTAGAGAGTGGCGGTGGCGGAGGGGCCCCTGACCGGCGGGCGGTGCGCCGCGGGCGGCGAGCGGGAGTCCTGGGACGGGGCGCCGAGGCGGGCGAGCGGCGAGCCGTGACCGATCTGCCGGATGGTGCCGTCGTGAACGTCGATGCCGGCGCCGTCGATGGTCGCGTCGTCGCGGCGGATGACCGTCTGCACGGCCGCGAGCGTCGCGTCGTGCATGGCCGCGCGCACGGTGGCCAGCCAGTCCGGATCGAGCACGACGTCGTTGTTGACCAGGGCCACGAACGGCGCGTCGCTGTGGCGCAGTGCCGCATTGACGCCGCCGGCGAAGCCGAGATTGACCTCGCTCCGGATGACGGTGGCTCCGGAGGTTCCGGCCTCCACGGGCACGCGCGATCCGTTGTCGAAGACGATCACGCAGTGCGGCGCCAGCGTCTGGGCGGCGATGGAGGCGAGGCAGTCGCGCAACATCGCCCCTCCGTCGAGGTCGAGCACGAGGACGTCGACGTCACTCATGGTCTTGCATGATCACTCATGATCCATCCGGTCGAGATTGGCCACCCCGGAGAGACACTGCAGGGTCGTCATCCCGCTGCGCGGCAGCTCCACGCGCGCCCGCCCGTAAGCCGGCCCGGTGGCGGGAAGCGTGTACACGCGCCCGCCGATCTCGAGGACGGCCGGGCCCGCGGCCTGATACTCGATCGTCGATGCGCCGCCGCGGGCCGGGAAGGTGAGGATGTCGCCGGGATGGACGATCCACCCGCCGCGGTAGACGAAGCGCGAGACCGCGTAGAGCGGCGGATAGAGGTCGCCGCTGCTCTTGTCGACGACGACGTCCTCGAACTCGATGCGGTCGCCGGGCTTTCTCCCTTCATAAAACCAGACGGCGATGGCTGCGGCCAGCGCGAGCGGAAGCAGTGCGCGGGGCGCGCGGCGGAGCGGCAGGAGCATCAGCAGCGCGAAGACGACGCACGCCACGAGGCCGGCCAGGTTGGGGCGGATGAGGCTGGGCAGCATCCGCCCGAAGTCGGTCAGCCAGACCAGCGAGAGCCATTCGCCGATGAAGTTCTGCCCGTCGGCGATGTGGAAGAGACGCCACGGGAAGGCCACGCCGTGCACGACGAGCATCATCGTCCAGAGCGCGATGGGCGCGACGGCCTGCCGCAGGCGCTGCCACAGCGCGGCGCAGCCGAGGGCCAGGACGGGCATGAAGACGACGATGTACCGGAGCGGCGGCGACCAGCCGCCGTGCCATTCGGGGCGGGGCACGAGGGTGAAGATGTAGAGCACCGTGGCGGACATGCCAAGCCGGAACGCCGGCGGCATCTCCCGCCATCGGGTCAGGGCCAGCAGGCCGCCGAGGTAGAGCGGCGCCTGGAACGCCATCCCGGCCTGCCCGTCGACGACGAGGCCGAAGAGGCCCTGCAGCCACATCACGCCGTCGCCGGGCACGAGCTCGCGCAGCGAATGCGTCGTCGTCGAGTAGAACACGATCACCGGGAGCACGACGATGACGACGGCAAGGGCGGCCAGCGGGAGACGGCGGGCGGCGAGCGGCTTGTGTTCGGCGAGCGGGAGACGGCGAGCGGCGAGCGGGGTAGCGCACTTGCCAGGGCCCGCTCCCCCGCTCGCCGCTCGCCGCCTCCCGCCAGCCCGCCCTACCCGCCCGAGCAACACGATCGCCATGAGCACGAAGCGCAGCTTCAGCAGCACCAGCAGCAGCATGGCCGGAGCCCAGCGTTGGGGACGGTGCTGGCGGATGCCGCGCAGGGCCTCGACGAACATCCACGCCCCCGGCACTTCGGGCCAGATGCGGGTTGCATAGAAGAGGACCGGCGGCCCGAAGGCGATGAGGGGCAGCAGCGCCCGCGTGGTGGCTTCGTCGATTCCCTCGTCCTCGAACAGCCGCACGGTCGAACGGACGAGCAGCGCCCCGAAGAGGGTCATCGTCACCAGGACGCCGTAAAGGCCGGCCAGGAGATAGCCGGGGATGAGGAGAAAGGCCAGCAGCGACTCGAGGTGCGAGTGCTGCTCGCCGTGGCGGCCGATGGGATCTCCGGCCTCCGGTTTCAGATCGAGCCGCCGCGTCTCGGAGTGCGCGAGGTCCGCGTACTGATTGCGCAGATCGAGGTCGTGATCGCGCACCAGCGACTCGGTCATGAGCAGGTAGAACGGCTCGTCTCCGTCGACGACGTGGCGCGTGGTCATGGGCGGGAGGACGGCCAGATAGACCAGCAGCGCGGAGAGGGCGGCGCGGTTCGCGCTCCAGCGGACGTCCCGCGCCTCGCTCGTGGCCAGGAAGAGCGAAAGGACGGCCAGCTTTACGACGCCGAACGCGACGATGGCCGGCCAGGGATCGACCGGAATGCGAAAGGCCTGGGCTACGGCCGCCAGGGCGATGAAGGCCGCCCACAGCGCGCCGTCGCAGGCGAAGTAACGCCGCAGCGCCCGGCCCCGCAGCAGGAGGAACGGGAGCGCGATCGAGACGGCAGCGAAGAGCGCGAGCATCATGGGCCGATCGTCCCTGAGCCTGTTGCCGATGGCACCCCCGGGCGAGCGGGAGGCGGCGAGCGGCGGGCGGGTGGGGGGCGGGTACCCCGTAACGGGTGCCAGGTACCGGGACCCGGTACCGATGCCTCAGCCGATACCTGAGCCCGATACCCCGGCACCCGGAACCCGGCACCCGTGGTCGAGGGCGGCTCCGGGCTCCTGACCGGCGGAGGCGCATCGGCACCCGGGACCTGCGACCCGGCACCCGTCATCCCGGCACCTGTCCGGTACTCCACAGTCTCGACCTGCAACTTCGCGCCGCGCGGAAGATCATTCGCCGCCACGACCTGCAGCGAGGCGGGCGGAGCCGCGAAGCGAATCGGGATGCGTCCCGCGCCCCAGAGGTAGGCAGCGTTCCCGTACCCGCGAAGGTCGCCGCTGGCGTTGCGGGGCGGAACGTTGTTGGAGAAGAAGAACTGCTCGCGGCGCATGAATCCCCAGTCGGCTACGTCGCCGATGCGGAGGACGCGCGTCGTGCGCCGGCCGGCGCGATCGACGGCCTCGATCTCCCCCACCACCCGCCCGGGGCGCATGCGGGGCATGTTCGCGCCGCTGATCCTTAGCACGACTTCCCGTACGTCCGGCGCGACGTCGATGTCCACGCGTTGCGACGACTCCAGCGCCGCTCCGAGGACCTCCGGCTGCCGTTCCGGCAGCGGGGCAAATGGCACGAGGAGCAAGAGCGCCGGTCCGGCCGCCGCGGCGAAGCGGCCGCTGGCCGCGAGCACGGCCACGATGGCCATGGCCGCGCCGGCCACGGGCAGCGGGACGAGGCGTGCCACGGCCGCGCTCCACGGCCAGAGTGTGACGAGCAGGACGGCAAAGACGAGGACGACGCG
>CAZYTO010000191.1:0-11100 GCA_964650405.1 uncultured Thermoanaerobaculia bacterium | reverse complement strand
GATCCGCACGAGCATCGCCTACATGCTCATCCACCGCGACGGCCCGGCGCTGCAGCCGGGCTCGCGCTCGTACGAACGCTCCTGGATCCGCGACGGCGCGCTCATGGCCGCCACCCTTCTCCGCCTCGGCCACCCGGAGGATGCGAAAGACTTCGCCGGGTGGTTCGCGGCGTACCAGTACGGCGACGGCAAGGTTCCCTGCTGCGTGGACCGGCGCGGCGCCGACCAGGTGCCGGAGAACGACAGCCACGGGGAGCTGATCTACCTCGTCGCCGAGATCTGGCGCCTCACACACGACCGTCCGTTCCTGGAGCGGCTGTGGCCTCACGTCGATGCCGCGGCGCAGTACATCGGCGTGCTGCGCGCGCAAAATCACGGCCCGTTCGAAGGGCTGGTCACCGAGTCGATCAGCCATGAAGGCTACTCGGCCAAACCGATGCATTCGTACTGGGACGACCTCTTCGCCCTGAAAGGCCTCGACGACGCCGCGGAGCTGGCCGCGGTTCTGGGCCACGAGGCACGCGCCGCCGAGCTGAGCGCCGCGGCCGCGTCGCTGCGCCACGATCTCGCGGCGTCCATCCGGCGCACGATCGCCGGGCACCACATCGACTACATCCCCGGCTGTGCGGAGCTCGGCGACTTTGACGCCACCTCGACGGCCATCGGCATCTCACCGCTGAACCTGACCGCCGTCTTTCCCGAGCACGAGCTGCACCGCACGTTCGACCGCTACCTGGCGTCGCTGGGGAAGCCGCGCCACGACTACACGCCGTACGAGATGCGCATCATCGGTGCGCTCATCCGGCTCGACCGGCCTGAGGAGGTCGCGTCGCTGGTTGAGCGCTTCCTGAAGGACCGCCGCCCGGCCGCATGGAACGGTTGGGGAGAAGTCGTGCGGACCGAGCCGCGCAAGGCCGGCTTCATCGGCGACATGCCGCACGCCTGGGTGGCCTCCGACTTCGTCCGGTCCATGCTCGACGCAGTGGTGTTCGGGCGCGAGGACGGAACGCTCGTCGTGGGTGCGGGCGTCCCGCGAGCGTGGCTGGCGAAGCCGCTCCATGTGGGGCCGATCCCGACCGCGACCGGCACGATCGACGTCCGCGCCCATGCGGACCGCGACGGCATCGTCTACGAGCTTTCCGGGACAGCCCGGCCGCGCGGCATCATCGTCCGCGCGGCCGGCTTCGAGGATGTCCCGGTGACGGAGCTCCCCGCCCGCGTCGTCGTCTCCAAACGAACAGCGAACAGCGACCAGCGACCAGCGATCAGTAGAAGAACTCTTCGCGGACGATCTTCCCGTCCTTGACCGTGTAGACGGCCACCTCGCGGAAGCTGTTCCGATTCCCCGCATTCGGCCCGGCCTTCGACGTGACGTCGTACGCGTGGATGGCCGCGAACTTGTCGCCGTGCACGAACGGCCCCTCGGTCGTGCCCGAGTGCACCTCGTTGTTCTCGTACCACCAGCGGTGCTTGCCGCGGATGGCGTCGAGGCCGCGCTGCTCCGCCGGCATGTCCGGCATTCCCTGCGGCTCGATGCTCACGATCTCGTTGCTGTAGAGCTGCTCCACCGCGTCGAGATTCTTCCCTTCCTTGCAGAGTGCCACGAGTTTTTCCCCAACGGCCTTGGTATCCATGAAAAACCTCCTTATCGGACGTGAAGCCTACTCAACGTCCGCGCAGGAGGAAGCGAAGAAGAAGCCAAACTCCCGAGAATCGGTGTGAAGGATCGACATATCTCTCCAATACGTAGAATGCGAAGTAGTACGCCCGCGCGAACGCCCAGACGCAGATCGCCAGCAGCGCCGCCGTCCGAAGGCGGGGCGAATCCACGATCAGCAACCCGGCGCTCAGCCCGCCGAGGCGCAGGAAGAGGCCGGTATCGGGAAGGAGATGAATTCGATCCCGGCCGCCTGGCATTCAACTGCTTCCTGCGTCAGGGACAGCTCCGCGGCTTCATCCTGCTCGAGCAAAGAGACCAGTACATCGACGCCCTGGCCGCGGATACGTTGCACATCATCGCCGAGCCAATCACCGCCTCGCGGGCGTTCAACGATTCCAAGCCGCCCTGCGTCCGAGTCGATCCAATAGATCTTGATGTTCGCTCCTGGTTCGCTGTCCTTCAGCCGTCGACCGTAACCTTATGTTTTCTGCCATCCGTAGGATATGCATATGGATACTACGCCCGCCCTCGATGCGGAGGTGCGCCACCACCCGCTCTGAAGACGGGTGGGTGGGTGGCGCTCGAACGCGTCAGACACAGGTGACGCGAACCGGAGCAGCCACCCTCTCCCGGCGGGAGAGGGTCGGCACTGCAGCGCGCAATTCTGATCGCCGTGAATCAGCTTCGCCGTAACCAGCGCGGAAGTGCCGGGGTGAGGGGATTCCTCTCTCCTCGCCACATCGAGGCAGCGTGCCGCTGAAGGCCTTGACCCCTCACCCCGCAGCTGCGCTGACTGCCTCCCGATGATTCAGCAAATGGCGAAGAGCGCTCCGCGGCGACCCTCTCCCGTTGGGAGAGGGTGTTTCTCTCGGTGCCTTGTCGCGTCTTTCTACGCTGGGATCTGAGTCACCATGACGCCCGTCAGACTGCCTTCTCACTCTCCCGATCGAACACATGGACGCGCTCCACGTCGATGGCCAGCGGGATCGCTTCCCCTGGCTTGGGAGTGAGGGCGGGATCGAAGATGGCCACGAGCCGTTCGTCACCGGCGGAGGCATAGACGATCGACTCGTGTCCGATGGGCTCGACGACGTCCACGGTCGCGGTCACGTTGCCGGGTGAGGCGCGCTCCACGTGCTCGGGGCGGATGCCGAGCGTGACGCGCTGGCCGTCCTTCAGCGTGGCGCGGTAGCGGGCGGCGATGGGCAGGGCGAACGACGACGCCTCGAGCATGCCGCCCGTCACCATGGCGTGGACGAGGTTCATGGGCGGCGTGCCGATGAACGTGGCCACGAAGACGTTGGCGGGATGCTCATAGACCTCCTGCGGCGTGCCGACCTGCTGGATCTTTCCGTCGCGCAGGACGGTGATGCGCTGGCCCATGGTCATGGCCTCCACCTGGTCGTGCGTGACGTAGACGGAGGTGGTGCCGAGCGACTGCTGCAGTTTGGTGATCTCGGCGCGGGTCTGGACGCGGAGCTTCGCGTCGAGGTTCGAGAGCGGCTCGTCGAAGAGGAAGACGGCCGGCTGGCGGACGATGGCCCGCCCCACGGCCACGCGCTGCCGCTGCCCGCCGGAGAGGTCGCGCGGCTTGCGGTCGAGCAGGTGAGTGATGCCGAGGATCTGGGCGGCATCATCGACGCGCTTCTGCATTTCGCTCCTGGCCACGCCGCGCATCTTCAGGCCGAACTCCAGGTTCTCGCGCACCGTCATGTGCGGATACAGCGCGTAGCTCTGGAAGACCATGGCGATGTCGCGGTCCTTCGGCGCCAGCGTATTGACCACCCGCTCCCCGATGGCGATCGTCCCGGCGCTGATGTCCTCCAGGCCGGCGATCATCCGCAGGGCCGTCGACTTCCCGCAGCCCGATGGCCCGACCAGCACCATCAGCTCATGATCGCGGATGTGGAGGTTCAGGTCCTCGATGACGGAGACCTCGCCATACCGCTTCGCGACGGAGTCGAACCTGACGTCGGCCATCTTCGAAGAGTAGCAGGGTTGGGTGCCGGGGTTGGTGGGTTGCGGGGTTGCGGGTTACGAGGTTAGGTTGCGAGGTTGCGGGGTTACGAGGTTGCGAGGTTACGGGGTTACGCCGTAACCCCGCAACCTCGTAACCCCGCAACCCGCGTTTGCGCAACGGCCTCACCCCTCGTACACCGTCGCCGTTTCGTCGATGTACAGCGGCATGCGCTCGCCGTCGCACCAGGCCTGGAGCTGGTCGCGCAGCTCTGTCCAGAGCGGGCGTGCCCAGGCGGGAGCGCGGGTCTGCCAGAGTGCCTCGGGCGGCAGGATGCCGCCCGTCCAGCCGGCAGGGATGCCGGCGCTCCCGTGCTCTTTCTAGCTCGGCCCCAGGTCGAGCTCCGCTGCAATGCTGTCCAGTGGCGCTTTCTCGCTGCCTGGGGGCTTCTTCGTCCGCTGCCTTCGTTTCGCGTCCACCGCGTCGAACTGCGGATGGAGCAGGCTCTTGATGTCGGTGCGTAATGATTTCTCCAGTCTGCGGATGTGCGCATCCGGGTGAGGTTGCGAGGGGTCGGCCTTTACCAACCGGACCTCGGACTCATACGTCGCGTGGGCCAGCTCGAGGAATCGTGTCGTCAGGCCGCTGTATACCTTGTAGAGCAGGGCGTCGAGTGCGGTCAGCTCATTCTCGACGAGCCGGACGAGCTTGCGGCACTCCGCGGTCTGCTCGACCTCGTCGGCCAGCTCGAACGAGTCGACGGTTGGATCGTCCGCCTCGATCACACCACTGCGCAGGCGAGAGGCCGTGCGCCGGGCCACCGATTCGCTCTCCATCGGCCGCAGCAGCGGATTGTCGGGCGGCAACGGTCCGTGGATGATCAGCTCGGCCAGGAGGTCGGCCCGTCTCTTGATTTCCTCGGCGGCGCTGAGCAGGGCGGCCGTCTTCTTCTTCGGTGCGTGCTTTTCCCAATTGGCGTTGAACGGATTGAACACCATGCGGTTCTCCTTTTCGTGGAGTCACTCCACGGAATGTCCGAGCGGGAAGAAACGACCGGGCGCGCGCCTGCGTGCGCGCCCGGTCTCACTTCCACTACTCTACGCCTTCGGTTTCATCGGCGTGTCAGGGGCAGGTGCCGTTTCGGGTGCCTGCGCCTGCGCCGGTGCGGGGGACGGCGTTCCGGGTGCCGGGGTTCCCGGTGCCGGGGTCTGCGGTGCCGGTGTCTGCGGTCCGCGCTTTTTGCGACGAGCGAAGCCCTTCAGCCGTTTCACCTCGGCCACATGCGGCACGAGGCCCGCGTTCTCCGGGTCCCGCGCCAACTGCTTGCCGATGGTGTAGGCCTGTACGGCGATGAGAGCGATCTTCTGACGGCGCACGAGGTTGGCCCCGGCCACGCCATTGAGCGTGGCCCGCAGCTCGTCCTCCGCCGCCGTCCAGCGGTTCGACTCATCGACCATCTGGCGCACGTCGCCGGCCGGCTGGCCGACGGCAGCGGTGATGTTGTCGGAGGCACCGATGACGTTGATCGACGCCTGCAGCACGCCTTCCGGCAGCTTGCCCTGCTGCCGCAGCATCCTGCGCTGTTCCGTCGTCAACGGGGAGACTTCGGCGATCCGCGAGCGCATCACGCGCAACTGATCGACGACCTGTTCGGGTGTGAGCATGGCGTCCGGCTGCGGCGCATCTGCAGCGGCGACGCCGGGATTGGTTTCTTTCGGATTGGTAGACATGACGTTGTTCCTCCCCGCAAGGGGACTTAGGCCGGAGGAACCGACGGCACCAGTCGACGAGTGCAGGCGATTCACACCGGCTGGAAGGAGACGGGCAGCCAAAAGCCCCCGGGGCCTTCCGGTTGATGTAAATGCCCGAGGTGGGTGCGCGCGCACACACTTCGAGCTGCCTGCGGCAGGAGGAGCAAGCTCGAACTCCCGCAGAGATGCAGACGTTGGACACCATCCCGGCGCCCTACTGCATCCATTCGCCGCTTTTGAAAGCCGGGACTCTCACGAGTGCCGCCCTTCGCGCTCATATCGGGATCGGTCATCCGCCCGATGAAAGCGCCAAGATCTAACCGCAATCTTTTTCGAATGTCAAGGCACGCCGGCGAGAGTTTTTCCGCGCCCGTCCGGGATGCCCGGTGGAAGCCGCGACGAGCAGAGAGGCGTCGCCCGTGAATCGTGTTGCGCACCGTCAGGTTGTCATTGCACACGGCCGGTCTGCGGCTGCACACCGCCGGTTTGCGAGTGAAAGGCGCCGGTTTGCGGCTGCACACCGCCGGTCTGCAAGTGAAAGCCGCCGGTTTGCGGCTGCACACCGCCGGTTTGCAAGTGAAAGCTGCCGGTTTGCCACTGCACACCGCCGGTTTGCCAGTGAAAGCCGCCGGTTTGCGACTGCGCACCGCCGGTTTGCCAGTGAAAGCCGGAGGTTTGCAGCGGAAAACCGCCGGTTTACCGTTGCACACCGGCGGGATTCAGGTGCAGACCTTCGGGATACGCTGGCAACCTCCCGGTGTGCCGTTGCAGACTGGACGTATGACATCGCATCCTGCCCACGGACTGCCGCAGACGGTGGCAACGGCGGCGGAAACGCGGAGTGGCCGGTACTGACTCGTCCTGCGCGCACGCGACCTGCCGTGCAGCAGCTCTATCCTCATTCGCTCGATGGGAGCTTCGGAAGCTCACGCATCAGCGACCAGGTCTTTCTCGGCAGAGGGGTAGCTCACGGGAGCTCCGCCGAGCGATTGCTGGGGTTGTGTAGCGTGCGTACCAAGGCGATAGGCGGTTTCGGAAATGACTTTACGCAGCAAAGTAGTGCCTGTCAAGATGCGCTGAAACAGCTCGCCTTTCCGTCGTGAGACCAGCCCCGCGCGCCTGAGGCGGGTTACCGGGACCCCGGTACGTGGAAGCTTGGTTATACTTCCTTCCTGACGGAGGCATACGTCATGGCTGGTTCATTCGTGATTGAAAAGGGGAGCACCGGGAAGTACCGGTTCAACCTTCGCGCGGGGAACAACGAGAACATCCTCACCAGCGAGGCCTACGAGGCGAAGAGCGGCGCGGAGAACGGGATCGAGTCCGTCCGCAAGAACGCGAAGGACGACGGGCGGTTCGTGCGCAAGACGGCGAAGGACGGCAGCCCGTACTTCGTGCTCACGGCCACGAACGGGCAGGTCATCGGGACGAGCGAGATGTACTCGGCCGCGGCGGCGATGGAGAACGGGATCAAGTCCGTGAAAACCAACGCGCCGGACGCGAAGGTCGTGGACAAGACGGTGTAGGGCGGGGGAGGCCCCAGTCGATGGACGACGAAGCGGAGCTGGCCGGGATTTCTCTCGAGCTCACGCGGCTGGAGGCGCTCGTCTTCTTCGAGTTTCTCCACCGGTACACGGATCGGGGCAGGCTGGCCATCGAGGACCAGGCGGAGCAACGGGTGCTGTGGGATCTCTGCGCGATGCTGGAGAGCGCGCTCGAGGAGTCGCTCGTTCCCGGATACGCCGAGCTCCTGGCCCGGGCCCGGGCCTCGGTACGCGACGCGACGGAGTGAACCGGAGCCGGCCGGGGGCACCGCTGTGCGAGAGGTCCTGGTAAGGGGAAGGCCTCCTGTCACGACGCGAGGGCTCGGGTCGTGACAGTCGGGCCCTCACTCGGAATCTCGAGCACGTCCGGGATGAGGCGGAAACCGCCGCCGGCGTCGCCGCTGGCATGCGCGACCGCCCGCCGGCGCCCGGGGGCGAACGCGGCATACTCCTGCCGCATGTACTGCTCGAAATCGCCCTTCGCCGGGGTGAGACGCGGCTCCATGGTGCGAATGAACCGGAGGTACTGGTTGTATTCACTCGACTCGTCGGTCAGCAGTGCGAGCTCTCCCTGTGCCGCGATCTGCGGGGCAAAATATGCCGCCATACGCGCCTTGTACGCGGTGAGGTTCTCATTGGGGTGAGGAGTGATGGTCGATTGAGCGGAAACGACGGGCACAACCAGGAAACAGGCGAGGAGTGCGGCCAGGGCTCTCATGCTTGAGAATCCCTCTTCAAGTATGGAGTGACGGAAAGAGGTGAAACACCTCCATGCCAGCCCGTGTCTTTCGGTGCGTCTCCGCTGACTCGTCCCTCGTCGTTTCTTCTCTCAGGTGTAGGGCACGCGCGCTGTGTTGTACTCAGGATGACACTGCGTTACTGCCCTCTCACGTCTTTCACGTTGTCGTCCGGGATGCGGTCGATCAGCAGGGCGAAGGGATCGATTCCGGCTTTTTCCGGCAGTGTGTCCGTCGTGAAGAGGAAATGCGACAGGCGCTGCGTGATGTGCACGCGCTGGCGGTAGAGCGTGGCGCCGTACTTGCGGCCGGGGGCGGGTCTGGCGAAGGCGCCGAGGTCGATCCAGTCGTCGATGGGGACCTCGGATTCGCGGCCGGCCGGGTCGTCCTTGAACTTGCGGGCTTCGACTTCGAGCGTGACGTCGTAGCGGCCGTCGGGGCGCTTCACGGCGGTGGCGGCGAGGGTGCGGTTGGAGAAGAGGGTGATGTCCTCGAAGAGGTCCTTGATCAGGTATTGCAGGTGCGGCGGCGTCTCGTCGCGCAGGGCGTCGAGCAGGGCGTACGACGCCGGGTACGGCGCAGGGGCGTAGGCGTAGCGGAGGATCAGCTTGCGGAGGGCTCGGTTGACGGCCTCCTCGCCGATCATCTCTTTCAGGTAATACAACGTGACGGCACCCTTCTGGTAGAAGACGTGGAACTGGCGGTATTCGACGGCCACGAGCGGGCGCTCGCGGAGGCGCTCCTGGCCGCGGGCCCGCAGGTAGAGGTCCATGTTGTAGCGGAGGAACTTGCGCATGAGGTCGCGGCCATAGGTCTTCTCCATGACCATGAGCGCGGAGTACTCGGCCAGGGTCTCGGAGAGGAGGGTGGCCCCTTGCATGTTCGCGCCGATGACCTGCTCGTCCCACCACTGGTGCGCGGTCTCGTGGGCGACGACGTAGGAGACGGTGTCGATGTCGTCGGGGTGGGAGAGGTCGGCGATGAAGCCGAAGGATTCGGACATGGCCATGGTGCCGGGTAGGGCGGCGGCGTAACCGGCCAGGCTCGGGAACTCGACGATGCGCAGTTGCCTGTGCGCGTACGGGCCGAAGTTGCGCGTGTAGTAGTCGAGGGACTGCTTCATGGAGGCGAGCATCCGCGGGACATTCCACGGCTGTTCTCTCAGGTAATAGACCTCGAGCTTGACGCCCTGCCACTCCTCGCGGGCCACGGCATAGCGCGCGGAGGCGAAGCAGTAGAGGTTCGTGGAAGGATGGTCGAGCTGGTATTCGAAGTAGCGCCGGCCGTTCTGCCGCCATTCGCGCACGAGCGAGCCGGGTGCGACGGCGATCTGGTCGGGCGTGGTGCTGATGACGGCGTGGATGCCGACCCAGTCGGAGTGGCCGGGGAGGTAGGTGTCGCGGCAGTGGTCCGTGCAGTTCCGTTCGGGCGGCGCCATGAGGTCGACCTCGGCGAGGCCGTAACGCCTGCGGGCGGCGGCGTCGGTCAGGGCCCGCCAGTAGTCGTAGCCGAGGATCGGGGCCATGTAGTTGGCGCCCGTGACGAGCGTACCGAGGTTGCTGAGGAAGGTGCCGTTCTGCGCGATCTGCGGATTGCTGACGTCGTTCTCGAAGCCGCGGTTCCGGCTGGTGACGGTGAAACGTAGAGTACGTGCTTCGCCCGGCTGCATCGGCGCGGCAAGGCGATAGATGCGATACGACAGGCGCCTGTCGTCTCTCACGAGCACCGCACCGGGAAGGTCGATGGCTGTGTCGTAGCGGGCGTCGAGGGTGAAGTGGACGGCGTCCAGCGGCTGCGCGAGCGGATTGACGATCACTTCGCTGCCGCGGATGGTGACGTTGCGGCTGGCGGGATCGAGGTCGATTGCATAGCTGACGCTCCGCACGTGCGGCTGGGGGAGCTTGGCGAACGGCTTGTACGCGATCTCGTACTCGGCCTGAAGGCGCTCCCGATCCTTCGGGCCTTCCACGCGATTGAGCACTTCGGTGTTGTAGGAGATCCAGCCGCCGCAGGCGGTGAAGGCCAGCGCGCAGACGGCGGCGACGGTCTTCCACGGCGCGGTGAAGCGGAGCGCGGCGGCGCGGCGGCGGGCGCGCCAGCGGTCGTCACGGCCGCGCGGCCAGAACAGTACCGTGGCGACGGCCAGCAGCACGGCGAAGAACAGCCAGTAGAGCGTGAACCAGTTCCAGGCCGTGCGGTACGGCGCATCGCCGAAGAACGCCGATTCGACGACCCGCGGCCGGCCCATGAACTGCACGAGGTTAGTAGTCACGTTCAGCGCCGGCCATAGATAGAGGTTGAGCAGGTAAACGGCGATGAAGGCGACGTAGCCGGCGTACTTGTTGGGCGCCAGGACGTGGCAGAGGAAGGCCAGCACGGCCACGAAGACGAACCCGGAGCCGGCGCGCAAGAACAGTTCCCGGACGTAGAGGGCGAGCTCGAAACGGGTGTAGCCGTGCGCGGCCTGGAAGACGATGCCCGCGATCAGGGCCACGCTCTGGATGAGCAGGACCATGGTGATGAGCGCCGCCAGCCGCGACACGTACGAGATCCACTCGGGCGCGGGCGTGGCGTCGAGGAGGCCGTCCATGCGCTCGTCGCGGTCCTTCCAGACCAGGACGCCGGCGAAGTAGATGATGATGACGATGAGGACGAAGTCGAGCGTGGCCCGGAGGATCTCGATGACGGCGTAGGTGACGGGGAAGGTCGTGTAGGTTTCGTTCCCTTCGAATTCCGTGGCGCCGAAGATGAGGGCCAGGATGGCGACCATCCCGGCGATGAGGACGAGGACGGTGAAGGCGCGGTTCCTCGCTACTTCGCGGAAGTGCAGCCGGAACGAGCCGGCGAATTTCGGCCACGCCGCATCGGTCAGCCGCGGGCCGGCCGTCTGCGGTGCGGTGGACGCGACGCTCTCCGTTTCCTCCTCGATCGCCGCTGTCCGCTTCGCCGGCCCCCCGGACGTCCGAAAGCGGGCGTAGGCGATGGCGAACGCCGCGCAGCCGGCCCCGACCCACAGGAGGAGGTTCCAGAGGAGGATGCCGCTGAAGGCCGGGGCGAGCGTGTTCCTGTCCGCCACGGTCCAGTATTTCGTGGCGGTGGCGAACGCGCGCGCGCCGAACGGATCGAGGAGCGACCGCACCTGCTCGAACTGCAGGTCGCGGAAGAGCCGGCCGGTCACGGCGCGGGCCACGAAGAGGAGGAGCGCGGCGACGAAGGAGGCGGTCTCTCTGCGCCAGGCGACGGCTGCGGCGAAGAGGATGGCGGCGGTGCAGAAGGTGTTGGGGAGGGCGAAGAGGACGAGGCCCTTCAGGTGCGCTGTCCAGCTCACCGGCGCCCACGGTCCGGCGGCCAGGCCGGGAATGTAGCGGGCCACGAGGAGCGCGACGGAGATGCCGAGCATGGGCAGGGTTGCCACGGGCGTCGCACCGCAAAAAGCCCCGGAGAACAGGCT
>CAZYTO010000190.1:0-11160 GCA_964650405.1 uncultured Thermoanaerobaculia bacterium | reverse complement strand
TTCAGCCTTTCAGCCTTGCGCCGAGACCGATACTTCTGACTTTAAGTGCAAAGCCGCATGAGGCATGAGTGGCCTCCGCCCGTGCGGGGCGCGGTTCAAGTTCCTTCATACTGCTCGCGATGCTCACGAGGGACGATTTGATTGGGCGCTTCGGCCGCCGTGCGGTCATCGGGATGGTGCATCTCGCGCCGTTGCCGGGGGCGCCGTTATATGGCGGGTCGCTCGACCGGGTGATCGAGCTCGCGCTGGCGGATGCGGAAGCATTGGCCTCTGGTGGAGTGACCGCCATTGCTGTCGAGAATTTCGGCGACCGGCCGTTCCGGAAGAACCGGGTCCAGCCGGAGACGATCGCCGCCATGACCCGGGTGGTCGCCGAGATTGCCCGCGCCGTGAAGCTGCCGTTCGGCGTGAACGTCCTGCGCAATGACGCGCAGGCGGCGCTGGCCGTGGCCGCCGCGCCGGGCGCGGCCTTCATCCGGGTCAACGTCCACACGGGCGCCGTGCTGGCAGACCAGGGAATCCTCGAAGGAGAGGCCGACGAAACCCTGCGGCGGCGAAGCGTGATCGCCCCGGCAGTGCTGATCTTCGCCGACCACGACGTAAAGCACGCCGCGGCCCTGGCGCCCGTCGATCCCGTGCAGTCGGCCCGGGACCTCCGCCTGCGTGGCCTGGCCGATGCCATCATCGTCAGCGGCAGCGAGACCGGCGCAGCCACCGACCCGTCGCGGTGCGCGTTGCTTCGCGAGGCGTTGCCGGACGCCCCCCTCCTCGTCGGCAGCGGCGTGACGGCGGAGAACGCCGCCGCCTACCCGCATGCGGACGGCTTCATCGTTGGAACGTCCCTCAAGCGTAACGGCGACGTCGACGCACCGGTGGACCCGGACCGCGTGGCGCGCGTAGTGGCCGCGTTTCGCCGGTAGATACGTAAGTGGAGGACGGACAATCCTGTCCGTCGACATGCGGATAGCTGCGCAAGTCCGGTTTCGTCGCGACCGACGACCGGAGACGGACAGGATTGTCCGTCCCCCACAAGGCACGCGCGAACAGCGACCATCGGCCATCGACCAGCGAATCGGCTCTGATCCTTCGCTCCCGCCCAACCTACCTTCCGCGCTCAGGATAGACTTTTGCCCCCATGGGCAGCCGCGAGCTTCGTGTGGTCCGCGTTCCGCGGCGGGTGACCGTCCTGCTGCTGCTGCTCGTGTCCGCGGCGATGGTGGCGCTGGTCTGGTTCCTCTCCGGCAAGGCGGTCTATCGCGAGGCGGCCTCGCCCCTGCACCTGCTGCGGGCGCTGGCGCAGTACAACCGCACCGGGGCGGGCCGGGCCACGGTCCTGGCCTCTGCGGCGCCGGCCATCGCCGATGCGCTCTTTTTCCTGCCCTGGGGAGGGATGGCCTTCCTCGCCTTCGACCGCGCGGACCGCAGACGGGCAAGGACTTACGCGCTGACCCTCGCGGTCGGCGTGACCTTTGCGTTAGGGCTCACCGCCTGGCAGGAATGGCTGCCGACCCGCATCACCGGCTGGCTCGACGTCTCCGGCAATGCGGCCGGCACCTTCATGGGCGCCGTACTCGGACACCTGCGCAAACGCGTGCGGTTCCGGTTCCAGGCGTGAGGGCAGCGGACGTGATACTGATCGTGGAAGACGACCCGCAGGTGGCGCGCCTCATCGCGCTCGTGCTGCAACGGCACGGCCGCAAGTCGGAGACCGTGTCCGACGGCAATACCGCGCTGCTCCGGGCCAAGGAGCTGCGGCCGGAGGTCATCTTTGCCGACCTCACCATCAAGGGGATGGGAGGCGACGCCCTCTGTTCCGCGCTCAAGTCCCAGGACGAGACCCGCGGCATCCCGTACATCGTCCTCTCCGGCGACCGGGACATCGCCGAAAAGGCGCGGAAGTGCGGCGCCGACGACTACATGGGCAAACCTTTTGAATTCGACGATCTGGTTCGTCTCGTCGACAAGTATGCAAGCGCGCAAAGCTGAGAAACCGCCCGAGTCGCCGGCCGGCAGCGACCCGGTGGGCCGGCTGATGGAACGCCTGGCCGAGGAGGGCTTCACCACCGACCAGGCACCCGACCAGGCCATGGTCGAGTGGGAGGACTACGGCGAGATCATCTACCGGCGTACGGAGAAGATCTCCTTCGCCACGGGCGAGACGGTCTTCATCTTCACCCGCGTCCCGGACCTGACCGAGCGCGTGCTGCGGCAGGCGGCCGACAATGTCGTCCGGACGTGGGAAGCGCGCAAGGTCTCGGAGAAGGCGCTGAGCGTCCTGCAGTCGGTCACGGTCTTTCACTGCCTCGTGGCGCCGGGCGACAAGCCCCACAACGATCCCCTCAACCAGTTCATCACCCGCCGCAGGGGGGCCACCTTCGTCCCGGTCATCATCGTCCCGGAGATCAACCAGGTCATCTACCCTGACGTGGAGGAAAAGGTCGGGACGATCAAGCCGCGCATCGAGTACTTCCGCTACCTCATCGGCGAGCGCCGCGACCGCGTCGACATGCACCGCCCCACCCTGCAGGCCATGTGGGTGTCGCTGGCCGTGGTGATCCTGCTGCTGGTCGCGATCGTGATCTCGTTTGTGCACTGACGCAATTCATCCTGAGCGTGGGCAGTAGGTTGGGCGGGAGCGAAGGATCAGCGCGGGGCAATGGCGATAATTCATCACCTGCGATGCCTGGATTTGATCCTTCGCTCCCGCCCTACCTACCGCCCGCGCTCAGGATGAACTGCTAGTAGACTTTGCCCATGCGACTGACTGCTCCTGCCGCCCTGCTCCTCGTTTGTGTCTCTGCCGCTGCTCAGCCTGCCGCCTCTCAGGCCGGCGAACAGCGCGGGGTCTTCGCCGGCGACATCGACAAGAGCGTCGATGCCTGCACGAACTTCTTCGACTATGCGAATGGTGCGTGGCGGAAGGCGAATCCGATCCCGGCCTCGATGGATCGCTGGAGCCGGCGCTGGGCCGCGGGAGAGCAGAGCAAGGACCAGCTCCGCGCCCTGCTCGACGATCTCTCCCAGCGGAAGGATTGGCCGAAGGGTACGATCGACCAGCAGGTCACCGACTTCTACTCCTCCTGCATGGACCAGGGGCGCGTCGACGCCCTCGGCACGAAGCCAATCCAGCCGCTGCTCGAGGAAGTGCGGGCACTGAAAGACACGGCGGGCGTACAGGCCGAGTGGCAGAAGCTCGACGCTCTGCAGATGGGCATGCCGTTCGGCATCACGGCCACGCCGGACAATCACAACCCGTCGCAGGTCATCGCCAAGGTCTATGCCTCCGGTCTCGGCCTGCCGGACCGCGACTACTACCTGAAGCCGGAGAAGCGGTTCGCCGACGCGCGCGAGCAGTACCGCGCGCACGTGGCGAAGATGTTCGAGCTGACCGGCTGGTCGAAGGACGATGCGAAGAAGGCCAGCGACGTCGTGTTCGCCGTGGAGTCGCGGTTGGCCGCTGCACATCTCGACAACGTGCAGCTCCGCGATCCGAAGGCCACCGATCACAAGGTCACCGTGGCCGCGTTGCAGGCCCTGACGCCGCACTTCGACTGGAAGCTTTACCTCGACCGCAATTCCGTTCCTTCCGCCGACCTGAACGTCGATCAGCCCGAGTTCATGAAGACGGTGGACAAGGAACTGGCCACGACGTCGCTCGACGACTGGAAGTCGTACCTGCAGTGGAAAGTGATCAACAGCGCCGCCGGGAGTCTCGCCGCGCCGCTGGCGGAAGAGGACTTCGCCTTCTACGGCCGGTTCCTGCGCGGCGCGAAGGAGATGAAGCCGCGCTGGAAGCGCTGCGTCGAGGCCGATGATCAGTTCCTCGGCGAAGCCCTGGGGCGCCGCTACGTGGAGCGGTACTTCCCCGCCGAGGCCAAGGCCAGGATGCAGGAGCTGGTGAAGAACCTCCTGGCCGCCATGGGCGACACGATCCACAACCTGGCCTGGATGAGCGACGAGACGAAGAAGCAGGCATTGGCGAAGCTGGCCACGTTCAACCCGAAGGTCGGCTATCCCGATCGCTGGAAGGACTACAGCCACGTGTCGATCGCGCCTGGGTCCTATTGGCAGAACGTCATGGCCGGCGCGACGTTCGGCACGTTCGACGACCTCGCTCAGATCGGCAAACCGCTCGACCGCGGGCGCTGGGGCATGACGCCGCCCACGTCAAACGCCTATTACAACCCGCTGCTCAACGAGATCGTCTTCCCGGCCGGCATCCTCCAGCCGCCGGCGTTCGACGTCAAGGCGGCCGACGCCGTGAACTATGGCGCCATCGGCGTCGTCATCGGCCACGAGATCAGCCATGGCTTCGACGATCAGGGGGCACAGTTCGACGCCCAGGGACGGCTCAACAACTGGTGGACGGCCGACGATCTGAAGCACTTCCATGAGCGTACGCAGTGCGTGGCCGACCAGTTCGAGGGATACTTCATCGAGCCCGGCATCCACCACCAGGGGAAGCTCGTCCTCGGCGAATCGATCGGCGACCTGGCCGGTGCGAAGATCGCCTGGCTGGCCTTTCAGAAGGCGCGCCAGGCCCACCCGGCACCGACGGTCGACGGCTTCACGCCCGAGCAGCAGTTCTTCATCGCCTGGGGCCAGTTCCGCGGCGACGAGACGCGGCCCGAATCCCAGCGCATGATGGTCCAGGGCGACCCGCATCCCGTGGCGAAGTTCCGCGTCATCGGACCGCTCTCGAACCTACCCGAGTTCGCCAAGACCTTCGGCTGCACACCCGATTCCGTGATGGTGCGCGGAGCCAAGGCTTGCGAGGTGTGGTGACTCGCTGATCGCTGGTCGCGGGTCGCGGGTCGCGGGTTCGCTTAGCGCGTGTGTGAGGTTCAGACGTCAGGCACGCCTGGATTGACTTCCACGGCGTGATCGCGATCGACGTCGATGTACCAGAGCAGTCCGCGGCAGGTGCGGCCGGTTATCTTCTGGAGGGCGTGGCAGTACTGCCGGACCTGCTCGACGTCCTTCTCCGCCGGATCGCCGGACTTGTAGTCGACGACGAGGTCGGCGTCGGGCTCGCGGAGCCAGCGGTCGATGCGGCGTTCGAGGAGGCGGCCGCCGGCGGCGATGGCGATAGGCAGCTCCCGACCGAGGGTCTGGGCGGCGGTGATGCGCTGGAAGGTGGGGGAGTTGGTGACGACGGCGAGGCGCTGATGCACCTTGCCTGCCGTAGCGCGATCGACGTCGGCCTCCGCGGCCAGCAGGTCGACGAGCGGCGCGACCGGCGACTGCCCGTCCCATCGCTCGAGCACGCGGTGCAGGAGGATGCCCGCGGTGCGCGTGGCGAGCCGCGCGTTGTTGGGCAGCTCGGGGATCGGATACCGGGTATCTGCCACGAAAGGCGGAACGAGGTCGCCGGCCTTCAGCTCTTCCTCGAGCCGTGCGTCGCGCAGGCGCGCGTGGCGGCGTGACGCGAACGGCAGCTCGGGCGGCGTCTCGGCACCGCTCTGCGGCCAGTCCAGGCACTTGAAGAACCCCATCTTCTTCGCGCCGCTGCTGGTCACGAACAGGACTTCGCCCATGGCCCGGGTGACGGCAACGTAGAAGAGGCGCTTCATCTCCTCCTCTTCGCGCTGCTTGCCGATGTCCTTGAGCTGGACGCCCGCCGCCTTGCGGTAGACGGAGGTCAGTGTCTCGATCTGTCCGCGGAGGACGAGACTGGGCGGCTCCTCCGTGGTGAAGGCGTCGGGCGCTCCGATGGGGAAATCGAGGTCGGGGAGGATGACCGTATCGAACTCCAGACCCTTCGCGGCGTGCACGGTGAGGATGCGCACGGCGTTCTGGGCCTCGTCGATGAGGCTCGGCTCCATCTCGTCGGGATCATGCCGCCGCCGGGCGATCTCATCGACAAACTGCCGCACCGACCCGCCGAGCTTCTGGTCATAGTCGAAGGCAATGGCCCTCACGTGCTCGACGTGGCGCAGCGAGCGCTCGCCGTCCGCCGCCGCGCCGTAGACGGACGCGATGTTGGTCGTAGCGAGGATGTGATCGATGAGCTGCGCGACGGAGAGGTGCGTGCTGGCGACGCGCAGATCGCCGAGGGCGGTCTTGAACAGGTCCCAGGCGAGCGGCGGCGCGGCAGGCACTTCGCCGTTTTCCCGCTCGCCGCTCGCCTCGCCCCGCTCGCCCGCGCCAGTACTCAGGACTCCGAGGGCTATCTCATCGTCCGTGAGCGCGAAATACGGCGAGCGGGCGGCCGAGATCTCCGCGCCGCGGTCGAACGGGTAGGCAACTGCGCGCAGGACGGCCAGGAGGTCGACCGGAGCGCGGCGGTCAAGAAAGAGCTTCGTGGGCGGCAGCACGTAGGCGATGCCGGCCCGGTCGAGGGCGTCGAGGTAATCGTCGAGCTTCGTCATCCGCCGGAAGAGGATGGCGAAACGGCGGAGGTCGAGCGAACTCTCGCCGCGATGGGCAGCGATCCAGGCAGCGACGGCTTCGCCCTCATCTGCGTAGCGGTCGTCGCGATCCTCGCTCTCCACTTCCAGGTAGCGCAGGGGAGGCCCGTTGCGCTTCGCGGCGTTCTTACGGGCTCGCAGCTCGTGATACGGCGGCCGGAAGACGTTCGGGTCGTGCGCGAGCTGCGGCGGGAAGAGCACCGCGAAGAGGCCGTTGATGGCATCGAGCAGCTCCGGCTGGCTGCGGTACTGGTCGACGATGGTGCGGTGCTCGGCGCCGGCCTCGATCAGCTCGGACGTGACGCGGTAGTACGTCTCCGGGTCGGCGCGGCGGAAGCCGTAGATGGACTGCTTCGGGTCGCCGACCACGACGGTGCGCCCCGGGACCAGGGCGCCGCTCCGGTCGCGCGCCAGCCGGTCGATGATCTTCGCCTGGACGCGATCCGTGTCCTGAAACTCGTCGACGAACAGGTAGTCGAACTGGGCGCGGACGCGCTCCTGGACGCCCTCGTCCGCAAGGACTTCGTGCGTGCGGAGGAGGAGGTCGTCGAAGTCGACCAGGCCGCGTCTGCGTTTCTCGTCGTCGACGAAGGCGATGAAGCGAATGGCCAGGGCGTGCGTGGCCACGGCGGCGCGGTGGGCGAGGAGGCGGTCGACGACGGCGTCGCCGCTCTCGCCGGCCCGCAGCTCGCGGATGGCGTTGGCCAGCATGACTTCGTCCTTCTTCCGCGACAGCTTCTCGGCCCGGATATCGGGAGCGATGGGGAGGAGATAGTCGATCCAGGCGTCGAGTCCCGCGCCGAGAGGAGGAGTGTGCGCGGCGACGTACTCGGCGATGGCCTCGGGCTTGCCGAAGGCGCGTACGACGTTGAGCGCCCGGACGATGTCGCCCTCCACCTCCGTAATGTCGCCAAGGGCGTAGTGCGGGTCGAGCAGCAGGTCGCGCCGCTCGGCCAGCTTGAAGAGGATGTCCCGGATGAGGAAGAGATAGCCGGCGTGCTCGACGAGCATCTCCCACTGCCGCAGGCCCTCGGCGGACGGCGCGACGCGCGTCTCATGGTCGATCCAGGCGTCGTACAGCTCGGCATAGAGCAGCGAGCGCTCGAACCCTTCGATGATCTTGAATTGCGGGTCGAGCTTCGCTTCGAGCGGGAACTGCCGCAGCAGCGACTGGCAGAAGGAGTGGATGGTCTGGGAGCGGAGGCCGTCGATTCGCGCGAGCTGCGCCGCGCAGGCTCGCCGCGCCTGTTCCCGCTCTTCAGGCGGAACCACGTAGAGCGGATGCGGCGATCCGAACGGCCAGGCGATCTCCTCTCCGCTGTCGAAGCGCAGGCTGATCTCGGTCAGGGCATGATGGATGCGGTCGGCGATCTCGCCCGCCGCTTTCTCCGTGAACGTGACGAGGACGACCCGCTCCGGAACGAGCTCCTCGTCTCCGAGCAGCAGTTTCAACACCTCGGCGACAATGGCCGTGGTCTTGCCGGTTCCCGCACCTGCCTCGATGACGAGGTTGCGCCGCTCGGGGCGTGCAGTCCCCGCAGGCTCAGATGAAGAAGCGTCCGGGTCCGGTGCTTCGCTCGGTGTGCCAAATGTAAAGGACTGCTGGAGCGGCGCATCCCGATGGTGGCTCATTGAGGGCCTCCACAGGAAAACCCCTCACCCCGGCCCTTCCGCGCTGACCGTTGCGAAGCCGATTCAGACCGCGTCGAAGTGCGCGCTCCAGGGCCGACCCTCTCCCGCCGGGAGAGGGTGTGCGCCGCGCTGCTCCGCGTGATGCTGGAGGGCGCACGTCGGAGGCGTAACGCGGGAACCACCCTCTCCCATCGTGAGAAGGTGTGCGCCGCGCCACTCCGCGTGATGCTCAAGAGCGCACGCGGGAGGCGTCCCGGACAATAGCCGGTGGTTGAGCGCCGGACGACATGCCGGAGTCGTCGCCACACCCGAGGCGGCGCGAAAACCACCGAAACGCGGTGGAGCAGAGATGCATCCCGGAGGGATGCTGGAGCCGTGGCGTGGAGATTGCGCGGCGGGCGTCGAACGGAAGCGACCCTCTCCCGCCGGGAGAGGGTGTGCGCCGCGCTGCTCCGAGTGACGCTCATCGCTCCAGTCCTTCCAAAAGCGCCCGCGGCTCTTTCCACTTGAGCACCGCGTAGCGTTCCGGCAGGTCGTGCCGCGTGCGGCAGGAGTGCGCCACGGGGCAGTACCGGCAGGCGTTGATGTCGTTGTCGTCGTCCTCGGCCGGGAAGGCCGGGAAGCGGCCGCCGAGGATCGAGCCGGCGAAGAGATCGAGGGTTTCGGTGAGGCGCGGGGCTTTTTCGGAGAGACAGAAGGCGAATTTCTCCGCCTTGATCCCGCCGAGCACGAGCGGCTTGATCGCGCCGTGAATGCTCTCCGTCTCGCGCCCGAAGAACGCGGCCACGGCCATGGCGTAGAGCGCGAGCTGCAGGCGGACGCCGCGGTCAATCTTGCCGCCGAGGTCCTTGTGGCGCGCCGCCTTTCCGGACTTGTAATCGACGATGCGCAGCGTATCGCCGCCGGAGGAGTCGCCGTCGATGCGGTCGATGCGTCCCTCCACGCGGAGGGCGATGCCGTGCGCGTCGAGCACGAACGGATCGGCATGATCGGCGCCGCCGCGCGCGGCGTACTTCGTGCCGAAGCGATATTCGAAGTGCTTGGGCTCGAGGCCCAGCTTCTCCAGCTCTTCCAGGTCGGCCGTGACGAAGGCCCAAAGCGTGCGTTTCGTGGCCCGGCGCTCGATCTCCCGCCAGGTGCGGTTGAACGGCGGCGACTCCGCCTCCAGCCGGTTGAACTCTTCGTCGGTGATGGCGTTCAGGCGTTCGCGGTTCAGGTCACCGCCTCGGTAGAAGCGCTCCAGGATGGTGTGATCGAGCGTCCCCTTGTCGCGGTGATGCATCTGCAGCTCGCGCTCCGGGTGGTCGATGTCCACCGCGCCGAGGACGTGCTTCATGAGAAACTTCTGCGGGCACTCGCCGAAGTCTTCGAGCTGGGTCGGCGAGACCGCCTGAAGGATGCGCGTGAAGTGAGGGCGGAGGGCGGTGGCGGTGGTGAGGTAGCCGTCGAACGGTGATCCGGTTCCGATTCTTGCCAGGTACTGAAGCTGACGTAACGACGAGGGGCGAAGGGCGAAGGGCGAAGGGCTCGTCGCCGTTTCCGCCGCCGCGTCCGTTCGTTTCATGCACTCGCCCGCGAAATCCTTGAGCAACGCCACCTTTCGCTCCGGCTCGCGCGCGACGGCGAAAGCCTTCAGGAGCTGCGACGGGCGGAGGGCCTTGCCGAAGCCGTCGCCGCCGGCGAAGGTGAAGTGAATCGTCCCGGCGGCCGAGTCGAGCAGGAGCTGGAAGAGGAGCCGCTCCTCCTCGCGGCCGTCCCCGATCTCGCGCAGGCCGAGGGCGCGGCGGTCACCGTCAGGGAGGAGCGGGTCGTCCACGCGCCGTTGCGGGAAGACGTCGTCCTGCATCCGGACGGCGAAGAGGTGCTCGAACGTGCGGCCGCGCATGCGCATCACATCGCCGGCCCAGACCACTGGCTGCGAGGTGGCCTGGGTGCGCGGTTGCTGGAGGGTGCGTTGACCGATCGCGTTTTCGATCGCGGTGAGATCGAACCGCGTATTCCAGACGTTCGCCCCGCGGAGGAGCGTGGCGATGGCATCGAAAGCATCGACGGCGTCGAGGTCCTGCTGTGTGTCGATGTGGAAGAGCGCGATGGTCCTGGCCAGGAACGCCGCCCATTCCGTGCCGGTCATGGGGGCGGCCAGCGGCGCGGTGATCGTTTCCAGCTCGGCCACGATGCGGATGTAATCGGCGACGATCGATCGCTTCGCCAGGGGTGACAGCTCTTCGCTCGTGCCTCCTGCGATGCGGGCCCGGCGCGTCTCGTAATCGGCGCGGTCCACGTCGATGGCATGTTGCGTCCGAAGGCCATCGCGCAGCAGCTCGAAGACGTCGTTGCGCGGAAAGGCACGCTCGCGCAGGCGGAGGAGGGTGGCCATCCCGCGGCCCATACGATGTGCGCGCAGCGGGAGCTCGTCCGCGGCCGTCGTGGTGAAACCATGCTCGCCGGCCATCCGGTTGATCAGGTCCGTTTCCTGCGGATCGAGCGAGCGGCTGGTGATGCCGATGGCGGAAGGGCTCACGCCGCTTGCCACCAGGCGCACGATCTCGGCGCTCACCGCCCGGAGCTCATCGGTGGCGGTGCGGTGGGCTTCGATGACGGCGCGGGCCGCCCCATCGCTTCCGTCAAGGTGAGCGGGATCCTCGGAGTCGTCCATGAACCGATGGATCAGCGTTTGTGCGAAGGCATAGCTCGCGGCATCCGTGGCGGGTATGAAGATCGCGTCGAGCCTGTCCGCTTCACGAAGTGCCTCCACGAGTCGCAGTTGCGCGCCGGTCATGTCGTAGAAGCCGGCCACGATGATTCTCGGGACGGCCGCTCCGTCAGCAGCGGGCTGGGAGACGACTCGGGCGGCCAGGTCGAGCAGATCGGCAGGATCGATGCAGCCGAGCGCGCGGATCAGGCGTTCGTACTCGCGCCAGACGCGGGCGGCGAGCTGCGTCCGGGCGCGGTTGCGCAGCGAGCGCGCGCCGCGGACACGCGACTCGAAGTCGTCCAGCCACAGCCCGCTGTCGCGGACGTCGCGGTACGAGCGCCCCAGCATCCCAGCCACGCCGCGGCTTTCGAGGAACGGATCCCCGGCCCGGGTTGGGCTGCCTGAAGCCGAAGCCGAGGAAGC
>CAZYTO010000189.1:0-11169 GCA_964650405.1 uncultured Thermoanaerobaculia bacterium | reverse complement strand
ATCACCACGACGAACTTCACGGAGTTCCACGGTGCGGCCTCGGCCGGGCGCTTCAACATCTCGCGCAGCCGCGCCCCGGCCGGAAGGCGGCGCGCCGCCACTGCCGCTGCCGCCAGATGGCAGGCAACCCAGATCACGCCGCGCGTTCCGCCGCTCAGACGCAGACAGCAGGCGGCCGAAAACAGAAGGCCGGCCATGGCGGGAAGCCAGGGGATCGCCAGCACCTCGCCCAGCGTCTTCTTCCGTGGCAAAGGCGTGATCGAAACGCTCGCGGCGAGGAAGATCCACGGCAACGCGATCCAGGTGAGGATGCCCAGCTCCGCGCCCGTGATCAGGTGGGGCGGCATTGCCCAGATCCGGTACCCGAGAAGGAGCCGGATCGAAACGAGGGTCTCGATGGCGCCGGCGACGAGGGCCTTCCCGTTGGTGAAACGGCCGGCGTGCGCAGCCACCACTTTCGCAATCTGCAGCAGAAGACCGATCAGGAGCAGGAGGAGGGGCGGCCGGAAGACCTGCATGCGGAACGCGGCCAGGCTGGTGGCGCCGATCCAGGCATCTCGGCCCAGCGTCGCATCGGTCGGACCGCGGGGAGAGACGATACGGAAGGAGGACTGGAAGTCCCGCGGAAAGAACCGCGACAACTCGAGGCTGGAACTGGCCTGAACGGCCACCGACTCACTGAGGCCGCTGAAGTAGAGGCCGCGGTCGACGAGTTGGGCGTCTCCCATGGACAGGCCGACCACCTTTGCCTTCGTCTCGTCGCCCGTTTCCAGGCGCAGCGCCTCGAGCTGGTCGACGCTGACGGAGTGCGTCTCGGGCGTATCGAATTCGAGTGCAAAACTACCCGCGCCGGCGCGATAGGTCATCCCGCGCCGCTCGATGATGCCGGGGTTCTCGAAGCCTGACGTCTCGGCGGGGAGCGAGTAGACCACGACCCGTTGGCTGTCGCTGACTTCGATCGCAGTGTCTGCCGCCAGCCGCTTGCCCGCCCGCCGCAACTGCACGGCGTCGTCGAGCACGGCCAGGCGGAGACGCCGTCCGGGGTTGGCGTAGCCGAGAAACGAGCGGATTCGCTGCGATTCCCCTCCGCTGTGGGGCGAGGCCAGGGCGTCGAGGGAGTACGTGCGCGAAGCGACGGCCACCGGCGACGCCCATGGCAAGGGCAGCGCCCAGCCCAGCCCGGGAAGCTTGGCCTCCCGCCGCGGGATGCGGAATGCCGACGTCCCGTTCGTGAGGGACTGCCGCGAGCGGTCGAACGTCCAGCAGGCGCCCCGCACGCAAACCTGATCCTGATCCTCGACGGCGATCGTTCCGAGGAGCCCCGTTCCCTCGACACTGACCAGTCCGGCCCGCGCCGCGGGCGCAGGCAGCTCTATGGTCATGGTTCCCTTGTTGGTGCCTCTCGACACGACCGGACGAAAGATCATCGAGGCAAACGACAAGCTCTGGGAGCGGCGGCGTTTCGGCGTCTCGCCGATGAGGAGATGCCCGCTGCCCGGCGTGCGCTCCGTGATGCGCTCCCGCAGCGTTCCTCCGTCCGGCGAGCGAAAGGCCACGCCGCGCAGCTCGATGACGACGCGCGTGGCGGGGATCCGCCAGATCAGGCTGATGGCGATCGGCGTCAGGGCCGGCACGAGGTACAGGAGGAGAAGCAGCCGCGGCCTCGCCGGAAGCAGGACGCGGGAACGTACCGCCACCGCGAGCACGAGGACGAGCAGCGGCGCGACGAGAAGGAGCAGGCTCGAAACGCTGAGGAGGGAAAGCATGTCAGCGATGCCGCCCCCCCGGTGCGCGCTTGTAATCCAGCTCGACGTTGTAGAACGACTTGCGCAAGGTTCGCCACTCGCGGACCTGCAGGAGGATCCAGACGAGCAGCAGCCAGAGGACCAGCGCTCCGGCGGCGGCGACGAATCCCCACCAGAACGGCGAGCCGCTGAGGATGACCTGCAGACGCGCGCCCGCAGGCAGCTCCTTCTCCAGTAGCTGCACTTCGGGAGGCGCCGCGGTCGTGCCGAGGAGCTGGCGGCTGGCAATCAGCACCTGACGCTTCTCGAGGGGTGAGTGCCCCACCGCCCATCCCGCCGCCGCCGCGGTGAAGTCGGTGAGGGCGGCGGCGCGCCAGGCGTCCGCGTGCCGCCGGAGCTTTTCGAAGGGCGGCTCCGACACCGGTGACGGATCGATGGTCCACTTCGGCAGCATGGCCCGCACCTGCGCCGCGTTCAGCAGGTCGTCGATCGCGCCGGCCTTCTCGGGCGGAAGCCAGGCCCGCAGCGCTTCGAGATCGGAAGCGAACTTCGTGCGGTCGAGATGAGAATGCGCCACCATGCGCGTCATCCCCAGAGCGAACTCCCGCTGCTGGTCCGGCGCGACGTTGCGGCGGCGGAGGGCTGTGGCGATGAGGTCGTCCTCGACAGCTCCCAGGTCGGCGAGCAGCGATGGAGTACACGCGGCCCCGCAGTGTTCGGGCAGGGACCACCATTCGAGCAGCAGCACCAGGTTGTAGTCGAGGCGGGCATCGTCGGGCCGCCGCCCGTCGAGTAACTGTTCGGCATTCGAGAGCGCCCAGACCTGCGACTCGTTCTTCCAGCCGTTCTGCAATGCCGCCTCTTCCTGTGCCTGGAAAAGGCGGCTCACCGCGCCCGGCCCGTTCTTCGAGCTGCGTCCGAATTCCTTCTGCCGGTCGCCCGCTGTATCCGTGTAAGGACGCCGGAGGTACCCGACGATCAGATTGTTGTAGAGGTCATGGGAGGTGAGGCTGGAAGCGTCCGAGCCACAGCCGGGAGCGGGGATGCGCAGCCGGCTGACCGTGGCGGCGTTCTTCACCGTTCCGATGAGCCGGGTCCGGCTCAGTTGTTTCACCGAGCCGATGACGTTTTTCAGCGCCTTCCAGGGAGGCGGCGCGTTGGCCTCCCACAGCCGGGCGATGCCGAGGGCTTGGTGGAGGTGAATGACGGTGGAGAACTGCACGTCGTCGAACTGCAGGGTGGAGTTGGGGGCGCGGGCGGCGGCGATAATGCGCTCGTCGAGGTCGGTGCTGTCGAGTGACTGGGTGATGACGCTGTCGGCGTCCGCGTAGCGCCCTGCCCGAACCAGAGACGTGGCCAGCATGTCGGCCACGATCAGGTTAGTCCGGTTGGCATCTGCGAGCGGCGTCAGGGCCTCGATCGTGGCTTCGTCGTCACCTGCGATGGTGGCATTGAACGCGGCGAGGGCCGCCGGGCGCTCGGCGGGCGGGAGCCGGTCGACGGCGGCGCGGCAGGGCATTGGCCCAACCGGCGCCAGGAGCGTGCCTTTCTGAAAGCCGTCGGGCGCGATGAGCGTCTCAGCCCGAAAGCCGTCGGCGACCCAGCGCGACTCCTCCGCCGCGGTGGCTCGCGGCGTCACGTTGAGGGCGCCGAGCTCCCCGCGTGCAGTCTCGCTCATCGAGGCGAAGCTCCTCGACTCTGTCGCGGTGCGGTAGTACCACCCGCCGAGGGTTGCGCAGAGGATCGCGCACAGCGCAACCGACGGAACGAACCAGAGCGACTCGGGATGGCGCGGCCCGGCCATTACGACCCTCCTCCGAGCCATCGCGTGGGAAGCGAAGGCAGCCAGCGGAACGGTCCGCCGATCAGCCATTCCATCGGCAGGAGGGCCCCGCACGGCCGCGGCGACTGCCGGTCGACGTCTCTCTTGTCGTCGTGCGTCATCGTGCTGACGAAGTCGAATCGGAAGTGACGGGCGTGGGAGAGCACGGCGCTGAACAGGTCCGGCAACCTGCTCTGGGCGAACGAATACGGTGTCTCGTTGGTCAGCTCTCCGAGCTTGTCCGCCTTGGAGAAGAGGACCAGGACAGGCACGTCCAGCCGCCGGAGGGACTGCAGGCGGGAGGCGATGAGCGACGAGACGCCGAGCTGCTCCACCGCTGCTTTCCTGTCCCGGCGGAGCCAGCGCAACGCTGCGAGCGTGTAGGCCAGGTCGTGTTCCTGGTTCTGCCACGGAGCCTCGGCCATGTCGTCGAGCGTGTTCGTGAGATCGACGACCAGCACGACCCCTGCAAGCCGCTGCACGGCCACACGCACGAAGTCGAAATACTCGGGGGACACGTCAGGCAGGCGGAGGCGCTTCCGTTCCGAAGGCGAGATGTTCTTGAAGAACTCACCGGAGGGGTCGAGAAAGACGAGCTTCCTCCGGGTGTTCAGCGGCTGGTACCAGACCTCCCCCGGTGCGGTGCCGGCGAGCAGGTACGGCACTCCGGATCGTGTCTGCAGCGTTCCTACCATTGCTCTCCGCCGGAAGACGGAATTGGCCCGTGTGAATCCGCCGGCAATCTCGGACTTGCCGGAGTTGCCTTGTCCGCAGATGACGAGGGCCTCGAACCCTTCTGCGGTCAGCAGCGTCTCGAACTCCTCAAGATTCCGAATCCTGGAAAATCGCGAAGGCGTCGTTGGCTCCACCGCGGGCGGCGACACCGGGCGTATCCGATCGCGGCTCGGCTGTTGTTGGTCGGCGAGCGCATCCTCGCGAGGCGGCAACGTCAGTCCCGTCCCGCGGGGAGGCTCTACCCTTCTCTCTTCAGGGACCTTCACCGGACGGGGCGGCTCGGGTCTCTTCTCTTCGGCAGCCTGTGGCGCGCGCACCGGCTCCGCTCTCTTCTCCTCGGCCTTCGCCGCCGGAAGCGGCGGAACGATGCGCGGCCGTGGTGGAGCCGGCGTCTCCGGAACCGGTGCCGGACCTGCCGCCGGCCCGGCAGGTGGCGCCTCCAGCGGCGAGGTCGGCGTCTCTCCCTCTCTCAATGGGCGCACGCGCGTGCTCTGACAGAACGGACAGGGCTTGCCGTCCACGAAACGCCCGCACTGCTCGCAGCGCATGGTGTTCATGACCGGAGGTCCCCTCCCCACACGGACATCTGCTCGGCAAGCCCGCGCGGCGCGGGCTCGGTCAGCGTCCGGACGGCGTCCTCCCGGCCGCGGGCGCGGCAGACGCGCTGCAATTCCTGGACGAGGGCGGGGCTCTTTTGCGAAAGGGCCAGCTCGCGCGCAGTCATCAACAGGATGTAGCTGTGGGCGAAGAGCTCGTCGCCGCTCTCGGTGAGAAAGCTCTGCCAGGCGGGCTCGTCGAGACGGCGAAGGGCGACGGGAAGGTACTTGCTTTCGATGACGCGGCGCGTGACGGGGTGCGTCACGGGCGCGGCAGCGGTCCGCACAAGCCACGCCGCGCGATCCTCCTGCCGTTGCATCTTCTCCAGAACGTATTTCATTGCGGCGGCCGTGTCGCAGCCCACCTTCCGCGCGATGAACTGAGCGCTCTCGAGGCGGCAGAAAGTGCTTGCGTCAGCGGACCCATGCTCGAGCTCGCGCCAGGCCCGCTCCGTTTCGAGCAATGCGTATTCTTCGTCCGAGGCGATGACGCCGAGCAGGTCGAGAAAGCGTTCCGCCCCGGGTAGCTCCTTGAGCCGGCGGACCTGAGGCAGCCACCGGCCCACCAGGCGTGAGGCCTTCTCACCATCCAGGAACGCGATCCCTTCGATGAGCGCATCGGGGAGGGCGACACCGAAGTCGTGCGGCGCCAGCCGCTCCCAGAACGCGAGGAGCAGGGTGGCCGCGGTGGATGACAGCGTGCGGTTGCGTATCTGCAGGGCGACGAGGTCCGCAACGACCTCGCACCACTCGTCCGCTCGCGCGAACCCGGAGGCGATGGCGATCTGGAGGGCCGAGGAAAGCGCCGGAGCGGCCGAGCTCCATGACGGGCGGGTAAAGGCGACCAGCGCGAGCATGCAGGTCCGCGCACGCTGCCGTTCGCCGGCGGCCTGGCGGAGGGCCGCCGCCATCTGGCGGACCGCGACCTTCTCCTCCGTCGTCGTTCGCGGCGCCAGCCGTCGTACGCGCTCGATGAACGCTTCCCGGATGACGGGGCTTGCCTTTGCGTCGATCTCCTTCGCCACGTCGATCGCCGCCGGCAGCCAGAGCCGGGACGGCTCGCCTGCTTCCGCCGCCGCGAATGCGAGACGCTCCACCACCACACCGGAGAGCGCGCCGCGGTTCACCAGTTCCAGCATCTGACGCGCCAGCGGAAGCCCCGCCTTACGGCTGGCTGCCAGCCAGGCCTCGACCTGACCGACCAGTGCCGCCATCACCTCCGGCCGCATCCCGGCCGCAAAGTGGGCGTACGTCGCCGGTTGCCCGCGGAGCGCCTCCCCCACCGTCATGGCCTCGTCCACGCTCAATCGGTTGGCGAGGTCCGCGTTGGCGGCGAGCTGGGGCAGCAGCTTCTGCTCGGCGAACCAGCCCGCGTCTTCGTTCCCGGCCCGCGTGGCGGAAACGATGACGTCGATGAACGTGGGTCCAAGCTCCTGCTTCTTCTCGGGCAGCACTGCCGCCAGCTCGCGCAGCGCCCGCGGGAGGCGGAGTGTGGACTCGATCATCGGGCGGAGGAGCGCCGAACGGTCCGTGGCCAGTCGCTCCAGGAGCCGGCCTGCGGTAGCCACCGGTACGCGCTTCAGGCGATCCCCTTCGAGCAGCCACTCCGCGACCCTGGCCCGTGTGTCCGCGCCGGCTCGAAGCTGTTCCGATCCCGCCATGAAACACTCGGCAACGAGGGCCGCGCCGATCCGCGTCTCGCTCTGGTCGAGCCACTCCACCGGCGGCGGGCGGCGGAAGACCACCTCGGCGATGTTGGTCCTGTGAAAGAGGCCGTTCCACCGCTGGACGGCGATCTCGCGCGGCTGTCCCGCTTCCATGGAGCGGTTGATCAGCGCCAGGAGAAACCGCAGCACCTCCATCTCGTTCACCCAGGGCTCGCGGTGGCCCGCGCGCACGGACTGCGCTACGCGCTCCAGCTTCGGGATGAGCTCCTCGTCGGGCGCCAGCGGATGCGCCAGCAGGTCTTCCAGCGAATCGCACCAGCGCAGCCACCACTCCAGGTCGCCCGAGCGGAGGCTGATGCCGTGCGCACCGGTGGCGGCGTGTAGGTTCCGCCAGCTCTCGGCGTCGTGCGTGTTGTACTCCACGACGCGCCGGATGGCCTCGGACGCTCGTACGCGGAGATCGACGAACGCGCCTTCGGGGCGCTCCGCGTTGGCGACGCCGAGGGATGATGCCGCCGCACGGCTGTCGTGCTGGGTCCAGGGCAGGGACAGGCGGTCCGCCGGCGGCAGCATCGACCAGGCCAGCAGCGACAACTGCTCGAAGAGCATCCCCTGAGGGAGAACGGCGCGCCGGCCGGACCGTACCGCCTCCAGCACGGCTGCCACGGCGTCGAAGCCGGAGATTCCCCCCGACGCTCCGGACTGCGCGAAGCGTTGGGAGAACTGCGTATAGCGATCGCGGAGGTTGGCAAATGCCTCGCCGTCCGGAATGCTGTTGCTCCATTCCAAGGCCGGAAACCCGGCGTCGAGGAGCGGCGCGACGTCGTTGGTGAGGTAGAGGTCACGTCCGTTCAGGCGCAACGGCTGGTCGTAAAGGAGCCACGGCAGACCGTGCAGCGCCGCGAGCAGTTCGTCGTCGAGGAAGAGCGTGTGCACGAACAGCCGGTTCTGTGACCCGCCGCGCCGTGTCCCGTTCTTGAAGCGCACGGTGAACGCGGTCCGGCCGCCGGGCACGCGCTCCACACTGAAGTAGACGTCACGCTCGTTTCCCGGATCGTGCAGGAAGTCGCTGATCCCGAAATGGTCCGACACGAAGATCCGCTCCCCTTCGGACAGACCCGGAGACATGCCGGTCACGGCGTAGCCGCCCCCGCCCGGGAGGTGGTCCGTGTCCATGACCAGGGCGTGCTCGATCCGGAAGCGCGCCGTCAAAGCCCCTGCTCCTTTGCCCAGCGCAGGATGACTTCAGCCTCGAAGTCCGCCGTTTGCTCGTCGGTGCCCGGCCTCGAGACGACGCCGAAATGCGTCTTGACGCGTTGCAGCAGCGGTTTCGGGATGCCGCCGAACGTGCCGTCGAGTTTCACCACCGGATCGCCGTCCTGGGCCGCATGGTCGGCGATGCACGCGACGAGCACGGTGCGCAACAGGGACCGGTCGCTCTTTGTCAGTTTCGTCCCGGCCGCGAGGCTCTTGCGGATCTTCGCGAGCTTCGCCGGCAGGTTGCCCTCCATGCCCTTCTGCTCATCGTCCGAAACGATCCGGTCGGCGATGCCGGCCAGCCGTTTGGGGTCGCTCTCCGAAAGGCCGAGGAACTGTTGCGCCCAGCCGTCCCCCGGCAGATCGGTCGCCGGAACGAGGCGAGGATGCTCGGGCTGCACCGTTGTACCCGGTCCCGGCGCTGGAGGCTTCCCGTGCTGCGCCGCCGTTTGCGCCGCCTCCAGCGTCGCAATCCGTTCTTCCAGCTCCGCGAGGTCCGTACTTGCGGCGCGCCCGGTCCAGCCGAGGTACACGAGGCCGGCGATGAGGGCGACGGCTGTGACGATTCCGATGACCGGCAGCCACGGCACCACGCGGCGCATGGCTTCTTCGAACGGATGGGGCCCGGACTCGTTGCGGGCCCTGGGGCGCGGCGCCCGGCCGCCCGTTTTCCCCCGCCGGCCTTCAACCTAATCCCCGCAAGGACTCCTCGGCCGCCTTGACATCGGCGTTGATGGCGGTGACGACCGCTTCATCGAGTCCGCCTCTCATGGCGCTCCGTTCCGCACCGCCCTGCCGCTTTTTCCTGCTCATCGCTCCTTCCGGATTCCCGGCTGTGCTTCCGGCGACCAGGACGAGGGGCGCCGCATTCTTCACTTCCCCGAACCGCGCCTCCAGGCCCTTCAGCTCGCGGATCTCGCGATCCTCGGTCAGGAAGTGGACGTCATCCGGGCGATCGTGAATCCAACTGGTGTATTCGGCCGCGAACCGCTTCAGGTTCTCCGAGACCACCTCGCTGTCGGGTGCGACCGTGCTGAAGAGCGCCTTGACGCGCGCTCCGCGCTGGGCGTGCAGGCTGAACGGACAGTTCATCTGCCCGTACAGCGGCAGAGCGGACCACGCCGCGGCAATGTCCAGCAGCAACGGAGTCGAGTCCCGCGGCTCGACGTGAAACACCGCTTCGCTCCGGCTCCAGCGCGAGAGGCAGGCCGCAATCACGTCGCGCGCGAAGTCGCGCGGCACGCTCTCGAACCCTGTCGAATCCCATCCGGTGAGCTCGACGGACGGCTCGCTCGCATCGAGATACTCTGTGAACGCACCCTCCAGCGGGCCCTGCAGCACGTCGCCGGGGAAGTCCCCGGCCAGGCGGATGAGCGCGTCCACGTCGAGCCATGCCTCGGCCGCCTCGACTCGCACCACCCGGGCGTGGGTCACCAGGGCGGGACGATCCATTCCGTCGCGGCGTGAAGGATGACAGACGGCCAGGCAGGCGATCGAGCCGATGGCCGGAGGAATCAGGAAGCGCTGTACGGCGAACGCCGGCATTGCTCCCTCGGGGTCGAGACTCTGCAGCAGCTCATCCAGCCGGGCCAGCACGTTCGCGGGCACGATCGTCGCGGCATCCCGGTCGCCCATCGGCACGTTGCGCATGCCGGTAGCGCCGGCCGAGGCATCGTGCGCGAATACACGGTGATACAGCTCGAAGTTACGCAATCCCATCGGCGACCTCCTCACCGATGAGAGCGAGCAGCGGATCCTCGATCCTGGCCGGCTCGATGTTCCCGGCCGAGAGAGGATCGCCCGTGGCGATGCTCCGTCCGAACGCTGATACCGCGAAGTACCCCACCGCTCCGAATGACTCTTCAAAGGCGGCGGCGATCGCTCCGCGGTTGGCCGCCGCCAGCAATGCCTTCACGGCGGCGGAGACGTCCCTCGACTCCCGCCCGGCCTGACCCGGCCGGAACACGGCCCACCGCGAGTCATCCCACAACACGTCCGCCTTGGAGACGACGACTGCCACCGGCGTTTCCCTCTTCCTCGGGCCGAGCCTTCGTGCCAGGGCATCGACGATGGCGATTTCCTGCGACTCGATCCGCGCGGCGTGGCTGCGCGTGCTCCGGCCGCGGGGCTCGGTCAACGTCTCCGCCAACTGCTCGCCGTCGATGAGAAAGATCACGCCGCCGATGAGGTCGAGGTACCGCAGGAGCTTTTCAAATCCGTCGCGCGGGAGCCGATCGAGATCGTTCCATACCTCGCCCGCCGCGTCGTGAAAGGCCACCAGAGCCGATCGCCGCGGCTGGACGGTCGTCATCAACTCCCACGCGTAGTTGCGCGTAACGGCATCCTGGCGCTGCGTCGTCCGTGCCTGCCCGGCGATGAAGAGAGCCTGAACGGCCGTTTCCAGTTGCTCATCGCTGTCGCCGAGCGACTGGCGGATTTGCAGCGGCAATCCGTTCGCACCGGCCAGGTGCTGCCGCAGCGCCCAGAGCAGGCAGGTCTTCCCCGAGCCCGTCGCCCCCAGCACGGCCATGACGCTCCGTTCGTTGAGCAGGCTGCGGGGCGAGAGCGGGTGCCTGCACTCTCCGCAGAAGATCTCCAGCGCCTCCGCCGGATGGCGCCGGCAGACGAGCTCCGGCCGCTCGCCCGGGGCGGTCTCGGTCGTCGCTGCCAGCGACTGCAACGGGTCGAGCCGCCGGATGTTCGCATTCGCGTCGCAGACGTGGCAGCGCGCCAGCAGCGTGGCCGGAGTGTGGGCGATCCAGCAGTCTTTGCAGAGGTACCTCACGGCTGTCGCTTCCCGCCCGAGGTGGCCGGAACGTCACCTGCTTCCGGCGTGAGGTTGAGCTTCAAGGTCGTTCCGGCAGGGACCATCGAGTCGAGCGACGGATTCCCGAGCTGCTGGAGGACCTGGTTGCGCAGATTCGGCTTGTTGAGACGGTTTCCTTCCAGCAGCTCCCGCACGGTGAGGGGCGTGTTCACGCGGACCTCGAGCACATTGCGCGCGATGAGGAAGGGCATCGGGTCATAGTGCGCAGCGCCGTGAACGGCATCGGGAGCGCGCAGAGGCTCGCTGTCCGGCAAACCGGTGATGAACCGGAAGCCGGCGGCGCTTCCCACGACCAGCGCGGTCCCGGCGATCAGGGCGATCGCCGCGATGCTGCCAGCCCTTCGTGACGCTCCGTACAGGTCCACCCTCTGACGACTCTGCATCTTCTCGATCCGCCGATCAAGTAAACACAGCATCGCACGATCCAGGGACACCACACCCGAGCTTTCGGACCCGCGAAGCTATCTAGTTCCTGTCCTTGGCGTGCGTAAATGCAAGAAGATAAAGACAGATAAGGCGC
>CAZYTO010000188.1:0-11242 GCA_964650405.1 uncultured Thermoanaerobaculia bacterium | reverse complement strand
GAGCCCGCCGGCGATCGGCCACTTCGAAGGCGGCCACGGCGAGTTCTTCGACGAGGAGGGCTACAACGGCCGCAGGATCCAGGTTCGATTCGAGGTGTCGGTCCTCACGCCGACCCACTGCCGCTTCGAGCAGTCCTTCTCGGTCGATGGCGGCAAGACCTGGGAGCTGAACCTGATCGTCAACGAGACGCTGGTAAAGGACCAGGCGCCCGCCGCCTGAGGGGAAGAGCCGCGAGAATCGTGTCGCGGTAGGCATGGCCTGAGTGGAGGCGGGCGCCCGATACGAGCGTGAACACGAAGCTGCCGTGGCCGACCGGTTGGGCGTAAGCAACGGCACGGACATTCAGGAGAAGGGAGCGCTCGATCCGCATGAACCCCGCCGGCGCGAGCAGCGCGTCCAGCCGCTTGATCGACTCGCGGGCGATGTAGGCCGTGCCGGCCAAGTGATAGGTCACGTAGTTGCCGGCCGACTCGACGTAGTCGATCTCGAGAGGATCGAGCGGGTACAGGCGATGCTCGCGCTCGCCGACGAGAAAGAGCGGCCGGCCGAAGCCGTTCTCACGGGGCGCGGCGGCGGGTGCGACCGGGCGTGCGCTGAGCGCCCCCGCGGCGGACTGCATGCGGCGCGCACGGGCCCTGAGGATCGAGGCGGAGAACGCCTCGGCACCGACCGGTTTCACAAGAAAATCCAGGGCGCCGGCGGCGAAGGCACCGGGCGCATCCTGGGCGGTGGCGGTGATGAGAATCGTGCGCCGCTGGTGTCGGCGCCTCAGCGCCCTGAGCACGTCGAACCCCGACATGTCGGGCAGGTCGGCGTCGAGGAGCATGAGGTCCGGCCGCAGCGACTCCACCGCCTCGAGGGCCTTGGCGCCCGTGCCCGCCTCGCCGACCACGCGCATGTCCGGCGCGCCCTCGCAGAGTCTCTTGAGACCCGATCGGGCGGCCGGCTCGCGGTCGACGATGAGCAGATCCATGGCGAGTATCACACCGGCTCGGGCGTACCGAGTCCAGAGCGCTTTCTCGCGCTCATCCACGAATCGCCTACGGTCGTCCCGGAATCAGTCCGTCGTGCCGCCGACCACGAATTGGCCGATGCGCTCGCGCACCCGCGGGCGGAAGCGCTCGCTGCTCGTCACGGTGGTACCGCCGCTCAGGACGAACACATAATCACCGCGCGGCGTGCGGCTGACCTCGCGGACGTGGTTCACGTTCACCATGCAGGAGCGGTTGATCTGCAGCATCGGCTGCGAGCGCATCGACTCTTCGGCCTGGATGAGCGTGCTGCGCGCGTGGAACGTCTCCTTGCCGACCGTGAGGACCACGTAGTTGCGGTCGGCGGTGACGAGCTCGATCTGGGCCACGTCCACCATGTGCAGCGTGCCGCCGGTCTCGGCGAGCAGGCGCGGCCGCGCCTCGAGGCGCGAGTGCGACAGACGCTGCAGCTCGGTGAGCGTCGCCGCCGCGATCTGGTAGTTGGCGGAGTGGCGCGCCGCGTAGCGCTCCCGCACCCGGTGCAACATGGTGCGGAAGCGCTCGCGGTCGAAGGGCTTCAAGAGATAATCCGCGGCGTTCACCTCGAAGGCCTGGAGCGCGTAGCGGTCGAAGGCGGTGACGAACACGACGGGGGGGGCGGTGCCCGGCTCGAGCGCCTGAGCGAGCTGCATCCCCGAGACGCGCCCCATCTTGACGTCGAGAAAGATGATGTCCGGCGTCTCACGCGACAGCGCCGCGAGCGCGCTCTCGGCGTCGGCATACTCCCCGATCACCTCGATGTCCTGCTCGGTGGCGCAACGATCCCGCAGGACCTTGCGCGCGGCCACCTCGTCGTCGACGATGATGGCCCTCACGGCGGCGCCGCCGCGAGCGCGGGACTCGCCTCCGGGTGCCACTCGCGCAGCACCGGCAGATGCAGCGTCGCCACCCAGGTCGAGTCATCTCCGGGTCCCGAGGACAGGACCGCGCGTCCGCCGAACTGCACCGCGAGCCGCTCGCGCACGTTGCGAAGGCCGAGGCTCCCGGACCGGGGAGCACTGCTCGAGCCGACCGAGTTCACCACCTTGAGCTGCAGGCGGTAAGGCGAGAGATCCCAGGTCACGTCGATCCGCACCGGACCGCTGTGGTCGGCCAGGCCGTGAACGACGGCGTTCTCGACGAGCGGCTGGAGGATCAGGCTCGGCACCCAGATGGCGGGCACGTCGGCGCCCGTCTGCAGGTGCACCGTCAGCCGATCGGCGAAGCGGCCGGTCTGGAGTCCGAGGTAGCGCTCGACGAACTCGAGCTCATCGCGCAGCCGCGCGAAGTCGCGCTCCCCGGCCTGGAGCAGCGCCCGCAGCCGATCGCCGAGGGAGGCGATCAGGTTCTCGGCGACCTCCGGCTCGCTGGTGATGCGGGCCTGGATTGTCTGCAGGGCGTTGAAGAGGCTGGTGGGGAAGGGCTGGGCACGGAAGGCGGCCCGGAGCGGCGCGCGCCTGGGGGGTCTGGCCCAGGCCCTTCTGATCGGACGGGAGTTCGTCGGCTCGTCGCCCAGTTGCCTGATCCTTGGCGACAACATCTGTGACGGTCACGGGCTGACCGAAGGGCTGAGGCGGGCCAGTGCGCGGGTGGAAGGGGCCACCGTCTTCGCCTACCGCGTCCACGATCCGGAGCGCTACGGCGTCGTGGCGTTCGACTCCGAGGGGCGGGCTGTCAGCATCGAGGAGAAACCGCCCCAGCCGAAGTCGAACTTCGCCGTGACCGGTCTCTACTTCTACGATTCCCGCGTGACCGGTCTCGCCGAGACGCTGAAGCCGTCGCCTCGCGGCGAGCTCGAGATCACCGACCTCAATCGCCGTTATCTCGAGCTGGGAGCGCTGAACGTGGAGCAACTCGGGCGCGGTTACGCATGGTTCGATACGGGCACGCAGGAGTCGCTCCTCGGAGCGGCAAATTTCGTCGAGCAGGTGGAGTTGCGCCAGGGTCTGAAGATCGCCTGCCCCGAAGAGATCGCCTACCTCCTCGGCCTCATGACCGCGGACGACATCCGGCGTGAGGCGGCACGCCTCAAGAAGAGTACGTACGGCGAGTACCTTCTGACCACGATTGAGCAGGGATCCGAACGACCAGAAATGTAACGCAGCTCACACAATTAGCCCTCTTTTGTAACGCCGCTCACACTCGCGGCCCCTGGTGGCGCTGATCATGAAAAGCGCATCAGATGAGAGGGACCCCATGGACTCGTATTCTCTCCGCCGGCCTCGAAGCGCGATTCTGGCCACGCTCGCGCTCGCGGCGGCTCCTGCTTTTGCTGCATCCTTCGTCGTTCCCCCCGACCGTGACCTGATCCGTCGCGCCGACGCCATCGTAATCGCGACGCCGCTGTCCTCCTACACGCAGATCAACGAGGAAGGCGGCATCGAGACCGTCACCACGATCCGCGTCGAGGAGACGCTGAAGGGCGACGGGGTCATCCAATCGCCGACCATCGTCGAGCCCGGAGGGGAGTATCACGGCCGGGCCCTGGCCATCCCGGGCGTTCCCCGATTCGAAGAGAGCGAGCGATCGCTGCTGCTGCTCACGCGCACGGGCAGCGGGCACTGGGCGGTCACGGAGATCGTGCTCGGAAAGTTCACCTTCCGCGCCGGCGGCTCCGTGCTGGCGCGTGAGGCGAACGAGATCAACGGCTGGGATCCGAACCTGGCCCCACATCACGAGCGGCTCCGCGACGCGGCGCGCTTTCTCGAGTTCGTGCGCACGGAGAGCCGCGGCGGGACGGGGAAAGAGAACTATTTCCTCGACGAGCCCGGCGGGCCGCGGAAGAGCGCGACGGCGCTGATCCCCGTTCCGAACATTGCGCCGTTCACCGCCACGTCCTACACGATCCCCATCGTCGGCTCCCAGGGTGGACGGTGGGTCACCTTCCCGGCCGCCGTGTCGTTTTTCAGCGGTACGACCACGGAGCCCGGAGCGCCGGGAGGAGGCGTCACGGCCATCACCACCGCGTTCACGGCGTGGAACAACGACTGTAATTCGAACGTCAACTACGCCTATGCGGGAACCGACAATGGCACGCACACGCAGGGTCTGCATGCCCCGGACGGCGCGAATACGATCCTCTTCGAGCGCAACCTGACGTCCTACGGCGTGTCGCCGTTCACCTGCTCCAGCAGTGGTTACAGCGGCGTGCTCGGCTTGGGAGGCATCACCAATGCCTCGGGATCGAACGTTCTCGGCGGTGAAACCTTCTCCAACATTCAGGAAGGCGACGTCGAGATGAACCAGGGCATCGCCAACTGCACGCTGCTCTTCAACAACGGCGACTGGAACAGCGCCGTCACCCATGAAGTGGGCCACACGCTGGGATTCCGTCACTCCGATCACACGCGCGACGACTCCGGCGCCTGCACGAGCGATCCGTCCCTGGAATGCTCGCAGAACGCCATCATGAAGTCGTTCATCAGCACGGGGCTGAACGCCGTGTTGCAGACGTGGGATCAGCACGCCGTGAACGCGGTTTACCCGGGAACCATCTGCGACCCCAATCAGTGCACAGGCCCCCCGTCCATCACCACCCAGCCGGGATCGCTCACCGTGCCGGCGGGCACGGGTGCGACGCTCAGCGTCATTGCCAGCGGCTCTTCGCTGACGTACCAGTGGTACATCGGCACTTCGGGTGTGACGACCACTCCAATCAACGGGGCCACCAGTGCTTCCGTCAACGTGACGCCTTCGAGCACGACCTCATACTGGGTCCGCGTCAGCAACCCCTGCGGGTCGGCAGACAGTGCCACCGCCACCGTAACCGTGCAGCCGATCACCGGCGCCAGCTTCTTCCTCATCTCTCCGTGCAGGGTCCTCGACACGCGCGGGGGAGGCGCCATCCCGGCGAACGGAATGCGGAACCTCGTGGTTACCGGGAAATGCGGCGTGCCAGTGGGCGCGACGTCGCTGGCCGTCAACGTCACCGTTGTCAGTCCCCCCGTGGTCGGTCTCGTGACGCTTTATCCCGGCCCGGCCAATACCGTACGGCCCGTGGTCAGCACGATCAACTATTCCACCGGCCGAACCCTAGCCAATAACGCGCGAATCACCATCGGCGCCGACGGCTCGATCAACGTGTTCAACGCCGCCGGCTCTCCTCTCGACTTCCTCATCGACGTATCGGGGTACTTCAAATGAACACACGCATGCTTTCGAAGCTCCTTTTCTTCACCATTGCCGCGTCGCTTGGAGCCGTCTCGGTCCAAGCCCAGAGCGGACCGTATCAGTTCTTCGCTGTGGCGCCCTGCCGCGTCGTCGACACCCGTAATCCGGCCGGCACGAACGGAGGCCCGATCCTTGGCTCGAACGCGCAGCGTGATTTCGCCGTCCGCGGCAACTGCGGTGTCCCCACCTCGGCCAAGGCCGTCTCCCTCAACGTCACGATCACGGGAGCCACAACCTCCAGCTTCCTTACGCTGTGGCCCTCCGGCGGCGCGCGTCCCAACGTCTCGACGATCAACTTCGCCCAGACCGACGTGGCGCTGGCCAACGGAGCGATCGTCGGCCTTTCCACTGCTTCAACCGATCTTTCTGTCTACAACAACTCCGGCAGCGTTCACGTGATCCTCGACGTGACCGGCTACTTCCAGTAGTTGTGAGCCGACAAAAAAGCCGCCCCGCGAGGGGCGGCTTCGTCGAGATCCTGGAGAGGGAAGTTACTGCAGACCCGGGACGGCGTTACCGGTGAACGTGCCCTGCGTCGAGTTGAGCACGAACACGTTGTTCTGGTACGTCTCCAGAGTGCCGCCGCCCGAATGATCGAGGCCGGTGGCGTTGCCGGTGATGTTCGAGGCGGACACCTTGAGGAAGGCATTGGCGCCGATGGTTTTCAGGCCGGCGCCGGTGTTGCCCGAGATCTGCGAGTTGGCCACGACGACCACCGTGCCGACGCCGCCGGCGGCGAACGACACCACGCCGTCGCCGAAGTTGCCGGAAACGCGGCTCTCGTAGATGTTGACGTTGGCCTTGTCTTCAGCGCGCAGGCCCGCTGCACTCGTAGTGAGCAGCGAATCCTGGATGGAGGCGCGAGCAGCCGTCGCGCCGGCAGCCGGCTTCACGAGGATGGCCTGGGCCGTCTGGGCGATCGACGTACGGCGGACGATGAGCTGCCCGATGCCGCTGTCGTTCTCAAAGTCGATGCCCGCCTGGGAGTAGGACTTGATGTAGCAGTCCTCCACCAGCAGCGAATCGCCGGCGATGAAGCGGACGCCGTTGGTTCCCAGCGTCGTGCCGCTGCCGTCGATCAGAATGTTGCGAAGGATGACATTGCGGCCCGTTCCCGACGTGATGTTGACGATGATGCCGTTCACACCGGACGAAAGGGTGCTGGCCAAGGTGCCGTTGCCCTCGAGCACGATCGGCTTGGTGATCGTCAACGCTCCGAACCCACCCGGATCCAGCGCGTCGATGATGCCGCCACTGGCGGTCTTCGAGATGGCGCCTGCCCATGTCTTGCACGGAGCCGTGCGGCTGCACGGATTCACGTCATCTCCCACCCCTGACACCCATGTGCGAGTTGCCTGTGCGTGCGCGGCACTCGCGGCTACGGTTAGACCTATTGCGAGAATAATTGAGCGCGACCGATTGCGGGCCATGATTCACTCCTCCTTGTACTGGTTGCAGGATGCGGGAAATCTCGGGGGATTATGCCTTACTGGCCGTGATGTAGGACACAAAAAGTGTCTTTTTTTGCGGCGGTCCGGCGATAACCACTTGTTTCTGGTACCGGAATCGGCTTTAACCAGCGCCTGTTAGCCCGCCCGTGACCGAGGAGTCGGAGCGGAGCGCCCGCAGCGCGCGACCGGTACAAGTCGTTGCTTTGGCAACGTTTCCGGTCGAGGCAGCGGCCACCCGTTTCCGTGTGGCTCAGTACCTTCCCTCACTCGAAGACGCGGGGATCGTTGTCACCCTTCTCCCGTTCCTCACGGCCGCCGATTTCGAAGGACTCTACGACCGGAAGAAACTCGTTCGCACCGCCTGCCGGCTGCTCCTGGCGATCGTGCGGAGGGTCGCGCAACTTCTGCGGATTCTCGCGGCCGACGTCGTCTTCGTGCAGCGCGAGGCGATGCTCTTCGGTCCGCCCTGGGTCGAATGGCTCGCCGGTACCGTGGCCCGAATCCCGCTCGTGCTCGACCTCGACGACGCCACCTGGATCGCCATGGAGAGTCCGGTGTACGGCCGCCTGGCGACGGCGTTGAAATCCGCCGGCAAGACGAACTGGCTCATCCGGCATGCGCGCACGGTCGTCTGCGGCAATGAAACGATCGCTTCATATGCCCGCACGCTGGGCGCGCCGGCGATCGTCGTCCCGACCGTGGTCGACACGGCTGTGTTCACTCCGAAGGAACGGTCGAGCGGCGATAGCGACGGCATTCTGCCGCTCGTGGGCTGGATCGGAACACACGGCACATGGAGCTACCTGGAATCGATTCTCCCGCTCCTCGAGACCGTGGCCCGGTCCGTTCCCTTTCGGCTGCGCGTCGTGGGATCGGGGCAGACCTCGCTCAGGCTGCGCGGTATCGACGTCGAGTTGCTGCCGTGGCGCCTGGAGCGCGAAGTGGAGGATTTCCGAAGCCTGGACGTCGGTCTCTACCCGCTGCCGGAAGAAAACTGGGCCGAGGGGAAGTCGGGACTGAAGGCCTTTCAGTATCTCTCCTGCGGCGTGCCGTACGTGGCCAGTCCGGTGGGAATCGTCCGCGATCTCGGCGAGGCCGGTGTGACGCATTTCTCCGCGCGGAACCCGGATGAGTGGCAGTCGGCGCTCGAGCGCCTGCTGCGTGATCCGGAACTGCGGGAGCGTATGGGCGCCGCCGGCAGGCGGCACATGCTGGAGCGTTACGCGATCAGCGATCTGTCCCCGCGCCTTGCAGCGGTGTTGCGCGATGCGGCCGCGAAAGGGCAGGCCGCGGTGCCCGTGTGATCGAACTCACGGCTGTGGCCGGCCGCTTCCGCCGACTCTTCCAGGTCGTTCCGCTGGTGCTGTTCCGCGGGCTGAACGGAGGAATGCCCATCCTTCTCGGTCTGTATATCGGCCATCGATGGGGTCTCACGGAGCTCGGCCTGTACACCCTGGCCAGCTCCTTCGTCGCCATCGGCCTGATGGCGGTGGACTGGGGCTGTACGCGCTGGCTGCCGCGTGAGCTGGCGCTGGAGCGCCTGCAGCAGGAGCGTGGATCGGCAGTGGCAACCGCCAACGCCCTGCGGCTCGGCATCGCCGCGGCCTGGCTGCTGCTCACCTGGCTGCTGGGCGTGACCGGGCGACTGCCCGCGGAGTCGGTCCGCTTCGCGATCGAGCTCGGGTTGCTCTATCCCATTTCGATCTACAGCGTGAACGGTGTCAGTGATCGCATCGTGTCCGGCGAGGTGGCCGGAATCGGCGGAGCGGTAGCGGCCGGGCTGGGAGTATTCGCCCTGGGCGCCCTCCTCGTCTTGCGCGGCGGTGCGAGCCCCCACGCGCTGATCCTCGCCTTTGCCGCCGGAAAGGCGGTCGAAGCCGCGCTGCTCCTGTGGGGCCGCCCGAGGCTGTTCCGCGCCGCGCCGAGGCATCTTCCGGCCATGGCTCTCGCTCTCTGGCCGTTCAGCATCCAGGCCATCCTCGCCGCGGTCTACTCGCGTTTTTCGGTCTTCATCGTGGAGCACTTCCGCCACGCGGACATCGGACTGTTCGGTGTGGCCACGGCGCTCCAGAATGTCTTTCTTCTCCTTCCGGTGTCGATCAGCCTCCTCAAGTACCCGGTGTTCACCACGGCTGCGGCGAAGGGGGAGATCGGGAGAATCCGTTCCGCGGTCCTGGCCGCTGCGGCGATGTCGATTGCCGCCGTCGGCGCCGGGATCGTCATGCTCGTCGCGGGCTGGAGCCTCGTCACCCGTGTGCTGCACGTAGGTCCGTCGGCGATGCCGTTCGTCGTCGCCTTTGCTTCGATCGCCGCCGTGACGACGGGGACGGTTCTTTCCGGACTCCTGCTGCAGTCGTTCGGTCACGAGCGCATCACGGCGAAGCTTTCGTTCGTGACCGTGGCCGTGTCGCTCACTGCCCAATACACGTTCGTGAAATGGTTCGGGCTGTGGGGAGTCGCCTCGGGCATTGCCCTGGCCGAGCTCGTGTCCTTCTCCATTTTCGGTACGGCCGCGATTCGTTTGCTGCGCAGGAAGCCCGCCGGACTGACGGACAAGGCCGTGGAAACGCCGGCCGCCGCCTCGCTGCCGCGATGACGTCACCCACGCCACATCAGTTATCTTGACCCTGTCTGCAACCCCACGTAGACTCCGACCCTCTCTCGAATGCTTTCTTACGCGACCGCAGTCGCACAAACGCTGCTGGCCGCCATCGCCGGTCTACTCCTCTGGAAGTTGTGGCGGCGCGTGGCGTACCGTGATGCGACTGTTGCTCTCATCGTGGGCGGCGGTCTGCTTGCCCGGGCGGTGAGCGGACAGGTGCTCTTCTGGGTCTCGTACGCGCATCTCCCTCTCGCGCGGAGTCTGCAGGACGGTGACGGCTTCTGGAAGTTCGCCATCGATTCGGGCGCCTACTTCGGTTACGGACGGTCCCTTCTCAGCAGCGGTTGGCGCGCCTTGCTTCTCGTGGATCGCTCCCTGCCTTCGCCGGTCTTCATCCAGGTCCTGGCCGTCTTCATCCTCCTCTTCGGAACGGTGGCGGCGGTGGGGGTGCTGCTCAATCTCTTTGCCTATCTCGCCGGCTGCGAGGCGATCCTCAGCCTCGTGGAGAAGGAAGGGAAGCTGGGCCGCCCCACGCTCATCGCCCTCGCGGCGCTCAGCTTTTCCCCCTCGCTGGTGCTCTGGTCGACCCAGCCCCTGAAGGACGCCTTTTTCGTGTCCGCCGTCGCGGCGTTCGTCGCCGCCTGCGGCATGTGGCGGAGGGCGTGGACAGGAGGGGCGGTTCGGCCGCTCCGCCTGGTCACAGCGTTGGCGTTGATGGTTCTTATCGTCTATGCCATTGCCGGAGTTCGCTGGTATTTCGCGTTCCTGCTTTGCGTGGCGTCCTTCCCGTTCATGCTCACCACGGTCCTTGCCAGCCGGCAGCGCCTGATGGCGGGAGTGGTGAACGTCGCCATCTTCCTGTTGTTGCCTCAGGTCGTGGCCGTCGGCAGCGGACCGTATCTCCCGGAGCCGGTGATCCGGCTGCTCAGCACGGCCAACCCTGCCGAGATGATGCGCGACTCCCGCGACATCGCCGGAGTCGTGGAACGCTCGAGAGAGAAGTTCGACGCCGCGGGCGGCAATTCGCAGATCCAGGAAGGACAGACGGAGGAGAGCATCCCGGTGACGGAGGATCCGGCGGCCTCAGCATCATCCGGCCAGACCCCCCTCCTTCCTTCCGCGTCGCCGGGGCGCATCCGGCCGGCGATCGCCACGCCAAGGCATTCCCTGCAAACGGCAAAGCGTCCTCCGGCGGCCGCACGTTCCGGCGTCCCGAAGTCGGCCATCCGCCGCATCGCTGCTGGCACCGCCGCGGTCACGATCCCGCGCTTCGTGAGCGAAGCGCTCGGCCTGATTCACGTCGGGGGCGGCGGCGCATTATGGCCGGTCGTGGATGCCGACACGCTGCTGTTCGACGCCCTTCTGTTCTTCGTCGTCTTTTACGTCGTGCGGGGAGTGATGGGCGGCGCTCTGCGCGATCCCTCCTTCTGGCTCGTGGCGTTGATGACCTGCGGCATCGACGTCCTCCTCACGTATACGATCAGCAATTTCGGCACGCTCTTCCGCCATCGTTCGATGATTCTGGTCGGCCTCTGTCTCCTGCTCACGGTTACGCAGGCGGCTTCGACGCGCCGGATGACCGCGCCGGATCCAGTGAGCTGATCGAAGCGATGATCGACAAGCACCTCGTGCTTTCGATGCTGGCGGAGCGCAGCCCCGTGACCCTGGAGCTCGGATGCGGTCCCCGAAAGCGATACGCCGGCTCGATCGGAATCGATGCCTTCGACTACGAGGGCGTCGATCTCGTTGCCGATGCCGCCGAGGCCCTCGGCGCGTTTCCCGATGCCTCGGCCGACCTCGTCACGTCCAGCCATTTTCTGGAGCACGTCCCGGACGTCGGACGGCTGCTCGATGAGATGGCCCGGGTGGTCCGGGTGGGCGGGCGGATCGAGGTGGTCGTACCTCACTTCGCCCATCCGTACTATTCGTCCGATCCGACTCACAGCCATTGTTGCCGCCTGTAACACTTCCGCGTCCTCGCAGGGGAACCCAACCTGCGGACGCACGT
>CAZYTO010000187.1:0-11253 GCA_964650405.1 uncultured Thermoanaerobaculia bacterium | reverse complement strand
TCACGGCCGCCGGCGGCACCGAGCGCATCGCCTCCGTCGACGTCATTCACCGCGTGGGCGAGGTCTCGGACGACGGGACGCGCGGGACGTGCGACGAGTGGGTGACACGCGCGCCTGCGCGGAGCGAGAAGGTCGATCACGGGCACGATCAGTCGTTCGACGTCTACGACGGCAAGGTGGCCTGGCAGCGCGACTGGAACGGGTTCGTAGCACCCCTCGACGGCGATGACGTGAAGCGCGAGCAGGCCTTCGCGCTGCTGCACGGGTTCGGTCTCCTCACAGGTGCGGCCGGCGCGCCGGAGCTGGCGGCCGAGAACACGCTGCGCTTTCATCCGGCCGGCGGGCTGCCGCTGACGGTCGTTCTCGATCCGGCCACGGGACTGCCGGCGCGCGCCGAGCTGCCGTCGTTCGACGGGAAGTTGACCATCACCTTCGCCGACTGGCGCGAGGTCGACGGCCTGCGCGTCGCGTTCCGCGAGACCGCCTCCACGGGGCCGTCGAAGAGCGAGCTGCACCTCACGTCCGTCGAGTTGCATCCCAGCGCGCATCCCGCGTTCACGCAGCCCGAGGGCGGGGCGAACGACACGTTCTTCCTGCGCAACCAGAGCCGGCAGGTCGTGCCGTTCAACTTCGACAACAACCACATCATGATCCTGGCCACGGTCAACGGCGCCGGCCCGATCTGGTTCCTCGTCGACACGGGCGCCGACCACAACTACCTCAACCAGTCCCGCCTGGCCGAGCTCCACCTCCAGCCGTACGGCGCGCTGCAGACCATCGGCGGCGGCGAGCAGTCGGCGGGCGGCTCGTACGCCGAGCACGTCACCGTACGCATCGGCGACGTGGAGCTGCGCGACCAGCACGCCGGGGTGCTGGAGCTGCGCGGCCTCGAAAAGCTCTACGGCATGCCGATGGGCGGCCTCCTCGGCTACGACTTTCTCAGCCGCTTCGTCGTCGACATCGACTACACCAGGCACCAGCTCATCCTCTACGGCCGCGGCCACGACACGTCCAAGGAGCCCGGCGCACGCGTGCACCTCGTCATGCAGGGAGAGCAGCCGTATCTCGACGGCAGCATCCGCGTCGGCGACGAGACGATCAAGTCGTGGTTCATCCTCGACGCCGGCGCCGCCGACACGATGACCTTCACCACCCCGTTCATCGCCGCGCACCAGCTCCTCGACCGGGCCGGCGACAAGGCCCGCAACGTTCTGCACGTGGCCGCCCCCGACGTCGAGGCGTACGCGCCCACCAACGTCCGCGGCCTGGTCGACGCCATCACCATGGGCGGGATCTCCGTGCCGCACGTGCCGGTGAATTTCTCCGTGGCCAGGAACGGCGCGTACACCAGTCCCGCGTTCGACGGCAACGTCGGCGAGACGCTCCTCTCCCGCTTCCACGACGTGATCCTGGATTACGGCCACAGCGAGATGATCCTCGAGCCCGGTCCCGACACGACGCAGCCGATGCACGAGCGGACGACGTTCGGCCTCACCATCATCGCCAGCGGCGACGCCTTCCACACCTTCAACATCACCGCCGTCGGCAAGGACTCGCCCGCTGCCGGTGCCGGTTTCCAGAAGGGCGACGTCATCACCGCCGTCGACGACACGCCCGCCGCGAAGCTGACGCTCGCCCTGCTCAAGGCATACTTCGCCACGGCCGGACCGCAGCACACGGTTACCGTCCACCGCGGCTCCGAGGATGTGAAGCTCCCGGTAACGGTCGAGTTGATGCCGTTGTCGGGGTTGAAATAGGTCGTGCCTGCCGTTACCCAACCAACCCGGATGGGCGTTCCACGTCGCGTATGGTATAACGTATGGTATGCAGAAGACGACGCTCTATCTTCCCGACGAGCTCAAGGAGCGTGTCGAGACCGTGGCCCGGATGGAAGGACGTTCGGAAGCCGAGGTGATTCGGGACGCGATTGCGGCGGCGGTTCTTGTTCGTGGGGTGCCTCCGCCCCGCATTCCCTTTCCAGGGATGACACTGGGTGATCCCTCCATCGCCGAGCGCGCTCGCGAGTTGCTGGACGGTTTCGGCGAGTGATCCTTCTGGACACGAGCGGCCTGCTTTCCGCCCTTTTTGCGGACCAGCGCCATCATCGCGAGTGTGCTCAGGCACTGCTCCAGGTCGAACCGCCCCGGATCCTCTCCCCGTTCGTGCTCGCGGAGACCGATTACCTGATCCAGAAGTATGCCGGGCTCGATGCCGAGCTGATGCTGCTCGATGAAGTGGCACGCGGCGCCTACGAGTTGGCGCCCTTCGACAGGGGCGATATCGAAAAGGCCCGACTGCTCGTGGAAAAGTACCGTGACCTCGAAATCGGTCTGTCGGATGCATCGATCGTTGTTCTGGCTGAGCGTTACCAGTGCCCCGACGTCCTGACACTCGACCACCGCCACTTCCGTGCGCTGCGTCACTCCGGACGGCGCATGTTCCACATCCTTCCGGCGGATCAGTAACAAGACCTGCTCGAGGGTAATGTGCCTGCCTCTTCCGCTTTACCGACCTCGACGAAGCCAAGGTCCAGGAAAAGCTCGTTCCACCGTTTCGCATGGCTTCCGCGGCGGTAGACTCGCCGCCATGAAAACCCGCCGCCTCGGCTCTCTCGAAGTCTCCGCCGTCGGGCTCGGCTGCATGGGCATGAGCCAGTCGTACGGCCCTGCCGACGAGCAGGAGTCGATCGCCACGATCCACCGCGCCATCGACCTCGGCATCACCTTCTTCGACACGGCCGAGGTCTATGGGCCGTACCGCAACGAAGAGCTGGTGGGCCGGGCGCTGCGCGGGCGGCGGGAGGGGCTGGTCATCGCCACGAAGTTCGGCTGGAAGATCGAGGCCGGGAAGATGACCGGCGTCGACAGCCGGCCGGAGCGCATCCGGGCCGCGGTGGACGGCTCGCTGCAGCGGCTGGGCATCGAGACGATCGACCTCCTCTATCAGCATCGCGTCGACCCGGCCGTGCCGGTCGAGGATGTCGCCGCCACGGTGGCGGAGCTGGTGCGGGCGGGGAAGGTGCGCTACTTCGGCCTCTCCGAGGCGGGCGAGCAGACCATTCGTCGCGCCCATGCGGTACATCCGGTCACGGCCCTGCAGAGCGAATACTCGCTGTGGGAGCGCAATCTCGAAGGGCGCGTCATCCCGCTCCTGCGCGAGCTCGGCATCGGCCTCGTCCCCTTCAGCCCCCTCGGACGGGGCTTCCTCGCCGGCAGCGTCAGGCGCGCCGAGGAGTACCCGGAGGACGACTTCCGGCGGAATGACCCGCGCTTCCAGGGCACGAACTTCGACGACAACATGCGCGCCGCCGGCGTCGTGCGCGAGATCGCGGCGGCACACGGCGTCTCGCCCGCGACAACCGCCCTCGCCTGGCTCCTGCAGAAAGGCGACGACGTGGTCCCCATCCCCGGCACGAAGAGGAGGACGTATCTCGAAGAGAACGCCGCGGCGACGGAGCTGAGACTCGCTGCCGATGAAGTGACCCGCCTCGACACGGCGCTGGCGCCTGACGTCATTGCCGGGCCGCGTTACAACGAGCGCGGGATGAGCTGGCTGGACCGGTCGTAGTCATTCGATCTTTGCGGTTCGGATCCAGTCCAGCCGCGGGAACTCGCGGGTGAGCCAGGCGTTGCCTTCGGCGAAGAGCTGGTCCTGGTGGCCGAGGCGCATGCCGCCGCCGGACGTCTCGCCGTAGCCGGAGTAGAGACGGTCGACGGCGTCCATGCCGGAGATCACGGTGCCGATCGGCGCGAAGCCCTGGCCGTCGAGCTGATGGTTGTCCGCGAGGTTGATGTAGAGCTGCGTGGCGCGCGTGTTTGCCGCGGTGAAGGCGTAGGCGATCGTCCCGCGGGTGTTGGGCTGGCGCGGCGGGTCGTCGGGGAGCGTTGCATTCCGCCAGGCCTGGGCGACCCGCGGATCGCCGGGGACGCCGAACTGCACGATGAAGCCGGCGCGCACGCGGAAGAATCGTTGATCGTCGAAGAAGTGATGAACGGCCAGGTTGTAGAAACGATCGGCGCCGGCCGGTGCCCAGTCGCGGCGCACCTCGACCACGAAGTCTCCCTGGGTCGTGGCGAAACGAACGCGAAAGGTGCCGGGAGCGCGCGCATTCAGCCGCGGGTCGTTCGGGTCGAGCAGCAGCGACGTGCAGGCAAGGAGAAAGAGGACGGGGAGGAATCGACAGCGCTGCACGGCTTCAGCTTACCGGTCATCGCGTACGCTCGGGATGACTTTGGGGGCGGTCACGCTCTCGATCGCCACCAGCAGGTCGCGCAGCTCGTACGGCTTCATGAGCGACAGGATGCGGTTCTTTTCGTCCGTGAGATTCAGCTCGACGTGCCCGGTGGAGAGGACGACGGGAAGATCTTCGTGCTCGGCGCGCAGCAGGGGAACGAGGTCGGCGCCGTTGCCGTCGGGGAGATTCAGGTCGATGATGGCCACCTGCGGAAGCGTGCGGCGGGCGGCCTCGCACGCTTCGCCCGCGGAGCGCACCCAGGTCGTTTCGTAACCTTCCCCGCGCAGCAACTCGCTCAGCCCTTCCCCCACCGAGGAGTCGTCTTCGATGAGGAGGATGCGCTTCACTCCCGGCGTGGCCCGGGCGAAAGGCTCGCTGGAGACCGGAGGAGCCTGCGCCGCGGGGACGAACAGGTGAAACGCGGCGCCCCCTTCCGGGCGGTTCTCGGCGGTCAGCGCGCCGCCCTGCCGCTCCATGAGCCGGCGGGCGATGGCCAGGCCGAGGCCCGTGCCGTTGCGCTTGGTGGTGAAGAACGGCTCGAAGATCCGCTCGAGGTCCGACGGTGGAATGCCGGGGCCGTCATCGCAGACGGAGATGCGCACGAGCTCCGCGCCGGGCCCGCCGGCCAGGGCGGCCTCGACGTGGATCGTGCCGTCGCCGGCCAGGGCATCACGGGCGTTGAAGGCCAGGTTGGTGATGACCTGTTCGAGGTGCTCGCGGTCGCCGCGGAGGAAGCGGACCCGCGGGTCGATGGAGCTGCTCAGCCGCACCGAGGGCGGCAGGGCCGCCACGAGCTGGCCGAAGAGTGCCGGCAGCCAGAGGCGTGCGTCGATGACGAACAGTTGCGGCTCCTTCGGATTCGCGAAGCGGAGGATCTCCTGCGAGGCGCGCTTTCCGCGGGCAATGGCCCGGGTGATGTGCTCCATGGCGCTGGTCACGGTGGGTGTGGCCGTGACGCTGCGGGCGATGACTTCCACGAAGGGTTGAATGCCCATGAGCACGTTGTTGAACTCGTGGGCCAGCGAGGCCGCCACCTGCCCGAGGCTGCTGAGCCGTTTCGCCTCCTCCAGCTTGCGCGCGCGCACCAGCAGCTCTTCCTCGGTGCGGACCCGGTCGCTGATGTCGCGGGCGATGACCTGCACGGCGTCGCGGTTTCCGTACCGCATGGGCAGCGCCGCCACTTCCACGTCCAGCGGTGAGCCGTCGATGTGGCGGTACTTCTCCCGGATGTACGGCACGCTCCGGCCGGCCCGGACCTGTTCCAGCCGGGCCCGTGCGTCGTCCCACGACTCGGGATCGATGAAGGAGAAGATATTGCGGCCGACGATCTCCTCTTCTCTCTCCGCGCCCAGCAGGTCGATGAAGGCCTGGTTGACGTAGACGTACGTCTCGTCCACGTACACTCCGATGCAGTCGGGGGACAGCTCCACCATCCGCCGGAAGTTTTCCCGGTTCTCCTTGGACGCAGCCTCGGCCTCCTGCTCGCGGGTGATGTCGACCATGACCCCGAAGAGCTCGACCGGTTTGCCGTCGACGCAGTAGACGTTGACGTAGTCGCGGAGCCAGACCGCCCGCCCGTCCGCGGCGATCATCCGGTAGACGAGCTCGTGATCCCTCCCGGCCACGCTGTGGTTGTGGCAGAGCTTGATCACGTAGTGGTCGTCCGGATGCAGGTGCTCGCTCCAGAAGTCCGGCTCGTCCAGCCAGCGTTGCACCGGGTACCCGAGCAGCTTCTCCGCGGCCGGGTTGACGTACATGAAGCGGAAGGTCTCGATCGACGCCGACCAGGCGATGGCCGGCATCGCTTCGAGGAGTCGTGCCGGGCGCTCGTCATGGTGATCCGAAGGGGAGGTCATGCAGTATCTTCGCGCAAAGCAGGTTCTGTGCGGATGTATTTCTGTCTATGGCTGAGCCTGAATCAATCAGGAAATAAAGATGTTGTCCGAGGCGCTTGACGTAAACCGAACAAGGAGATCATGGAATGCCTTACGTAGCCTTGGAATGGGATCATAAGTTTGGCCGCCCGGTCATCCAGTGGCTGGTGGTGAAGTGTTCGGGCGTCGGTCAGAAGTTCGGGGGACCCCAGGCCCTTCCGCCGCGCCGCGACGTGGCGTATTTCGTCGACGAGCGTTCCGCCGAGCGCGATGCGAAGGCATTTGCGGCGTACAAGACGCGCCAGGATGAGCATGCCGCCGGCGCCGGGAGCGAGCTGGCGCTCGCCGAGGTCTACAGCAAGCGCCATGCGGCCTTCGCCTGGGATCACAACGTCTTCAGCCCGCTCGTGCGCTGGGCGGTGCTGGAGTGGAACGGCGAGCACCCGAAGGGAAAGAGCTTCCGCCATGATGTCGCGTACTTTCTCGACCCCGAGACGGCGGAAGCCGATGCCCGGGCCTTCCGCGTCCTGCGCGACGAACTGGTGACGAAGATCGCCTGACCGGCGCCGCCGAAGAGGGCTGAAAGGCCGGAGGGCTGAGGTGCCACAGGCAGCACGCATGTCTTCTTTCCGCCGTCCAGCCTCTGGCTTTCCGGCTTGCCTCGGTTCCTGATTAGGTGCAAGCGGCTCGCCGCCGCTTCCAGAACTCCCGGTCCTTCCAGCGCCCTTCGATCTGGTAGTAGTCGCGTTTTCGGGCCAGGTAGGCGGAGTAGTGCCCGGCCACGTCCTCGGCGTACAAGTGGAGCTGCGGGTCGTGGCCGCTGACGGCCACAGCGGCGAGGCGGGCGGCCTGGATCCCCGAGGCGAGGGCATAGCCGATGCCCATCGAAGACAGGGGATCGAAGGCCACGGCGGCCTCGCCGGCGGCGATCCAGTTCCGGCCGTGGAGGGGCTGAAGGAGCTGCGACTGTGCGGGGTGGGCGGCGGGCGCCTGGACGAGCGACGCTGAAGCGACGCGGTTTCGCGTGGCCCGCGTCTCGTCGAGCGCCGCGCGCCAGGCGGCCGGGTCATGGAGCCGCCCTTCGCGGATGATGTCGGCGTCGGACATGAAGGCCACGACGATCTGTTCGTCGGGAAGCTGCGCGGAGTACCACCAGCCGTCCGGGACGGCTTCCACGAGCGTGCCGCCGGACGCCGTCGCGCCGTGGAAGATCCCCACGACGCCGGTGAGATTATCGTCCTGGCGGACGGAGGCGCCTTGCCGGCGGGCAAAGGAAGCATGGCGGCCTGTGGCGTCGATGACGAAGTGCGCGCGGGCGGCGACGTCGCCGGTGTCGATGGTGCTGTTCATCTCCAGCGCCCCGCCGCGCCGGGCGACGAGCATGGCCAGGGCGCGGTCGAAGCGGGCCCGGTCGAGATGCCATCCCTCGCCGGCGCCGAGGAAGAGGAAGTCGCGGGATACGACGTCGCTGCTTCCCCACGCCGCCGCGGCGCCGTAGTTGCGGAGCTGTCCCTCGTCCTCGAGCACGGGCGCGGCGTCGAGGTACTGCAGCAGCGGCTGGGCGGCCGGAGCGAGCGTCTCGCCGGCGCGCGGTGCGCTGTAGTCGCCCCGTTCGAACAGGGCCACGCGGAGCCGCGAGTAGCGCAGCAGGGTCAATGCGGCGGCGGAGCCGGCCGGCCCGCCGCCGAGGAGGGCCACGTCGAAGTCGCGGTCCGCCACGTTACTTGACGCACTCGGGAGCGTTGTTGCATTCCGCCAGCCCGGCCTCCTCCTTCAGGAACCAGGCCGGCAAGAAGAAGTTCGGTGGCCAGTTGTAGCTCCCCCAGGCGGAGAGGGTGTTGATCGGGCTGCCCACGGAGACCGTCGCCGCCACGAACTTGTCGTGATTGCGCTCCTTCTCCACGAAGTAGGGATACTGGCGCCCTTCCTCCGCCTCGTTCTCGTTGACGATGAATCCCATGTACGACCAGGCGATGACGAGATTGGCGATGTTGTTCGCGCCGCGGGCGTAGTAGACCGAATAGCCCGCCGCCAGCCCGGCCTGCATCTGCTCTTCCTTCGTCAACTCGCCGCTGATGACGTACACCGGCGCCTGCGGCGGCCACCAGTTCGAGTAGTACGTCGGTGCCGGCGGGATGCCGCTCAGGGAGAGCTCGTTCTGCGGCGAGCGGAAACTGACGTACTCGATGGCGCACTGGTAGAAGTCGGCCATCCACGGCGGGGACATCCGCTTGGTCAGGTCGCCCGGCTCGCATCCCTCCTGTTTCACGATGTTGTCGGGATACGGCAGCCCGGCCTGCGGATACCACGGCGAGGTTTCGTCGCCCTCGGGGCTGAGGCCGTGCTCGCGGTAATACGCCTCGTCGTGGGCGTGTTTGATGCGGTACGGCGATTCGTAGATGACGGGATTGCGCAGCGTCCAGGTCACTTCGATGCCCGGGGACATGGGATGGCCGATGCAGTTGCCGGAGCTGGCCTGGTCGAGCGGATTGACCGGGTACGGCTCGGCCGGTCCCGAGGTGAACATGCCGTCCCGCCACTGCTTGAGCAGGAAGTACTGGGTGTTGGTCAGGCCCATGAAACGGTCGATGTTCTGGTTCGTCACGGAGTTCGAGCCGGAGTTGAGCGGCACCTGCGGCACGCCGTTGTGGAACAGCTCGTTGTGCGGAGGGGAGACTTCGTTCCCTTCCGAGTTGCGGAAGTAGGAGAAGAACGTGTCGCGGTTCTTGAAGTTGGCCGGCGACGGGTCGCGCGGATTGAACCGGGGCGAGGTGAAGGCCACCATCGAAGGCACGTTGGCCACCCAGATGTAGTCGCCGATGCGGTCGAAGACCGGCTCGATGTCGCGCTCGTAGTTTGCCCGGAAGGTCTTGCGGAAGCTCTTCGCGGCGCTGTCGTACATCGAGGGCACGAGATTCATGAAGCGAACGCCGACGTCGAACATCACGTCGTCGAGGGTGACGATGTTGCGCAGCTCCGGCGCGTACTTCGGCGAGCCGACCAGCGCCCAGGCCTTTAGCACGAGCGGCTCGGCACGGCCCTTCAGCTTCAGCTTGCAGTAGACCGGCCCGTCGGAGATGTCGTCGAACCACGTGTCCTGGCCCGTGTAGGTGTCGATGGCTTCCACGCCGCCGGCATGGCCGAAGCCGCCCAGGACGAGGAGCCGGCCTCGGGAGGACATCATCAGATCGCCGAGCGTCTCGATGTTGTAGGGCGAGCGGCGCGTGCCGTCCTGGAACTTCGATGGGAAGCTCCCAAACTTGTAATCGGATGGGATGTTCTCCTTGGAGACGGCCACCTTCTGCCCCGGCTTCGAGACCGAGCGGGGGCCGGGGTCGATGATGAGCTTCTTCTGCCGTTCCGCGGGGTTGGTGACGGAGGCGTTGTGGAGCGTCGGATTGTCGACGGTGCTCACGTCGTAGTAGTTGAGGTTCTTGGCCGACGTGGCCAGCATGACGTCGCCGATGAGCTCATTGTTGTCGTACCAGGCCGCCTTCTTGTTGGCCAGGTGGACGGTCCACTCGATGCTCTCGACGGCCGGATCGTCGAGGGTGATCTCCCGCCCCAGGTCGGACGGGTCGCCCGAGTCGCGGACGTAGATGCCGAACTGCGCGGCCTGGCGGCGGATGCGGCCCCCTTCCTTGAAGTGCCTGACGTAGACCGGCTTGCCGTCCTTCAGGACAGGGTTGCCGTCCTTGTCGCACTCGAGGGGAAGGCCGCCGATGGTGTCGGGCTCGAGGTAGAAGCTGGAAGGACTGTTGCCGAGGCGCGCCACGCCGACGGAGGGGTGAATCTCGTAGCGCAGCCGCTCGGGCGGGACGGGCCCCTTCGGCTTCTTCCGCGTCTGGCCGCGCAGTTGCGTGGCCGCGGCCAGGGCCACGCTGGAAACCGTGACGAACTCGCGCCGGCTCCATCGCGAGCCCGGCGTCCGTTCGTTTTCACCGCTTCCACCGCCTTCGGGCCGCTCGTGGACCGTGTCTGTGAACCGGAGCAAGGAACGCAGCCGTTCCGAGAATCGCATGGCGAGACCTCCCTCGGTCTTTCCCGTATTGACGTTTTTGCCGCTGACCCTGTGAAGGAGGGTGTGCAGGGTGGGAAAGCCCTACCCAAGGGCGCGCGCGCGTGGAGGGCGGTGGAGAGCGGCCGGGGGCTTCGCGCTTAACTCGATTCGGAGCATGAACACGAAAGGCTGGAAGGGGGAACCCGTGTTGCTGTGGTCCTTCCAGCCTTTCAGCCTTCCAGCCTTCGGCCGCAACGTCCCCTCCGATTTCTTGCGTGCAGTGGCACTGAAGGGCACGTTGTACGGATGCCTGCGGCTACGATAGTGGTATGCCGGTCCTCTCTTTCTTCGAGTACAGACGACGGCGGCGAGCGATCGCGCTGTACGAGGCCGGGCAGGAGGCGATCCGGGATCGCAAGTACGAACAGGCGCTCGCGAACGCACGCAAGCTGCGGAAGGTGCGCCACACGGGGGCGTTCGAGCTCGAAGCGCTGGCCTATTCCGGTCTGGGGCAGAAGGAGGTCGCCATCCGTGTGTTGCGCGAGGGCCTGAACCTCGGGCCGTCAGCCTGGCCGAACTGGCAGCTCCTTGGGAGTTATCTCTCGGACCTGGCGCAATACGAGGAAGCGCTCGAGGCGTATGACCATGCCGAGGAGTGCCCCGAGGCAAACCGGCCTTCGATCGTGTTCAATCGGGCTATCGTTCACACCCGGCTCGGCCAGGATGACGTCGCCCTGCGGCTCCTCGACGAGGTCATCACCGATGACGAAACGCTCCGGCTCCGCGTGGACGGCTGTCGCCTGGGGTGCCTCTGGCGGACGGGCCGTGAACGCGAGGCGGAGGCGCTGGGACAGACCGTTCTTCGCGGCTGGCAAGCGGAAACTCACGAAGACGGGGAGGAGGAAATCGGCCGGATTGCGCTCACGCTGGGAGAACTGCGCAGGAGCCGCGGCGATGATCCGGCAGTGCTCCGCGCGGCGGCGATCGAGGACTGGCGCTCCACCCGCCATCCCGGTCTGCTCTGGCTCATCCGGGATCTCCGTCCGGATCGCTCCGCCGTGGCCCGCCACTTCCACATTCTCCGCCGCGGCTCACGGCTCCCCGATTCCAGCCGTGGCACAAGAGGCCTCGCCGCTTCGCCGGCA
>CAZYTO010000186.1:9781-11334 GCA_964650405.1 uncultured Thermoanaerobaculia bacterium | reverse complement strand
GAACTACACCATCCATCCTCAACTTTGAGACACTTATTTCTCGACGAACCCTTAGGCTCCGGCTGCGGGACCCGCATGGCACTGCCCGACCACACGCCGCCGCAGCCGTTCGTCGTATACAGCACGGCCGCAAAGAAGAACCCGATCCCGCAGGCAACCGCAGCGCGTTTCACGTGCCTATCCTGCTCCTAAGCCCACGCATCTCCAAATGGATCGGCCTCCGCCGCCAGCCGCCCGCCCATTGACGACGAAGAGAAAGACCCGCCTGAGACGGCAACACAGCCGTTATCCTCAGCGCGATGCAGTGGACCGGCAATCTGGGCGTGCACTTCGCCTTCGAGGCGCTCGGCTATCTCACCGGCGCCGTCGTCTATGTCGTGGGGCGCAAACGGCGGCCTGACGTGATCTCCGACTCGCTCCGTGCCTCGATCCTGGCCGGTGCTGCCCTCGGTGCCGCAATCGGAACACGGTTGTTGTTCGTGCTTTGCGAGCCATCGCGCCTCGCCGATCCGGCCTCATGGCTCAGCGGCAAGACCGTCGTCGGCGGCCTCCTCGGCGGCCTGATCGGCGTGGAGATCGCGAAACGGATGAACAGCGTCACCCGCTCGACGGGCGACCTCTTCGTCTATCCCCTCATCACCGCCATGAGCATCGGCCGCATCGGCTGCTTCCTGGCCGGACCGATCGACCGCACCGCCGGCCTGCCTACGTCCCTTCCGTGGGGCATCGCCATCGCCGACGGCGTGAAACGCCATCCGGTAGCGCTGTACGAAATCGCGTTTCTGCTCGTGCTTGCCTGGTGTCTGCGCTTCGTGCGGATTGGCGAGGTCGAAGAGGGGAAGAGCGAGCCTGAAAGGGCGACGGGCGAAGGAGGAAGGGCGAAGGAAAGCGACGCCGAATCCCTCCCTTCTTCCTTCGCCTTTCGCCCTTCACGAAGCCATTTTCAAAGTGGCGACCGCTTCCGTCTCTTCCTCGCTTCCTACCTTGCCTTTCGCCTCGCCGTCGATTTTCTCAAGCCCGAGCCGCCACCGCTCCTGCTCGGACTGAGCGCGATCCAATGGGCGTGCGCGGCCGGCCTGGTTTACTACGCCGTCGTCCTACTCAGCGCGGATCGCCGGGCGTTCCCGTGGCTCCCGAACCGGCCAAAGACCGCCGCGGACGACGCCCCGTCGCAGGCCTGACGGAATCGAGGGCGGCCCTTCGCCCTTCGCCCTTCGTCCTTCGCCCTTCAAGAGACGTGCTCTACTATGAGCGTCTCGCTCTCTCATGACGACCGCAACGCGACCGTATCTCTTCTACGACGCCGTCGTTTCGATCGGCCCGACGGCCTACCGCAAGGTGGTCGAAGGATGGGACCAGGAGAACTTCCTGAAATACAAAGAAACCTGGTTCTGGTCGCACCCGCTTTCGTTCAAGGACGGCAAAGCGTGAGCAAAGGGCGGCAGCTCGTCGGCGGTTGATCGCGGGTCGCCATATGGGCAAGTACATCGGCATCAGGTTGGCCCATGCGCTGCTGATCCTAGCGGTCGTTGTGGTGCTCGTCTTTGTCATCG
>CAZYTO010000186.1:0-9771 GCA_964650405.1 uncultured Thermoanaerobaculia bacterium | reverse complement strand
ACGACCGCAACGCGACCGTATCTCTTCTACGACGCCGTCGTTTCGATCTGCACGACGTGCTACCGCAAGGTGGACGGCAAGGTCGTCTTCGAAGAGGGCCGTGTCTGGATGCTGAAGCACTGCCCCACGCACGGCAGCGAACGGGTGCTCGTTTCGGACGACGTGGACTACTACCGGCAGTGCCGCGAGGTCTATCTCAAGCCGCCCGAGATGCCGTTGCGGCGCAACACACCCATCCGCTGGAGCTGCCCCTACGACTGCGGCCTCTGCCCCGACCATGAGCAGCACAGTTGCGTTTCGCTTATCGAAGTGACGGACGCCTGCAACCTGCGCTGCCCCATCTGCTACGCCGGCAGCGGCCCCGAGAGGCAGCACCATCGCCCGCTGGAATTGATCGAGTCCATGCTCGACGCCGTGGTGGCGAACGAAGGGGAAGCGGACGTCGTGCAGATTTCCGGCGGCGAGCCGACCATTCATCCCGACTTCTTCGCCATCCTCGATGCGGCGAAACGGCGGCCCATCCGCCACCTCATGGTCAACACGAACGGTGTGCGCATCGCCCGCGACGCGGAGTTCGCCAGACGCCTGGCGTCGTACAAACCGCTCTTCGAGATCTACCTGCAGTTCGACTCCCTCCGGCCCAGGCCGTTGGAAGTGCTCCGCGGCGCCGACCTGCGCGACATCCGCATGAAGGCCATCGACCGCCTGAACGAGCTCGGGCTCTCCACGACACTCGTCGTCACCCTGCAACGCGGCGTGAACGACGACGAGATCGGCGAGATCCTCGAGTTCGCGCTCTCCCAGCCGTGCGTGCGGGGCGTGACGTTCCAGCCGGTGCAGGTGGCCGGCCGCGTCGACGGCTACGACGACGGAGCGAACCGGCTGACGCTGTCCGAGGTGCGGCGCGGGATCCTCGAGCAGTCGTCGCGATTCCTGCCTGAGGACCTCGTGCCCGTCCCCTGCCACCCCGACGCGCTCTGCATGGGTTATGCGTTCAAGAGCGGCGACGGCGACGTCATCCCCCTCACGTCGATGATCGGCCGCGACGCCCTGATGAACGGCAGCCGCAACACCATCGTCCTGGAGAGCGAGCCAGGCGTCCGCGGCGCCTTCCTCAATCTCTTCTCCACCGGCATCGGCGCCGACACCCAACCGGCCCGGCTCAAGGACCTGCTCTGCTGCATGCCGAAGGTCCTGGCCGCCGGCGATGCGTCGTACGCGAACATCTTCCGCGTCCTGATCGTCGAATTCATCGATGCGCAGTCGTTCGACCTCCGCTCCATCAAGAAGACCTGCGTGCACATCGTCCACCCGGACGGGCGGCTCATTCCGTTTGATACTTACAACCTCTTCTACCGCGACGAGCTCGAGACCACCCGCCTCGCGCCGCTGCGCGCCTGGGCGGAACGCCCGCTCGCCACTCCACCCAGCCCACTCGCCCCAACCCACTGACCAACGATGAGGTGATGCATGACGACGACCGATCCCATCGACCCGCCGCCGCCTCCCCCGCCCCAGCCACCGTTGACGGCTCCGCCGGTGAGTGAGGTCAACCCAGGCCTGGTGATCGTAGGATTGATCATCTCCCTGCTGGTGGGGCTCATCGGGAACTTCATCGCCGGCCTGGCCGGCTCCAGCACGAACAGCAAGGCCCTGGCCTTCCTCATCGGCGTCATTCCCGGCCTCGTCTTCATCGGCATCTCCCGGCTGGTGCGCAACAAGGGCCTCTCCACCGGTCTCTTCGTCGGCGGATGCATCGTCAGTCTCATCGGCGGTGTCTGCGGCGTAGCTCTCACACCGCTGCGCATCGACTGATCAGTCCCAGAGCCGGAGGCTGCTCCGGTCGGCGCCCTCCCACTCCACCGGGCAGCCGGTGGCCGGCTGGGATTCGAGCTGAGCCGCCACGTCGGCGTCGCTCCTCAGGGCCAGCACGCGCGAGAGGGCCAGGCGGTTCTTCGAGACAATCTCCCAGGCCGCGCGGGCCAGGCGCCGCAACGGCGGACCGGCCAGCCGGAACGACAAGCTGCGGTATTCGACGAGGGCGTAGAAACAGACGATCCAGGCACGGTCGTCGAGGTAGACCTCCCCTTCATCCGTCACTACCACGAGCTCCGATGGTTGCTCGTCGTGGCGAAGCTCCGGAAAGAGGCTCCGGGCCCGACCCGATCCAGCCGGTACAAAGTCGATAGTCAAGTAGGCCGGCTGCTCCAGCATCCAGGCACGGAGGCGTGAACAGACGCCGCACCGGGAGTCGTATAGGACGTAGATCGCGCGCATGGCTCCCTCCTACGCCTGCCGCGGCGGCAGGGTGTGGGCCTGCGGCGCAACCGGCGGCCGGATACCCTCCGTGGCCCGGCGGCGCATGCCGGAGAAGATGCGGATGTTGAGGAAGTGCATGGCCCCGAGGACGAGCAGCACCACTCCGACTTTCGTGCTGAGGTACTCGATCGACTCGGCCACGCTCTCCGGCTTGGCGCCGTACTTCAACGCCAAAGAGACATAGCCGAGGTTCACCAGGTAGAAGCCGACCACGAGCAGGTGGTTGACCGAGTCCGCCAGCGGCTCATTTCCGAGGAACGAGTCCACGAGAAAGATCCGTCCGTTGCGGTGCAGCGTCCGGGCCACCCACACGGTAACGGCGATGCTCAAGGCCAGGTACACCAGATAGCTGACGACGACGTACATGCCTCCCCTCCTTCTCTCGCGCGACCGGCGCGCAAATCCGTCACGATGCTGGTGGACTCCCCGGCGCGCGATAATCCGCCTGCCCAGCCCGACCGGCGCCTGCCGGTGAGCTCACCACCAGCCGCTCACCACACACGGCCCTCCGTCTTTCGCTTCGCCGGAGCGACGTAGCGCAGGTGGACAGGCCGGGGGACCACGGTTCGGACCCAGAGCCACAACCGGAGCCAGAATGCCTTTGCGGGTGTCATGGTCTGCAACCTCCGTCTTCTTCGTAACGAACGTGTCGTTGAACGCGTTCAATTCAAATCTAGGTCGCAGTTTCGCTCCGGTCAAGGCCGTTTTTGAATGTGTTCAGTTGTTCACCGGATGCTCAGAGCTTGGCCTTCCGCGCGCCGCCCTTGGGCCGCCAGCGCAGGAAGGCCGCGTAATCGCCCCGCGTCTGCTCCGCGTACGCCCCGGCGAACGCCGCCACCGCCCGGTCGAGGCGGGTGGATGTACCGCAGTACGCGGCGATGGCCACGGCATCCCCGCTGCGTGCGTGCGCCCGTGCGAAGACTTCACCCGCCACGTGCGCGTATTCGATGACCGCCCTTCCGCGCAGGTCGCCGGGCTCCACCGAAGCCTTGTGATCGTGGTACAGGCGGACGATGCAGGAACGGCCGTCGAGCTCCGTCCATCCCAGGAACGGATCGGAGGCGCGCTGCATCAGCCTCTGGCCCTCGATGACGCGCTGCCCCTCGCTCCGGCCGGCCGGCAGCGGTCCGCTTGCATGCACGGACGGGAGCGCTTCCTTTACTTGAAGGATCATGGCGTCGTTCGGCAGCGCGCCCGCCATGAGCACGACGTAGTTGAGGCGGCCCAACCCGCCGGTGCCCACGATCCTGAAGGCGACGTCCACCGGCTCGTAGCGACTGAGCGCCTCCAGCCGGTCGGGTTGCAGGGTGGCCCGGTATCCGGCCAGGGCGGCCACGACGTTTTGGACCTCTTCACCAGGAACGGTGCGCCTGGTCGCGGTCCGGATCATCCGCGGCACTCCGCCGCGACGCCGTACCGCTTCGGCGACATGCTGGTGCGGCGGCGTGTGCGCCGCCTTTCGAAGGACGTTCCGAACCGGCCCGGCAGGGAGCCGACGCTCGATGTCGTAACGCAGGATGTCGAGGAACGGCATGGCCGCAAACATGCGGATCGCGCCGCGGTAGGCCGCCACGAACGCGTGAACCGCTTCCTCGACGGCTCGCCGTGAGTTGCCTGCCTCCCTCCCCGCCAGCGCCAGGCTCGCCCCGAAACGCAGGAGGTCCCATTCGAACGGCGCGTTCGTCGTCTCGTCGAAGTCGTTGATGTCGAAGACGAGTTGGCCCTCCGCCGAGGCGTACGCACCGAGGTTCTGCACGTGCGCATCCCCGCAGATCTGCGCCGTCAGTCCCGTGTGCGGGCGCTCCCGAAGGTCTGCCGCCATGACTGCCGCCGCGCCGCGGAAATAGGCGAACGGTGAAACCGCCATCCGCTGCCAGCGCAGCGCCAGAAGCCGGGGGAGCCCCCGCGGCGTCGTCGCCGCCAGGATGGCCAGCACGCTCTCCGGTTCGCGTGGAATCCACTGCGCATGCGCCGAACGCGGCATAGCTGCGCGCGCCGCCCTTCCCAGCGACCGGCGCGCCTCGCACGACGGGATATGTCGTTGCATCACGCGATCTCCATCCTACGACCGTTCCGCCCGCGGAGCGGCGGGTTCATTTGCTCTGAAGAGAGATGGTGCTCAGGAGACGATTCCGCTCAGGATCCCCACGAGCTTTGCCTTCGCCTCGGCCAGCGGGAGCGGGATCGTGCAGCCGCTGGCGGCGGCGTGGCCGCCTCCGCCGAACATCGCTGCGACCTTCTGGACGTCGACGCCCGGCTTGGCGCGCATGGACACCCGCGTGGAGCTCGCGTCGATCTCCTTCAGCATCGCCGAGACGAGCACACCTTCGATCATCCGCCCGTAGTTGACGATCCCCTCCGTGTCCTCCGCCGAAGCGCCTGCCTCGGCGAAGAAGCGTTTCGGAAGGGTAATCGTGGCGATCCTGTCGCCGGCCGTCAGCTCGAGCGTGGTCAGGCACAGCCCGAGGAGCTTGATGGCGCCGCGCGGTGAAGATTCGTTGATCCAGAGCGACACGTCCCCCGGGACGACGCCCGCCCGCACCAGTTCCTCGGCGGCTTCGAACGTGCGCAGGTTGGTGTTGTGGTACCGGAAGAAGCCCGTGTCGGTGGCCAGCGAGACGTACATCGCCGTGGCCGTTTCCCGGTCGAGCGGCAGGCCGAGGTGGCGGCGGTTGATCTGCAGCACCATCTCTCCCACCGACGGCGCGTCGAGGTCGAGGTAGTTGATCTCGCCGTACATGGTGTTGCCAAGGTGATGGTCGATATTGACCACCGGCCCGGGCAGGACCGGATAGCCGGTGCGCTCGACCTCGGGGCATTCCATGGTGAAGACGGCGTCGTAGGCCCGCGGATAGTCGGCCGGCAGGTGATCGGTGATGGTCACCTCGCGCGCGCCGGGAATGTTCAGGAGCGGCTTGCCGAAACCGTCCCGCACCTGGACCGTCGCCGTCTTCCCCATTTGGCGGATGAGACGCTGCAGGGCCAAGCCGCTGCCGAGGGCGTCGCCGTCGGGATTGCGGTGCGAGGTGATGAGGAAGTTGCGGCCGGCTCGGATGCGCTCGGCCACCGCAAGCGCGCCTTCCTCAGGATTCGTCGTCTGGTTCGTGGTCGTCATCGGTTCGGTCATTCGGCGGATTCGCGGCCAGGAGCGATTCGATACGGCTCGCTTCGAGGTTCGTTTGTCGGTGGCGGAAGTCGAGCTCCGGCGGGTAGCGCAAACGGATGCGCGGCCCCAGAAAATGCCGGACCCGCCCCTTCGCTTCGGTCAACACCTTGACCATCTCCTTGGTCTCCTCTTCGTTCAGGCCGCTGAGGAAGACGCGGGCGAAATGGAGGTCCGGGCTGACGTCGACGCCGGTAATGGAGATGAGAGTCAGCCGCGCGTCCTTGAGGTCGTGGCGCAGCACCTCCACCAGCGCGTCGCGCACGCTTTCACCGACGCGGGAGGTTCTGCGAGTCTTGCGCATCCGGCCGCGAAGGATACCGTAGAAGTGCCGGGTACCAGGTTCCGGGTACCAGGTGCCGGGTACCGGGTTCCGGGTTCCGGGTTCCGGGTGTCGGGTACCGGGTGCTGGGTACCAGGTGCCGGGTGCGGCGTACCAGGTGCCGGGTGCTGGGTACCAGGTGCCGGGTGCGGGGTACCAGGTGCCGGGTACCAGGTGCCGGGTCCGGGTATCTGCGTTCGGTAACTCGGTGTCGGGTATCGGGGTGTGGATGTTTCGTATCGGATGGGTCTGTCAGCGCGCAGGGGTCAGTCCATACCGGGTACCGAGAACCTGCTATGCTCGCCCTCGGGTGCCGTCCTCCCATCGAGACATTCGCCCGACGTCTTCTCGAGCGCCACGCCCGTCTTGGATGCAGACGGCCCCCGATACCTGATTCCGGGTACCCCGGACCGGGTCACCTGATAGCCTGGCACCCGGCACCTGTTACCCGGCACCCGGGCCCGCCCCCTCCCCGCCCGCGCTATTTCATCAGCTCCGTCACCATCACAGTCATGCCCTTCACCCCGGTGCGCAGCGTCGGCTCGGGCTCGGGCCAGAACTGGCTGGAGTGCAGGGACGGCAGGCGCTCTCCACTCGCGATGCGAGAGGGGGTGATGGCACCGAGCTGCAGCAGTGCCGTCGGGATCTTGCCGTCGAGGCGGTAAAGACTGAAGTCTTCGCTCACCATCAGCGGGTCGGTCTTGACGACATTCGCGTCACCGAGGGCCGCCTTCAGAGCGGCGGCCAGCCGCTCGGTCAGGGCCGGATCGTTATAGGTTGAGCCGCACGACTCCCCTTCCAGCAGCGTGACCGTCGGGGCCAGAGACTCCGGCACGCCGGCGGCGAGGGCGAGATTCTTGGCGATGCGCTCGATCGAGGCCAACACGCGCTTGCGCACCTCCGGCTTGTACGTGCGGATGGTCAGCAGCAGCTTCACCTCGTCCGGGATGATGTTGCGCTTCGTGCCGCCGTGAATGGAGCCGACCGTCACCACCGCCGGGTCGAGCGGCGAGTTCTCGCGGCTGACGATTGTCTGGAGCGCGAGCACGAATTCGGCGGACAGGACGACCGGATCCCTCGTCGACTGCGGCGACGCGCCGTGACCGCCCATGCCGCGGATGGTCACATCGACCGAGTCGGCGCTGGCGCAGACATAGCCCGGCGTGTAGCTCACCATTCCGGCTGCGAGACTCGACGAGTCGTGGAAGGCCACGACGTAGTCAGGCTTGCCGAACCGTTCATACAGCCCGTCCCGCAGCATGGCCGCCGCCCCCTTCACCACCTCCTCGGCGGGCTGGCCGATCAGCACGAGCGTCCCGTGCCACTTGCTCTTCGTCGCAGCCAGCATCTTCGCCGCGCCCAGGAACGTTGTCATGTGGACGTCGTGCCCGCAGGCGTGCATGACCCCCACTTCCTCGCCCGTGGCGTTCTTCGTCTTCACCGTCGACGCGTACGGCTTGCCCGTCTGCTCGACGACCGGCAGCGCGTCCATGTCCGTCCGCACGTAAACCGTCGGCCCGCTCCCGTTCTTCAGCACCGCGACGACGCCGTAGGCGGTCACACCCGGCTCATCGTACCTGCCGACGTGATCGGTCACCGTGTAGCCAAGCTCGCGGAGCCGCGACGCCACGAGCGCGCTCGTCTTCTCCTCGTGCTGCGACAGCTCCGGCGCGGCATGAAGCTGCTTGTACGTCGCCACGAGCGACGGCAGCTCCTGCTCGATCATCGTGTCGAGCTGCTGCGCGCCGGCCGGCCCCGCGAAGAGAAAGAAGACGACCGCAACGAAGAGAGTCGGAAGGGCACGTTTCATGGCGGGATAGGGTAGCAGGCGGAGGCGCCGAGCGCTCCGGCGCTTCGCAGAGTTGGGGTCAGTCGCAGAGTTGGGGTCAGAGCTTCGGCCGACACCACTGGGATGGGGTCACAGCTTCCGCCAAATCTCGCACATCGGGGTCACACCTTCGGCCGTATCGGCGCGCTGCCGGCGTCGGGGGCACCTTCGGTTCACGAGAAATCTGTGGGCCTCAGCGACTCTACCGCTCGTAGCGTCATCTTCCATTCCGAGGAGTTCTGGCGCCTCGTTTTCTACCCTGTTTGGGATTTTGCAGCGCATTCGCCACACCGAGGGACGCTTATGCAATGGCGAGATCGATCAGAGTGCAATATCCCGGCCCTTCATCACGTCACCGCTCGAGGCAACGAACGCAGGCGCATCTTTCGTTCGGATGCCGACCGTCGCAAGTTTCTCGAGCTCCTTGGGGAGGCGGTTCGCCGCTTCGCCTGGTCTCTTACCGGCTGGGTGCTCATGTCAAACCACTTCCACCTGGTCCTCGAGACACCCGAGCACCTCACCCTTTCCGAGGGCATGCAATGGCTCAACGGAACGTACGCCGACTGGTTCAATCGGAAATATGAGCGCGTCGGCCACCTCTTCCAAGGGCGATTCAAGAGTTTCCTCATCGAGAAGGAGACGTACCTGCTGGAGGTTCTGCGTTACGTCGTCCTCAATCCCGTTCGTGCAGGGATGGTCGAACGGCCGGAAGCGTATCGCTGGTCGAGTTATCGAGCCACCGCCGGCCTCGAGGTGGCACCTTCATGGCTCGACCTCAGCGCACTCGTTCCAACCTTCGGTGACGACGCCTGGCAGGCGACCTATCGCGCATGGGTGAGCGAGAAGATCGACTCCGAGGAGTGTCTCTGGGATCAGCTCTCCAACGGCATCTATCTCGGCACGCATGCGTGGTTGAAGACGGTTCGCGTGCACGTCGAGTCGAAACCGCGGAGCGATGAGTATCCAGCCACGCAGCGCGCGGTCGGGCGTCCCGCCATGACGACGATCATCGACGCGGTCGCCGGCGCGTTCTCGATCACCGCCGATACGATCCGCCACAGTCACGGTGGAGCCGCTCGCATGGTTACGGCCTGGCTCGGGCGGTGGGAGGGGTGGGCGCGACTTCGATCAATTGCCGCCAGCCTGAGGCTCGACAGCACCGGGCGGGCCAGTGACCTGATTCGCGAATGCGAGTCGCGATTGCGTGGAAACGACGAGCTTCATGCGCTCGTCGACAAGGCATTCGCCAATCTCGTTCTGTAGTCCTCATCAGACTTGCCTCATCGGCGCATTGTCGGCCGCTCAAGTCCGGCGAACGAGCTCGCCGCGGCCGATCCCTGTCTGGGCCATCTGCGATTGCCACGCACAAATCCACGCAGACGCTGTCTCGATCCTTCGAGATCACTGAATCGACCACTGTTGGAAACTCGGGGATCAGATTGTTCGCCACAGTGGACGGCGCGGGCAAAATCCCGGCGATGGTCGCGCATCCAGAGTTAGGGTCACAGCTTCTATCTAACCTTAGCAGACGCTGTGACCCCATTCCCCGTTTCCCCTATCTAACCTCAGCAGGACGGTGTGACCCCGTTCCCTCCCCGAAGTCGGACGTGGCAGAAGCTGTGACCCTGAACGCGCTCAGCGCGACAGCGCGCCCGCGGCGCGCCAGCGCTGCTCCAGCGACTGCAGGTCGTCCTCGGTCAGGTCGCTCACGACGACGTAGACCAGGCCGCCCTCCCGCCAGGTGCGGGTGCGGAACTCGCTCTCGGCGGCCAGGCGCGGGGTGGCCTCGCTACGGAAGATGAAGAGGGAGACGCGGTGGCCGCCTTTGCCGATGAGGAGGTAAGCGCCGGGCTGTTGCTGCCAGTAGATGACGCGCCCGCCGAGAAGGCGAAAGGGGGTGCCGGCCAGCTCGGGGACAGCGAAGGAGAACGGGAGGCGTCCCTCGAACCACGGCTTGACGGTGTGGCGGTCGGTGGAGATCACGTCGACCGGATTCGCCGAGGCGAGCATGGTGACGTGGAGGTCGACGAGCTCATGATCGCGCCGCGGCGCGAGGAGGACGGCGCTGACGACGAGCGCGAGCATGGCGGCCGCGGCCAGGGCGGGCCGGAGGCGAGCCCGGCGGCGGCCGAGGTCGCG
>CAZYTO010000185.1:0-11443 GCA_964650405.1 uncultured Thermoanaerobaculia bacterium | reverse complement strand
GTCGCCGGTCGACTCGTGGTCCATTTTTCGTCGGTTTTCCGCGATCGTCCACACCGGGAACCGGCGTGAACACACGCGGACCGACTGTTTACACTACGAACAGTGTAGGCGCACAAGAACGAAAAGCGTGGTCATCCCGAGAGCCGGAACGGCAAGCCGCCGGTGTTGCGAAGATGAAAAGCACTGCGCTTCTGAGATCGTGTCGCTCACCCCGCCGCCGGCCACCGTATGGCCAGCGCGAAGTCCGGCACTTCCGCGGCCAGCTCGGTCGAGTAGGCCGAGGCGACGCTCTCCAGCTCGCGGGCCAGCACGGCGTCGACGGATGTGCTCTCCCACCATGCCAGGACCTGGAGCATGTCGCGCTGGTAGCGGGGGATGCGTGCCCGCAGCTCGACGAGCCGCAGGACCTCCGGCAGGACGCCGGCGGCGTCGGCGCCGAGGGCTTCTTCGATCACGATCTGGTCCCAGCGGCACATGACGGCGGCGATGAGCTCCTCGCGGGTCACGCTCTGCCCGAGGCGGGTCGGAACCGCTACAATCGCCCCATTCTCGATCTCCTTCCGCAACTCCGCCAGCGGCATTCCGAGCAGCTCCGCCGCTGTCATGAGGGGGAAGTTCGGGCGGGGCGAGAGGAAGATGTGGCGGATGTTGGAGCGGGTGGAGTCGTTCATGTGCGTGATCTCACTCGGTAATGTTAACAGTACCATCGCGTGGGCGCTTTGTCAACGCCGCGAGCGCGCTTTTTCATGACGGAGCGCGAGAGCGATGGAGTCATTTTCGGCCGTCGTCTGCGCGAGCTGCGCACCGCCCGCGGCCTGAGCCAGCGCGCACTCGCCGAGATGATCGAATCCAATCACCCATTCATCAGCCACATGGAGAACGGCTCGACCCTCCCCGGCCTAGGAATGCTCATGAAGCTGGCGGACGCGCTCGACTGCAACGTCACGGAGCTGGTGGGGGTGCTTGATCGGAAGCCGAGAAGGGTGCGGAAGTCGTAGTTATTGAATGCGTTTTCGTTGTTGAGGCAACATGAGCAGACATTGGACGCAGCAGGTTAATGGTGTTTCTCGGGATCTGGTTCTCTCTTGTAAAACACCAGGTAAATGCAACGCGTCGCAATTGAAAGAGTTCGAGGCAACCGTTCGGTCAGAGGGCGAAGTCGACGAGCGACAACTGCCGGCGGGGGTAAAGCGCGCGCATACTCTCTTCCTCCTGTACGACGATAACGTTATCGCGGCCGTCGGCGGGCTGAAAAGGCCGCGCCAGTCGTATCGAAAGAGTGTTTTTGAGAAAGCCGCTGCTACGGCAATACCCTCGCTATTTTCGCTTGAGTTTGGATGGGTAGCCGTTACGGAGGGCTTTAAAGGTAATCGCTTGTCTAGCAGGCTTGCCGAAGTGGCAGTGGAGGTAGGAGGAACGCCGATGTTCGCCACTTCGGAAGTGAACAACGAGCGGATGCATTCGGCGCTGCGTCGTGCCGGGTTCGAGAGCCACGGCAAACCGTATCATTCCGATCGCGGACCATACGACTTGGTACTTTTCCTGTACACACCTACATCTTCGTACTGATTTGTAAGTAGGATGCTGAGCGGGCCAACTGACTGGAGACGCTGCTCTGGATGGAGTAGATGTCGTGCCAGAGTCTCTCAAGACCGCATAACTCCTGAATGTGTCACCCTGAGCGAAGGGCGGGTGGGTGTAAGGGGAGCGAAGGGTCTACTTCGCCAAGGGTGGCTCCGCATTCCGCAGTTCGCGAGGCTGGCGATCAACGCGATTCTGCTTCCGATTGGAGTTTGCTCGTACAGCCTACGACCTTTGGGAAGTAGACCCTTCGCTTCCCCCTACGCCCACCACCCATCGCTCAGGGTGACACATTGAAAGACTCGCCGCACTCTCCACGGTGTTCAGCGACTACGCTGGATTGACCGCCCGTCCTTTTGCGCGGTCAATCCTCTCAGGCACCGGTCAAATGCTCCACCCCCCGCCCCATCCCCTCCAGCCACCGCCGCCGCCCTTCCAGCCCGTCCGGGACGACAAGCGTGCGCTGCGTGGCGGCGCGCGCCGGGTACCCGCCCACCTCCTCCTGACTATTGATGATGTGTCCTGTCCCGTCGCGGACCGATTGCACGATCTGCGCGTCGATCGGGTCGCGGCGCCCTGGGCGGGAGCCGGCGGTGGCCAGAACGCGGGCGAACGACTCCCAGGGCGGCAACGGCGGGGCCGGTGCGTTGCCGGCGATGACGACGCCGGGAGTGATCATCGGCAACGCGGCCCGGGTGCGGTCGACGGCCACGTTGTCCCGCAGCCAGACCAGGCCGCCGGGATCGACCGCTTTCACGAAGGCACGGCTGCGGGTGTCCGGGCCGGCCAGGGCGACGTTGCCGGCTAAGACCGTCCGCGACGGCGTCAGATCCTTCCGGTTGCCGTGCGTGCCGACGCCGACGCAGGCGTTCTTCCAGTTGTACATCACGTTGTTCGTCACCCAGACAACAGTCGAGCCCTTCAGCCGCGGGTTGCGCTCGACGTTGTGGGCGTAGAGGCAGCCGGCGATGAGCACGTTGCGGACGCCGTCATGAATCAGCGATCCCTTCGAGTGCTCTCCTTTGGGATGCGTCGCGTGCGACAGCCCCTCGGCGATGAGGCAGCTCCGGAAGGTGATGTCGTGCGAGGTGACGTCGGGATCGGCGTCGGGGTCGACGTCGGCCGGGCCGGATGCCGAGAGGTTCTCATCGATGGCCCAGGTCGCGGAGCAGTGGTCGAAGACGACGTGATGGACGGGGCCGAAGGCGCCGCGGTGCGTGCCGAGGGCGTCGGGAGCCCAGTTGGGGGCGTGGTTGTTGTCGCCCGGGCGCACGGCGAGGTGCTGGACGAGGACGTCGTGCGTGGCGACCTCCAGCTCTCCTTTGATGATGGTGATGCCGGGGTCGGGGGCGGTCTGGCCGGCGACGATCAGGTAGGGATACCGGACTTCGAGGGACCGGCCGGCGAGATCGATGACTCCGCCGACCTCGAAGACGACCAGGCGCGGCCGTGGATCATCGAGAGCCTCGCGCAGCGAGCCCGGGCCGTCCCCGGCCAGGGTCGTCACCCGGAGCACGGCACCGCCGAGAGCCTCAGTTGGCGCGTCCGCAGGTCGGGTCCGTGTCACGATTGGTATGACCAGTCTCGCGGTTGCCGACCGATCGGGAGTGCCGTGGGCCGGCTGGCGAGAAAGGTCCGACCCGCAGGAAGCGCCGAGAAAACAGAGGAGTAGAGAGAGGCGATGGATTCGCAGGAAACCGGACGGTGGGACTGTTAATTTTTCAGAAGTGGTCATACAATTGCTTGACTCGCGAATGGCTGTGGTCATATAACACATTCGCAACCACACCAGGCAAATTTCGCCCTCACGCGCGGAGGAGATGTCATGAAGCAACGGCTCGGGATTCCTGCGGTGCTCGTGGTCCTCGCTCTCTCTCTTCTTTCCACTCCCGTCTTCGCCCAGGACTTCCGAGGAGGAGTCACCGGCATCGTCAAGGACGCCTCCGGCGGTGTGCTGCCGGGCGTGACCGTCACCGTGACCAACACCGGCACGAACGTCACCGCCGTCGCAGTCACCGACGCGAAGGGCTTCTACCAGGTGAGGCACCTCAACTCGGGGACGTACAACGTGGAGGCGAAGCTGGACGGCTTCAAGCCGGTGGTCCACAAGGGCATCACCGTGCGGGTCGGCGACGAAGTGGCGAACGACTTCTCGCTGCAGGCGGGCGGCGTGGAAGAGGTCATCACCGTCACGGCCGCGCCTCCGCTCATCGACACCACCTCTCCCGTCACGGGCCAGGTGATCGATCAGCACCAGATCGAGCGGCTGCCGCTGGGCGACGGCACGGCGTACATGCTCACGCGCCTCACGCCGGGCATCGCCGACGCCTCGGACCTGCACTTCTCCCGTCCGATGGACAACGGCAACCTCTCGGGCATCGTGGCCAACGGCGCGCAGGGAGGGAACGAATTCACTCTGGACGGCGCGCCGAACCGGGTCTCACCGAACAATCCCACGCCGGGCAACAACAGCGGCGTGGTGGGCTTCTCGCCGCCGTCCGACGCCATCGCCGAGTTCAAGGTCCAGACGAACTCGTTCGACGCCGAGGCGGGCCACACGGCCGGGGCCACGGTGAACCTCGCTCTCAAGAGCGGCACGAACGCCATCCAGGCCACGACGTCCTACAACAACCGGAGCGACTCGCGCTCGGCGACGCCCTTCCTGAGCAAGAAGGCGGGCGCCAACAAGCCGACGCGCCAGTACAACCGCGCCTCGGCCACGCTCTCGGGACCGATCATCCAGGACAAGACCTTCTTCATGCTCTCCGCCGAACACCTGCGCGACGTACAGGCCGAGCCGGCCACGTACACCGTGCCGACGGTGAAGATGCGCAACGGCGACTTCTCCGAATTCCCCAACGTCACGATCTACAACCCTTTCACCGCCACGGGCAGCAACAACACGCGCACGGCCTTCACCGGCAATCTCATCCCCGGCAACATGATCAACGCGGTATCGAAAGCCTACGCGGCCCTCTACCCGCTGCCGAACCGCCCCGGCACGAGCCAGAACTACTTCACCAACCAGTTGCGGCCGTACGACTACAACGCCGGCCTGGGACGGGCCGACCACAATTTCAACAACAACAAACGGCACTTCCTCCACGGTTACTGGAACAAGCGGCGGGAAGACCGCTACGACTGGGCGCTCGGCGCGGCGAACGCGCAGGGCGACCAGATCAACGGCGTGGCCGTGACGCACGGCTACGACTTCCGCAGCAACACGGGCGCGACGCTCGGCTTCACCTCGGTGCGGTCCAGCTCGATGGTGTTCGACGTGCGGGGCGCCTGGTCGCGTTTCGGTGAGTGGCGCCAGGCGGCCGATACGTTCGACCCGGCCTCGCTCGGCTTCTCCTCGACCGCCGCGGCCCTGATGAAGGGATACAAGTATCTGCCCCTGATCACGTTCGGCGGATTCAGCACGACGAACGCGAACTCGACCATCGCCTCCCTCGGTGCGCAGCGCTCCGACTTCGGCACCGGCTTCAATCGTCCCTTCACCAACATCTCCTTCACGCCGACGGCGGACTTCCTCTACGGCTCGCATTCGGTGCGGACGGGATACGAGTTGCGCCGGCAGCGCTGGGACATCACCGTGCCGGCTTACGGCGCGGGACGCTACAACTTCAACGGCGCCTATACGCGGCTCAACAACTCCGCGCCGCTGAACGACCCGGCCCAGGAATTCGCCCAGTTCCTCCTCGGCCTGCCCACGGCCGGCACCGGGACCGTGGCCAGTGCCGGCAGCAGCTCCAGCCAGTTCGAGATCGGGACCACGGGTGATTACCGGCAGATCACGCACGCGCTCTTCATGCAGGACGACTGGCACATCGGCCAGCGCCTGACCCTGAACCTCGGTGTGCGCTTCGAGCTGGAGCAGCCGATGCGCGAAGCCAACAACGCGAACATCGGCGGGTTCGACCCGACCATCAGCAGTCCCATCGAGCAGGCTGCCCTGGCGGCGTATGCCGCCAAGCCCATCGCCGAGATTCCGGTGGGGCAGTTCAAGGTCAAGGGGGGCCTGAATTTCGAAAACGGGGACCTCTACAACAATCTCTACAAGGTCCTGCCGCGACTGGCCTTTTCCCACGAGATCAATTCGAAGACGGTCATCCGCGGCGGCGTGGGACTCTTCAGCTACGACTACTACTTCGACGCCGGCAACCAGACCGGCTTCACGCAGCCGACGGCCATCGTGACGACCGACAACAACGGCGCCACGTTCCTCACCGACATCAGCAACCCCATCCCCAGCGGGCAGCTCATCCAGCCTTCCGGCGCCTCGAAGGGTGCGGCCACGGGTCTGGGCCTCACCCTCGGCACGATCATCCCGACGGAGCGCAAAGTGCCGTACTACACCCGCGCCCAGATCGGCATGCAGCGCGACCTCGGTGCCGGATGGGTGGCCGAGGTATTCTTCATCGGTTCTCGCGGCCGGCATCTTCCGGTCAGCCGCGAGCTGAACGGCGTTCCGCTCCAGTACCTCTCCACCTCACGCACCCGCGACACGGCGAACGAGACGTTCCTCAGCCAGTCGGTGCCCAACCCGTTCGCGGGCCTGCTGCCGGGGACGACGCTCAACGGCGCGACCATCGCCCGCAGCCAGCTCCTCCGGCTGTATCCGCAGTTCCTGGGCGGCGCGAACAACGGCGCCGTCTCCGGCACGGGCACGGTCAGCGTGGGCACCGAGGAGTACATCGGCTCCGATTCGTACAACTCCGGGTCCATCCGCCTGGAGAAGCGTTTCTCCACCGGCAAGTCGCTGCTCGTCACTTACACGCGCTCGAAGGAGCGCGACAAGCTCAACTTCCTCAACGCCGGCAACAACCAGCTCGAAGACCGCGTCTCCCCGAACGATCGCCCGAACCGTGTGACGTTCGGCGGAACGTACGACCTGCCGTTCGGAAAGAATGAGCGGTGGGGCTCCAACTGGCACGGCCTGACGGACGCGGCCCTCGGCGGCTGGTCCGTCAGCGCCACGTATTCATACCAGAGCGGCTTCCCGCTGGTGTGGAACAACAACATCTATTACGACCCGAGCCGCAACCCGCAGGACCTCCACTCCGACATCGGCAAGCACACCTCGTGCGGCATCGCCGGCTTCGACTGCCCGGCCTGGGATACGTCCGGCTTCTACATCGCCGGCGGCACGGGCCGCACCGACTCGCGGATCCAGTTGGCCAACAACGTCCGCTACTTCCCCTCGACCCTCGAGCACGTGCGGACGATGCCGCTGCACCTGATGGACATCGGGCTGTACAAGACGTTTTCGCTGCCGCGGGCCATGTCGCTGCAGGTCCGCGCCGAAGTCATCAACGCCCTGAACTACACGGTGCTCTGGAACCCGAACCAGGATCCGCGCAACGCCTCGTTCGGCATCATCAACCAGGACCGCAACAACCCGCGTGACGTCCAGCTCGGGGCAAGGCTCTCGTTCTAGAGAACGTGATTGCACCCGTGTTTTTGTCCGCCGTTCGTGGTCCGTTTGAGTCCACGATCGAGTTTGATCCACCACCCACGGGGGTTCGGCACGGCGCAGCCGTGCCCTACACCGCCGCGTGTCTCGTCACGACAAAACGCGGGGTGGGGGCGTAGGGCACGACTGCGTCGTGCCGAATCCCCGTGGGGTGGTGGATGATGGCCACAACACCTCAGAAAGGCGTGGCGAGTTGAACGAGAAAGCCTCGACCCCTCACCCCGGCCCTTCCGCGCTGACTGCATCCGAGCTGACTCACCCTGTGGAGAAGTGCGCGCTCCAGGGCCGACCCTCTCCCGGTGGGAGAGGGTGGCACACAGACGTGCTGCGGAGGTCGTGCAAGTTTGCGCGCCACACTCAGCCTGCGTGGCAGCCGGCAACCACCGGCCCGCTCCTGACGTGTAAGCCGGCCGTGCCAGACAGGCGCCTTGCGTGTAAGCCGACGGCGCCAAACCAGCGCCATGCGAGAGAGTCCGCAGCGCCCAACCAGCGCCCCGCGAGTGAGTCCGCGGTGCCCCACCCTCTCCCCACGGGAGAGGGTCGCCGCGGAGCGCACCTCTCCGAGAGAGAGTCCACGAAGTGCGGTCAGCGGAGCGGCGGGGTGAGGGGATTCCCCATTTCGAGGGCGCCAGCACGAATCGATGACGGGAGGCTGTGGATTCGCGGATTGCTCCTGCTCCTTATGACACTGCTAGCCGCCGCCGCCTCCGCCGCGACGCTCCACGTCACCGTCCGCAACGAGCTGTCGCTGGCGCGCACGTCGGAGACGATCGAGCTGCCGGCGTCATCGCTCGCGCCGCTCGGGAACGACCTCACGCGCATCCATGTCTTCGACGGAGCGAAGGAAGTCCTCGCCCAGTCGCTGACGATCGACGGCGTGCAGAGCCTCATCTTCCAGGCTGACATACCGGCGAACGGCTCGAGGACCTTCGACCTGCGCGCCGGGGAGCCGCGGGTCTACAAGAGGGAAGACTTCCGCGTCTACGGCCGCTTCGTTCGCGAGCGCTACGACGACTTCGCCTGGGAGAACGACCGCATCGCCCACCGCATGTACGGGGCGGCGCTGGAGACGTGGGAGAAGGAGCCGCTGACGTCCAGCACCGTGGACGTCTGGATCAAGCGCACCAAGCGGCTGGTGGTGAATGACTGGTACATGGTCGACGACTATCACCGCGACCACGGCGAGGGAGGCGACTTCTACTCGGCCGGCCGGAGCCGCGGCTGCGGCGGCGTGGGGTTGTGGCGCCCTGACTCCACATCCGGCGGCAAGCTCGTCGTGTCGAAGAACTTCCGCGATTCGCGCGTGCTGGCCAACGGTCCGATCCGTCTCGTCTTCGAGCTGGTCTACCCCGGGTTCGAGACCAAGCGGGTCACGCTCGACGCGGGGCAGAACCTCAGTCATTACGAAAGCCGGTTCGAGAATGCCGCCGGCGAGTCGTACGCGGCCGGCATCCGCAAACTGGCCAATGCCCAGGTCCGAATCGAGCGCGCGGCAGGCTGGTTCCGGACGTGGGAACCGGTGAAGGACGGCATCGGCGAGTTCGGTTGTGCCGTCGTTCTCGATCCGTCCTCGATCGCCGACATCGCGGTAGCCGACGGCAACCAGGTGGTCATCGCCCATCAACCGGCCCGTTACTGGGCGGGGGCGGGGTGGGACAAGAGCGGCGACTTCGGCGGAGTGGCCGACTGGGATCGCTATGTCGACGAATGGGCGAAGCGGGTTGCCTCGCCGCTCCGCGTGCAGGTGACCGCGGAATGAGGATGACCCGCCGCGAGGCCATCCGGGATGCGTTGGCGGCGGGCGCCGGACTGGCCCTCTGGTCGTGTTGTCCGCCATCGATGGTCGGGATACGGCCGGCGAACAACGCCCAACGGCCGGCGAACAACGACCCCTGGGACGGCATGGCCGACATCCTGTCGCGCATCACAACGCCGCGCATTCCGCAGCGGGACTTCGAGGTCGCGGCCTACGGCGGCGACATCCAGAAAACGATCGACGCCTGCGGGCGGGAGGGTGGCGGGCGCGTGGTGGTGCCGGCCGGCGAGCACGCCACCGGTCCGCTGCGGCTGGCCAGCCGCGTCGAGCTTCACGTGGCGCGCGGGGCCACGGTCCGGTTCAGCAATGATCCCGAGCGTTACCCCCTCGTGCTGACGCGGTGGGAAGGCATCGAGCTGATGAACTATGCGCCGCTCCTCTACGCCTTCGAGTGCGAGGACGTCGCCGTCACCGGCGAGGGCACGCTCGACGGCGGCGCGGACGAGACGCACTGGTGGCCGTGGAAGGGCAGCCCCGATCATCCCGGCGCGCAGATCGCCGACCGGAACCGGTTGCGCAAACAGGCCGAGGACGGCGTGCCGGTCGCGGAGCGCGTGTACGGCCCCGGGCACTTTCTGCGGCCGTCATTCATCGAGCCGTATCGCTGCCGGAACGTCCTGATCGAAGGCGTGACCATCATCAACTCCCCCTTCTGGTGCACGCATCCGACACTCTGCACCAACGTCACCGTGCGCGGGATCAAGGTCGTCTCGCACGGCCCGAACAACGACGGCTGCGACCCGGAGTCGTGCCGCGGCGTGCTCATCGAAGACTGCCTCTTCGATGCCGGCGACGACTGCATCGCCCTCAAGTCGGGACGCGATGCCGACGGCCGGCGCCTCAACGTGCCGGTGGAAGACGTCGTCATCCGCCGCTGCGAGATGCGGGCCGGGCACGGCGGCATCACCGTGGGGAGCGAGACGAGCGGCGGCGCGCGCAACATCTTCGCCGAGCACTGCCGGCTCGACAGCCCCGAGCTCGAGCGCGGCCTGCGGCTGAAGACCAACACCCTGCGCGGCGGCACCATCGAGAACGTCTTCGTCCGCGACATCACCATCGGCAACGTCAAGCTCGCGCCGATCGAGATCGACCTTCGCTATGAATCCCCCGAGGCCGGCGCCTTCACGCCGCTCGTCCGGAACGTCCGCGTCGAGCGAATGACCTCGGCGAAGAGCCGTCACGGTCTCTACATCCACGGCCTGGAGTCGCCCTCCATCCGCGGCGTGGTGGTCCGCGACTCCGTGCTTCGCGGCGTCGCGGAAGGGAACGTCATCGAAGGGGCGGTTGACGTTACTCTAGCCGGTGTGACGATCGAGGCGGCGCCCAAGCCAAAGGAGAAAACATGATCAGCGAACGGGAAACAGCGAGCGGGGAGCGGGAGGGCTCGACCCTTGCGCCCATCGACGCGCGAACCTGCGTGGCAAGGAACACCGGTGGGCAGCGCGGGCGGCATCTCGCCCTCACGCCCGCCACCACGGCCGCGCGGCATCTGCACGTGGGCCGCATCATCCTCACGGCATCTGACGCGCCGTTCTCGTTCGCCACGGACGATCGGGAGACGGCACTCATCTGCCTGAAGGGAAGCGCCACGGTGGACACCGGCACGGACGCCGTGGCGATGCTGCTGTATGACGCGCTCTACGTTCCGCGCGACCGGGTGGTGACCGTCCGTCCGGGTCCGAACGGCTGCGACTTCGCGGAAGTGGCGGCGCCGGTGGAGAGGCAGTATCCGCAGCAGGTCGTCCGCTTCGCCGACGTGCAGAAGGATCCGACGCTGCACTTCCATACCGGCGGTCCGTCCGCGGAGCGCGACCTCAACATCCTCATCGGAAAGAACGTCGAAGCGGGCCGCATCCTGGCCGGCGTGACGTTCAGCCGTCCCGGCAACTGGACGTCGTGGCCGCCGCACGAGCACGCCCGCATGCTCGAGGAGGCGTATCTCTACATCGACATGCCGGAGCCGGGCTGGGGCATTCAGCTCGTCTACAACGATCCGCGCCAGCCGGAGCTCGTGGCCGTCGTCCGGGAAGGCGATTGCGTGCTCATGCCGCAGGGCTATCATCCCAACGTCTCCGCGCCAGGCGGCCGGATCAACTTCCTGTGGATGATGGCCGCCGTCCGCGAGGGGGAGGACCGGCAGTTCGGCGTCGTGAATGTGCAGCCGGAGTATGCGCAGGGCGGCTCGGGCCTCGAAGCATCGCGGAAATGACGGAGGAATTGCCTTGCACATAGAGCCGGAAACGCAGGTGGTGGAAGAAGGCTGGAAGGCTGAAAGGCTGAAAGGGGCCAGAGGCCGTGCGCCGGGTTTCCTTTCAGCCTTCCAGCCCTTCAGCCTTCAGTTCAGGCGCAGAGCCGGCTCTATGTACCAAGCCGGGGAAGTGCCGGGGGACTATCGATGCCGCTCGTGATCCGCGACGCCGCCGGATGCCGTTTCGATCTCGTCAGCCTGGGCGAAGTGATGCTTCGCCTCGATCCCGGCGATGGACGCATCGCCACGACCCGCCCGTTCCAGGCCCGGGAGGGGGGGCGAGAGTACAACGTGGCCGGGGGCCTGGGCCCCTGCCTCGGGG
>CAZYTO010000184.1:0-11496 GCA_964650405.1 uncultured Thermoanaerobaculia bacterium | reverse complement strand
TTTGGGTGTTCGTGGGCATCGTGGAAAGGGTATCCCGACAAACGGACAACGAACAACGAACAACGGCCCTCGACTCAGATGTCGGCGAGAAACTGCTCGGGATCGGCAACGTTGGCGTCGTACTCAGCCTGGAGCTCGGTCTTGTGCTTCCACTCGATCTCGGCCAGCTCCATGAAGAGCCGGCCCAGCTCCGTATTCGGCACGCGCTCGGCCATGAAGCGGTAGTAGCTCTCGGAGTCGCGCTCGCGCTCGAGGGCGGCCTTGAGGGCATGGGCCATGTCGAGATTCACCAGGTCGGGCCCCAGCTCGATCGGCGTGACGACCGGCTCGGGCGGGTTGGCGCCGACGACCTCCCGGTAGCGCCGCTCGAGCTTGGCGCGGTGGACCAGCTCCCCGTCGGCGAGCTGCAGCATCCGCTTGCGCACCTCGGGCGTGGCGGCGCGGTCCGCCATCTTCTGGTAGTACACGCGCGTCTCCACCTCGGACTCGATGGCCTTGCGCAGGACTTCTTCGGGCGTGGTGTCGAGGGGCTTCATCGAATGGGATGGCGATTATATCCATGCCTCTGTCGTTGACAGGCGGATCCGGCCGGAACCCGGAAAGAAAGGGCCGCGAGGACAAGCCCGTAGCGATCGAGCCGCTCGCGCCTGCTACGAAGTCGGCGGCTGGCTGCCCGCTTCGATCTCGCCTCCGGCGAACACGCGGGAGTTCGGCAACTGGTCGTCGTCCTCGAACGGGGCGGGGCGGAGGGCCTGGCCGATGCCCGTGCCGCCCGCGGTGCCCTTCTTCTCCATCCGGCCGTAGTACGGGCGCCAGCCCATCGGCTCGATGGGGAAGTTGGGCGGGACGACGAGGTCGCGCAGGCCGACCACGGCCCGGGCGCGCGTGTCGATGGCCATCTCGTAGTCGCGGGTCATGTAGATGGCGTCCTCGGGGCAGGCCTCGACGCAGTAGCCGCAGAAGATGCAGCGCAGCAGGTCGATGTCGTAGCGGACGGGGAACTTCTCGCGGGTGCGGGCGTCCTCGCCGGCCTCGATGGTGATGCACTCGGCCGGGCAGGCCGTGGAGCACATGTAGCAGGCCACGCAGCGCGTCGTGCCGTCCTCGCGGGTGGTGAGGATGTGACGCCCGCGGAAGCGCTCCGAGTAGACGCGCTTCACTTCCGGGTAGGAGATGATGGGCAGGTCCTTCAGGTGCGTCAGGTTGTGCAGCAGGTGTCCGAGCGTGACGAACATCCCCTTCACCACCTGCGGCAGGTAGATGCGCTCCATCAGGGAGAGCTTGTTGGGCTCCACCTTCACGACACCGGGCGATACGCGAGTGATGGGCATGATGGTTAGTGGTCCAACTCTCCGGCGATGATGTTGAGCGATCCCAGCGCGGCGATCGCGTCGGGAATGGTCTGGCCGGTGATCATCTGGCCGAAGGCCTGGTAGATCGGGAAGCAGGGAGGGCGCACGCGCACGCGGTAGGGATTCTTCGTCCCGTCCGAGACGACGTGGAAACCCAGCTCCCCGTTCCCCCCTTCGACCTGGAAGTACGTCTCGCCGACCGGCGGCTGGATGCCGTGCATGATCAGCTTGAAGTGATAGATCAGCGACTCCATCTCGTTGTAGACCTTCGCCTTCGGCGGGAGGGCCACGTACGGATTGTCGACCATGACCGGACCGGCAGGCAGGCCGCGGTCGATGGCCTGCTGGAGAATTCGCAGCGACTGCCGCATCTCTTCCATGCGCACGAGATACCGCGCGTACGTGTCGCCGCCCTCGGCGATGGGCACGTCCCAGTCATAGGTCTCGTAGCCGAGGTAGGGACTGGCCTTGCGGACGTCGAAGGGGATCCCGCAGGCGCGGAGGCAGGGGCCCGTGAAGCCGTACTCGACGGCATCTTCCGGCGAGATGGGCGCGACACCGACGACGCGGTCGAGGAAGATCTTGTTGCGGTCGACCAGCTTCTCCACGTCGTCGATGAACTTCGGCATCATCTTCACGAGACGCTGGGCGCGCTCGAGGAAGTCGGGGGGGACGTCCACGGCCAGGCCGCCGATGCGGAGATAGCTCGGCAGCAGGCGGGCCCCGCAGCACGCTTCGATGAGGCCGTAGATCTCCTCGCGCGGCTGGAACAGGTACCAGAAGTTCGTCAGCGCGCCCATGTCGACGAGGTTCGTGCCGATGCAGACCAAGTGATCGGCGATGCGCATGAACTCGCTGAGCATCAGCCGCACGTGCTGGGCGCGGGCCGGCACCTGCAGGCCGAGGAGCTTCTCCACGGTCATGCAATAGCCGACGTTGTTGATGATGGCCGAACAGTAATTGAGGCGGTCGGTGAACGGGATGACCTGCTGGTACGTGTGCGTCTCCGACATCTTCTCGAAGCAGCGGTGCAGGTAGCCGATCTCCTGCTCGGCGCCGATGATCGTCTCGCCGTCGAGGGTGACGACGATGCGCAGCGTGCCGTGCGTGGCCGGATGCGACGGGCCGAGGTTCAGGGTCACGCGCTCGAAGTCGGTGTCGACGTCCTTGAAGCGCTCGTCGACCTGGGGGATGAGCTTGGCCACGCCGCCCTCGGTGAGCAGCCAGCGCTGGGCCGGGTCGTAGTCCTTGCGCAGGGCGTGGCCCTGGAAGTCTTCATGAGTAAGGATGCGGCGCAGGTTCGGGTGCCCGTCGAACGGCACGCCGTACATGTCGAACACTTCGCGCTCGAACCAGTTCAGCCCCTTCAGCACCTTCACACCCGAGGGGACCGATTCGCCGTCGCCGGCACGGACCTTGAGGCGCACCCGCTCGTTGTTCTGGAGCGAGTAGAGCTGGTACAACACGTCGAAGCGCTTCTCACGGCGCGGGTAGTCGACGCCCCAGGCGTCGAGGGGCATGGTGAAGCGCAGCTCGGGATTCACCTTCAGCGCCGTTAGCACTTCGATGAGGTTCGACTTGTCGACCAGGAACGTCGGCATATCCTGGCCGGACTCCTGCTCGAGGTTCGGCACCTTCGCGGCGATCTGCTGTCCGCGCGCGTCGGCGGCGGCAGCGTCGAGGGGAACGTACGCATCGCGGTTCGTCGGCGCGGGGCCCGTGTAGGGCGTGGCGGAGAACTTCGTGAGAGTGCTCATCGATTACTTGATCCCGAGCGCAGCGACGCGACGGATCCGGCGGCACGGGCACTGGCCGAATCAGCCGCCAGACGCTTCGCTCCGCTCAGCGTAAAGTAGCAAGCGATCACCGCCTCACCTCGCCCCGCTCGATCTTCTCTTTCAGCTTGAGGATGCCGTACATGAGACCTTCCGGCGTGGGGGGGCAGCCGGGCACCCAGATGTCGACCGGGATGATCTCATCGATGCCCTGCACGACGTGGTAGGCGCGGTAGAAGCCACCCGACGTGGCGCACGCTCCCATGGCGATGACGTAGCGCGGCTCGGGCATCTGCTCGTAGATCTTCTTGAGCACCGGAGCCATTTTGTCGACGATGGTGCCGGCCACGATCATCAGGTCGGCCTGGCGCGGCGAGAAGCGCACGACCTCGGCGCCGAAGCGGGCGATGTCGTAGTGCGAGGAGACCATGGACATGAACTCGATGGCGCAGCAGGCCGTGCCGAAGGGCAGCGGCCAGAGGGAGTTGCCGCGAGCCCAGCCCACCACTGTGTCGAGCGTGGTCGTCAGGTAGGTACCGCCGGCCAGATCTTCGATCTCGCGCTCGGACTCGCCGGGCAGCGTGATGAGGCCCTTCTCGGCCTGCTGACCGGGTGCGGAACCGCGCTTGCGGGCGATGATGGATTCGGGATTCTCGATCTTTTCGATAGGCATAAATCTGGTGTTTTCAGGGGTCTCGAATCGCGGGCGGATGATGACACAAGCCCTGCCGGGCGGGGAGTCGATTCTAAGTGCTTGAGATTCTTTTCACAAGCTCTGACGACCAGTGGAGGATGGGCAATCCTGTCGTCATTCAAGGAATCGCGTGAGGCGGCACTCACCGCAGGACCGCGACCAGGCCGCCCGCGCTGACGAGGCCGGCCAGGGTCGAGGCGATGAGTGTGGCCTTCGGCCGCTCGTGCACGTGCGGGAGGAGGTCGCTGGCGCCCAGGTAGAGCAGGAAGCCGGCGAAGAAGGCGAGCTGGTAGGCGATGACGTGCGGCGGAAAGTGCACGAGGTTCGTCGTCAGGGCGCCGGCCACGGGAGCGAGGGCATTCACGGCCAGGAGCGTGAACGTCCGCCAGCGGTTGTTGGCCGTGGCCAGCATGAACGTCACGGTGTTCAACCCGTCGGCGAAGTCATGGGCCACCACGGCGAGCAGCACGAGCAGCCCGATCTCGCGCGAGGCGTGGAAGCCCGTGCCGATGGCCAGCCCGTCGAGGAAACTGTGGAAAGACAACCCGATCGCGCCCACCAGGCCGACGTGATGGTGATGCCCCGGAGCGTCGTGCCCCTTCTCGCTATGGATGATGGTCAGCTTCTCGAGGAGGAAGATGCCCACGAAGCCGCCGATGACGGCCGCCATCAGCGAGCGGATGTTGATCCCGTACCCGAACGACTCTTCGGCCACCTCCGGCAGCAGGTCGAGGAACACCACTCCGACCAGCATGCCGGCGGAGAAGGCCATGATGTAAAGGAGGTAGCGCCGGTAGCGGAAGGCGAACGCCCCGCCGGCGAGTGTCATGGCAAAGGCCGCCAGGGCCCAGACGGCGCTCATGGGGTGCGTAGTGTATGCGAGTGCCGAGTGCCGGGTACGGGTGAGTGCCGAGTGCGGAGTGCCGAGTGACCGGGCCGGTCAGTGTTCCTTTCGGGCGCGGCGCTGGCCTCTCGAGCAGGCGATGGCCGAGGTCACGAGCTCGTCGATATCGAACGGCTTGCGGATCAGGCCCCAGATCTCGGACGTGTCGAGCACTTCCACAGCGCGCTGGCTGGCGCCGGTCATGACGATGACGCGCGGCAGGAGCGAGGGGCTGTCGCGATGGAGGCGCTCCAACAGCTCGAAGCCGTTGACCTCCGGCATCATCAGGTCGAGCAGGATCACCGAGTAGGCGTTCCGGTGGAGCTGGTCGTAGGCGGTGCGCCCGTCGGCGGCGGCATCGACGGCGAAGCCTTTGCGAGACAACAGTCGGGTGAAGAGGCCCTGGAGAGCGGGGTCATCATCGACGACCAGGGCGTGGAATGGAGCGGCCGGCGGATCGGAACGCGACATGGTGAGCTCCGGGGGTGAGACTCAAGATGATACGCCTAACTCATGCTTCGGTGTTGATCCCCGTCACGCCGCATAGACACGGACGAGAAAGACGAAGTCGTCCTTTCGGACCGTGGCGATCGATTCCGTTCCTCGCAGCGGCCTGGTCAGGCTGACCAGCTCGGAACGGTTTTGCCGGACAAACTCGGTGATAGCGTCGCTCGCCGTAGCCGCTTCGATGAGGGTCTGCTGCGGCTGGGCGTCAAACACCGGCCGGTGGGTGCCCTCGTGCGTCAGAGGCCGGGACTCGATGGTGTATTGCACTCGGCTCCTCCCCACTTCTTTCCGTTTTTGCAGCAACGGAAAGAGCAACTCCTGTTCCACCGCTCAACAGGTCGGAAAGGTCAGGAGGTTGTCGCCCTCCCCGGCATCGGCTTCGGCCTGGGAACGCCCCGAGGCCGCGGCGGCATCGACGAGATCGGCCACGACGTCGATGTCGAAGGGCTTGCGCACGACCGAGTGCACGATGGAAGGATCGAGGTGCCGCAACGGCTTGGACTCCGTGGCGGCGGTGATGACGATGACCGACGGGCGGCGCTTCCCCGGATGCGCGGCCAGGTAGTCGACCAGCTCGAAGCCGTTCACGTTGGGCATCATCAGGTCGATGAGCATCAGGTCGTAGGCGCTGTCCTGCAGCAAGTGGATCGCCTCCGCCCCATCCTTCGCATCGTCGACCAGGTACCCGCGGCGCTCGATGATCTTCTTCAGGAGCGCACGAATGGCCGGCTCGTCATCGACGACCAGGATCCGTCCGCGTCCCTGCTCAGAGGCCACGTGGAAGGGTATGCAAGTTTCTCGCCGGGCTGGACGGTGGGGGCGGGGGTGAGGGGCGGGTAACGGGTGCCGGGAACTGGTTGTCGGTTTACGAGTGTTGGGACCTGGGGTATCGGGTATCAGGTGTCGGGTATCAGGAATCCTGGTTCGAGAGTCCGATAGAGTACTTGCCATGAAGCGAACCATCCTGGCCGCGTTGCTTCTCCTCTCCTTCGCCTGTCATTCGGGGGAAAAGGCTGCGGGCTCGGGCGGTGGGAGTGTCGACGCGGGGAAGGCGGCGATCGAGAAGTACGCCTGCAACGCCTGCCACATCATCCCCGGCATCGAGGGACCGGGGGGTAGGCGCGGACCTTCGTTGGGGAATTTGAAGAGCCGCCCTCTCCTGGCCGGCAAGTTGCCGAACGATCCGGGGACGCTGACGAGGTGGGTGCAGAACCCGCCTGCCTTCAACCCGCCAAGCGTGATGCCCAACCTCGGCGTCACCCCGCAGGACGCCAGGGACATCGCCGCCTACCTCTACTCGCAACCGTAGGCACGGGTGACGGGTACCGGGTGCGGGGTAACAGGTTCCGGGTGACAGGTTACCTTGGTGAAGCGGTACCGGGGACCCCGACATCCGCTACCGACACGTCTTCGGCACCCGGTACCCATCACCCGGTACCCCCTGCCCCGCTCGCCCGTCACCAGGCACGCTTCGCGCACCGTGCAGCCACAGCCGTGTCGTTTTATGTGCAGAAGCGCCTGCCGCTGGGGCCGATCCGGTTCGGAGTGAACGGCCGCCGGCCGGAGTCGGCGATCGATGACGATCCGTCACTCTCCACCGGAGCACGCGGGGAGTTCCTCCGCCGCCACCTGGAGGGCTTCTTCTTCGCCGACTACGCCCGCGCGGCCGGCCCGGCCACCCTTCCCGCTGTCCACTCGGCTGCTTCCACGCCGTTCCTCGACTCGCTCAAGCCGGACGGCACCCGGCGGGGCTGGGGCTTCCTGGCGTTGATGCTCTCCGGAGCGCTCTTCGTCCTCCTCGGCCTGCTGGTGATCGTCCGCAAAGGACCGGCGGGCTGGGTGGAGGTTGTCCTTGGCCTGGCCATGATCACCACGCCAATCGTGCTGACGGCGCAGCGGCGGCGGCATCTGCGCGAGAAAGAGGCCCGCGAGCGGGCCGCGCGGGAGGCCCTGGAGGCGCGCAACCGGAAGATGCTGGCCGACTACACCACGGCTCTCGAACGCATCCGCACAGACCGGAGCGACGCCGCGCTCTCCGCCCTGGAGCGCGAGCGGCGCGAGCTGACTCTGTCCTATGACATCTGGAGCGCCGCCGCGCGCGATGTGATCCTCCGCATCGGCTTCGATGAGCTGGCGCGGGGCGGCCCCGCTGCCGCAGCCGTCATCAACCGCGCCGCGGCCGTCGCCGGCCTGACCTCCGAAGACACGCGCATCCTCAAATACAGTCTCTACTCCACCTACGTTTGGCACCTCCTCGCCGACGACCGCTTCGGCCCGGCGCAGGAATCGAAGCTCGCCTCCCTTCGCGAAGCCCTCGGCGTCGAGGAAGGCGTCGACGGCCGAAACGGCACAGGCAACGGCAACGGCACCGGCGTAAGTGTCGACCAGTTCCGCCGCCTCCGCGAGCTCGATGCCGGCAACCCGCCGAGAGCCGCCTGCAACCTCGACCTCGCCTTTCGCGAGTACTGCGTCCTGGCGACAAACGGCCTCATCGTCACCAACCGCCGGATCGTCGTGCCGGAGAAGAAGCCGCTTTCGATCGAGCTGCCGAAGATCGACGAGATCAGCGCCGATGCGGACGAGGGCGCCGTCATCATCCGCACGGCCGGCAAACCGCTGCGCATCCCCGTGGAGGAGCCCATCCTGACAGCCGCCCTGGTCGACCTCGCCGGCAAGCTGGAAAGCGGACCGAAGAGTATCTCGTAATGCCCGGGTCCTCGGCCCTTCGCGACAGCGGTCGAAACCAAGGGCGAAGGATGGGGACGAATCGAGTCTCGGCCCCTTCGCCCTTCTTCCTTCGCCCTTCGCCCTTCTTCCTTCGCCCCTCCCGGTGACGGCCGTCACTCGGACCCGTGATCGCACGCCTTTCGCTCATCCGGGAATGCGGGCATCCTGTCGCTAGTTGAGAACGTGTCTCAACTAGCCAGGACGGCCACCCATGATCGTTTGCGTCTGTCGCGGAGTCTCGGATCGGGAAATTCGTCGAGCCATCGACCGGGGCGCGGTCTGCCTCCGCCAGCTCGAAGCGAAGTGCATCGGCGATCGGTGCGGAATGTGCGTAGGCGAACTGCGCGAGATGATCGAGGAGCAGACGGCGACCAGCGGCGCGGCGGCCTGCTCCCAGTGTTGTGGACTGACCAGCGTCAAGACCGCTTGAATTCGAAGTGCCGAGGGAGCGTATGAAAGGCGACAAGAAAGTCATCGACCTCCTCAACGACGTCCTCACCGCGGAGCTGACCGCGATCAACCAGTACTTCGTCCACGCGGAGATGTGTGAGAACTGGGGCTACGAGCGCCTCAGCCAGGTCATCCGCAAGCACTCCATCGGCGAGATGAAACACGCCGAGGAGCTCATCGAGCGGATACTCTTCCTCGAAGGCATCCCCAACATGCAGCGCCTCGGCAAGGTCAACATCGGCGAGAACGTCCCGGAGATGTTCAAAGTCGACCTGGCCCTGGAGCTGGACGCCGTGGCCCGCCTCAACCCCGCCATCGAGACCTGCCGCGAGCTTTCCGACAACAACACCCGCCACCTCTTCGAAGAGATCCTGGAAGACGAGGAAGAGCACATCGACTGGCTCGAAGCGCAGCACGCCCTGCTCGACCAGGTCGGCCCGCAGAACTACCTCGCCCAGCAGATTCGGGAAGAGAAGTCGTAAGACATGGAGGACGGACAATCCTGTCCGTCACATTCTCGGATCCAATATGAATAGACGGACAGGATTGTCCGTCCTCCATGTCAGTGGTTCACCATCTCCCCCACCGCGGCGCGGCGCGGCGTTGGGTACGGCACCCCCTCCCCTTTCAGGGCCAGCCAGAGCACGCGGTTGAACGTGTCGTCATCGGCGGCGTCGGCGCGGGACAGGTCGAGCTTCGCGGATTCCGTCGCGGCCTTGGTGGCCTCGGGGTTCTTCTCGTCGAGCGGCTGTTCGGGAGTGAGGGCGCGATACGGCGTCAGGTCCGGCGTGACGGCGAAGATGCCGCGGAGCGGGCGCGCGTAGTGGTCGAACTTCGACATCCTGCCCAGGCCGAGGATCTCCTCCATCGTGGCCAGGACGTCGGTGGTGTTGGCGAAGGTGTGATTCGCTCCGGCGTGGTTGTAGGCGGAGATGACCAGCAGCGGCGAGCGATGGGAATCGACGTGATCGGGTCCGCTCTGCGCGTCGTCTTCCATCACGAAGATCACCGTGTCCTTCCAGAACGGTGACGCCGACACGGCTTCGACGAGCCGCCCGAGGGCTAGGTCGTTGTCGGCGAAGTACGCGGCCGGGGTCGGCCTGCCGGCGGCGGCGCCGGACGTGTGATCGTTCGGCAGCCAGACGAGCTGGAAGGCCGGCATCTCGCCGATCTTGACGAAATCTTCGAAGTCCTTCTGCCAGATGCCGAAGCGCTTCTGATCGGGGATGGTCATGTTGAAACCGGGATAGTCGGGATTGGTGTGTCCGGCCAGGGCCCGCTTCAAGGGACGGGCGTTCGGCTCTTTGATCTCCTCACCGCCGCCGATGAAGTTTCCGTAGTTGCGATAGGTGATGCCCTTGCGCGCCGCGAGATCCCACAGGTAGCCGGTCGAAGGAGAGGCCACGTCGTCCTCATCATCGAGACTGCGTCCGCGATTGCTCCCCTCGAAGTCGTAGCTGCGGCCGCTGTTCCGGTAGTTCGCCGGCGTCGTCTTCTCGACGTAATCGCTCGAGTACGCGGCGAACGACCAGTTGTGTCCCTGCGCGCTGACCTCGGCATTGACGAAGAAGCGGTCGAAGAGGCCGAAGCGCATCGCCAGGGCGCGGTGGTTCGGCGAGCACTTCGGGCCGAAGAACATGAGCGACGGATTGCCGTCGCCTTCAGGCATGTCGCCGAAGATCTGGTCGTAGGTACGGTTCTCTTTGAGGATGTAGATGACGTACTTGAACGGCGGATAGGCGTGCGCCGCGGTCGCCGGTGACGCGGGCAAGACCCAGTTGTTGGCCTTCTCCACGCGGCGGGTCAGGGCGCGCAGCTCCGCGCCGCCGGCGGTCGCGCTGACGGTTAGGACGGTGCTGTCGAGCTGCCCGAGCGTGTAGGTCCGCGAGCCCGGCGGGTTCTTCACCTGCGGGCGATCGGGATTCGGACTGGTGCCCTTTCCCTTCCCGTTCACGACGATGAGGTCCTGGTCGTGACGGAGGAGCACGGTCGGATACCACTCCACCGGAATGCGTCCCAGCAGCTTGTTCGTGGCCGTATCGGCGATGGCTACGGCGTTGTTGTCCGCCTCGGCGATGAAGAGCCGGCTGCCGTCGCGGGAGAGGGCCAGCGCGTTGGGCGTCGAGCCTTCATGCGGACCGGCGGGCGGGGCGTCATGGATGACCGACTTCAGCGTTCCGGTCTTCGTGTCGAGCACACCGACTTCATCGGTCGTCGCCGAGGTCACGTAAAGGCGTGCGCCGTCGCGGGAGAGTGCCAGGGCCGAAGGATGGCGCGGCGCCGGGATGGGACGTGACGCGCGCAGAAAGCCGTCCTTCAGACGAAAGACGTCGACGCGCTGTTCACCCCAGCACGAAACGTAGACGTGATTGTGGGCATCGGTCACCACGGCGTACGGATAGCGGCCCGTGCGCAGGCGCTGGACGATCCCGTTCGTGGCCGTGTCGATGACCGTGAGCCCGTCGCCGATGTTCTCCGCGACGAAGAGCCGCTTGCCGTCGTGCGACAGCGCCAGTCCTGCCGGATAGACGACGCCTGCCTCTTTCTCCTTCTTCTCGTGCAGAACGATGCGCGTGGCGAGCGTGGCCTGCCTGTCCTGCCATGTGTACCGGTAGATCGAGTCGTCGTTGCCGCCGGATGCCCACAGCGTGTGTCCGTCCGGCGAAAAGACAACGCCGGCGAAGGACGCGGTCTGCGGCAGGAACTGCGTGATCTCCCCGCTGGCGCGATCCATGACTTGCACGCCCTGCTCGCGCCACCCACTGAGGAGGAGCACGATGCGGTCGCCCTCGGGCGAAAGCGTCGCGCCGAGGGGGAGGCTGCCTGCAGCGTGAGACGGTGCGGCCGGGTCGAGCGAGACTCCCGTCGGCAGGCGGTGAGGGGCCGGCGGCTCCGCGCCTACGGCAGCGTTCGCCAGGGCCGCGAGTACACCTGTAGCTAGCAGGGACCGAAGATGCATCGTGGGATCATACGCAAATGACCCGGCAGCCGGCCCTCTTTCTCGCACATGGGGCGCCGACGATCGCCCTCGAGGACACCACGGTGACCCGGGCCTGGCCCCCTTTCGGCCGAGCCCTCCGCGCCCCCCCGGCCGCGGTGGTGCTCCCT
>CAZYTO010000183.1:0-11530 GCA_964650405.1 uncultured Thermoanaerobaculia bacterium | reverse complement strand
AGGGCCGAGGGGCAAGTAATCGAGAAGCAGCAGGACGAACGGAAAGGTCACGTACATCTGCTTCGCCGCCAGCGACGCCGCCATGGCCAGGGCAACGCCGAGCCGGCGCTGCGGAGCGCGGGCATAGAGCAGCAGGCCCGCGACGATGAAGAGCGTCGAGAGCGTGTCCTTGCGCTCGGACGCCCAGGCCACGGACTCGACGTGCATCGGGTGCACGGCAAACAGGGCGGCCGTGAACGCGGCGACGTAGATGTGCGTTCGGGTTTGCGGTTGCGCCGTCGCGCCGGAGGGTCCTTCCGTGCGACCTCGCGATCCTGTGTCCACGCGGCTTAGCAGGATGCAGAAAGCGAAGAAGAGGATGCAGGCGGTCAGGGCGTGGAACAGCGCGTTCGTGAGCAGATGCGGCCCCGGCTTGACACCCCAGAGCGTCACGTCGAGCTCGTGCGACAGCCACGTCAGCGGGTAGTAGCCCACCTCCGCCTTCGTCAGCGCCCACTCGATGGAGGAGACCGTCAATCCCTGCGAGACTTGACTGTTCTCGAAGACGAACTGTCCATCGTCGTAGTTGAGGAACTGGTGAGAGCCAACCTGGCCGAAGACGACGAAGGTGAGGACGATGATGGCAGCCGCGACCATGCACCCTTCGATGGGAGTCGGACCGCGGCGAAAGGCGAGCGAGAGGGCGGAACGGGCGGCGTTCGATGGCGTTGCCGGCTTCGGCGCCGGCGATGATTTCGTCTGAGGCTTTCGGCCCATGGCGCAGCGGAGTTTAGGATACGCGCGGTGCTTTCCCGACTTTCAACAGCATCATGCGGTGTGATCGCCGCCGGCTCGGCTGCCGGTGCGGCGGCGTTCGGCGCGCTGTCGCCGCTCGGCCGAGGGCTTTTTTCCGTTCCGGGCGGCGGCACCGGCTTCGTGACGGTGAATCACTACCCGAAGGGCTTCGACTACTTCGTCGTGGCGATGATCGTCACCGGAGCGGTGGCCGGTGGCGTGCTGGCGGGGCTGCTGGCGAAGAGATCCGCAACTCCGGCAATCGATCGAAGCGCTGGAGCCGCGCAGCGCAACGTCATCACCTGGCCGCTCGCGCTGCTGGTCTTCATCGTGATGTTCTTCCTCCACGACCACCCCTACGTTCTGATGGAGCCGTTCCACGAGGGGGAGCACCTGACGCCCGGCGCGCTCTTCCGATCGGGCCGGCGGCCGTTCGGAGACGTCTTCGTGCTGCACGGCCTGGCCGTGGACGGCGGCCTCGACGCGCTCGTCCTCGGTGACCCACCCTCTCCGCGGCGCGAGCGGAGGCTGGAGACGGTGCTCGACGCGGCCACGCTCGCTCTCGTCGTGCCGGTCGCGGCGGAAGTCTGCGTGACGCCGCTCGGGGCCTCGCTGGCGGTGATCGCCGCGCTCTGTGCGGTCGGCGCGGCGCAGATTCCCGTGTTCCCGTACTTTCGATTCGCGCCGTTGCTCCTGGCGGTTCTGGCGCTCCTGCGATACGTGCGATCCCGCGGCAATGCTGCGCTGTTCGCGGCGATGGCGGCATCGACGGTCGGATTGCTCTGGAGCCTCGACATCGGCCTCTATGCGGTCATGACGACCGTGGTGGCGCTGATCGTCCTGCGCGCCTGGAGGCCGTGGCTGATGCTCGCCGCTGCCGTGGTCCCACTGGTTATCCTTCTGGTGCTTGGTGCCGGCATCGGCCACTTTCTACGCGACTCGTTCGTCATCATCCCCGGATCGATCGACGCCATCTGGTCGCTGCCAATGCGGACCGGCTGGTCGTGGGAGTCGGCCCGCTACTTCGTGCCGCCCGTGTTCTACGGCCTGCTGGCCGTTTTCGCCCTTCGTGCCTCGGCCCGTGGCGATCGCGACCAGGCTGCGCGGCTGGCCCTCATGGCCGCAGCGTCGCTCTTCGCCTTCCGATCAGCGGCCGGCCGTTGCGGCTGGTCGCATACGCGCTACGGCGTGCCGCTACTCGGCATCGCGCTGGTGGCCTTCGTCGCCGAGCCGCTGGTCCTGGCGCGGCGGTGGGTCGCGGTCGGGCTGATGGCGATCACGCTCCTCTTCTACGTCGACGTCTGGGACAACGCGAAGCGAGGTGCTGCGCTCCTGGCCGGATGGCACGCGCGACAATCGCACGCCGGGCTGGTGCCGTATCCCATGCGCACAGGCAAAGGGATCTACACGACGCCGGAGAACGCGGCGGATCTCGCCGGGCTGTATGCATTCGTAAACGCCCATGCCTCGCCCGGCGCGCCCATCCTGGACGTCTCGAACGAACGGGCCGTCGCCTATCTGCTGGAGCGGAAGCCGGCCACGCGCTGCAATGACATCGCCATGCTCTCGGCGCCGCCGCTGCTCGTCGAGGCGATGGAGGAGCTGACGGCACACCCGCCGCCGCTGGTCATCCTCTCCGGCAGCCCGTTCGTCGATCAGTTCGACAACCTGCCGAACCAGCAGCGCGTCCCGGCCCTCTTCGCCTGGATCGATGCGAACTACCCGAAGCGCGAGACCATCGGCCGGTTCGTCGTGGCCACGAAATGATCGACATCGGCGGAGTGCGCCGTATGATTCGGCGCATGCCGACGCATATCGCACAACCGAAGATCATTCAGGCCGCGGGCAACAAGCCGAAACGCATCGAGGAGTACATCGGCCGGGTCAACAGCGGCACGGAGGCCCTCAGCGTGGCGCGCATGGTGAGCCCAGGCGGCTGGGTGGAGCCGGGCCAGACGCCGGAGTTCGACGAGTACACCGTAGTGCTGCGCGGCACGCTTCGCGTGACGACAAAGGGCGGCGCGATCGACGTCCGGGCCGGAGAAGCAGTCATCGCCCATGCCGGCGAATGGGTGCAGTACGCCACGCCGGATGAGGGCGGCGCGGAGTACGTCGCAGTCTGTCTCCCGGCGTTCGCGCCGTCGATTGTGCACCGCGACGCAGAGTGAGAGCCATGACCGACGGGTGATCGACGAGAGGCGCCGAGAACTGAATCCATGCAGAGCACGGCCTCAGACCTCGCGCCCCGCCGTTCCGTGCTCATCGTCCTGGCCGCGTTTGTCGCCGTTCAGCTTCCCTTCCTCCGGACCGCCTTCCGCGTCGACGACACGAATATCCTGGCCCTGGCGCGGCAGATCGCGAAGGTGCCGATCGATCCTTACGGATTCGCCTTCAACTGGACCGGCACGCCGCGGCCGGCGTTCGACATTCTCGCCAATCCGTCACTCGTGCCGGCGCTCCTGGCCGGCTGGGGCGGCCTCTTCGGGTGGGGCGAGGCGGCGTTGCATGTCCTCACGCTCCTCTTCGCACTGGGCGCACTCGCTGCGATGGCGGCGATTGCATCCCGGGAAGGTGTCCATCCAGCGCTTGCCGCGGCAATGCTCGCCTCGTCGCCGGCCTTCTTTCTCGCGGCCCATGTGGTCATGCCCGATATGGTCATGCTGGCGCTGCTCCTCGGCGCGGCGGCGTTCGCGCTCCACGACAGGCCGTTCGCGGCGGCGGTGTGCGCGACGTTCGTGGCCCTGGCGAAGTACAACGGCCTCGTCGCAATCCCGATCCTGGCCTTCATCGCCTGGCGGCGCCGGAGCAAAACGCTGGCGGTCGTCGCGGCGGCGCCGCTCCTCGGCCTCGCGGCCTGGAGTGCCTTCTCTTTCGCGAAGTACGGCCGCGTGCACCTGCTCGTCGTCAGCGATGAGCGGCGTCAGAACATCCTGCACACGCTCAGCGATCTGGCCGCGCGCGGACAGCACGTCGGGGTCAGCGACCTGGCGCTCAGTATCCTCACGATCACCGGTCTGGCGGTGGTGCCGGTGGGCTGGCAGCTTCTCGTCCGCGGGTCGCGTGCCTCGTGGCTCATCGCGGCGTTGGCGGGCGTGCTCAGCGCGCTGCTCGGCCGCGACTTGCTCCTCGGTGTGGGCGTCGCGCTCGGCGTGCGCATCTTTCTCGAAGCCGCCACGGCCCGACGCTGGCTCGCCCTGGCCTGGATTGCCGCCGTGATCGCCTTCCAGGGAGTGACGATCCTCATCGCCGTCCGCTATCTGCTACCACTCGTGGCGGGCGCGTTGCTGCTGCTTCCCGCCGAAGCCACGCGCCGGGCCTGGCTCGCGGTGGCGGTCAGTGTCGTTCTGGCCGTCAGCGTGGCTATCGGAGATGCCCAACACGCCGATTGCTACCGCAACGCCGCGAAGACGCTCGCCGGCCGGCATTTCTACTTCGCAGGGCACTGGGGGTGGCAGGAGTACGCGACCCGCGCCGGAGGAACGCTGATCGACGCGCGGAATCCGCCGCTGCTCGTACACGGCGACCTCGTGGCCATCGCCCCGCGCACGTTCCCCTCGCCCGGCCGCCCACGGCTGCCAACGGGAGCCTCGCTTCGGCACGTCACCGTTCCCTGCCTGGCCACGTGGCCGTTGCAGACGACGACGTGCGCAGGCGGGGCGAGCTGGTACGGCAACGAGATCGCCGGTTGTGCGCGCTTTCCGCTCGATCTGCCGTTCGCGTTTTCGTTCGAGCCCGCCGACGAGGTGCAACTGTTCGTGGTGGAGTGATGAGCTGATCGCTGACGGCTGATCGCTGTTCGTAACTCGCTGCTCGCGCCCGGCGATCATGCCCAGCGAACAGCGATCAGCCATCGGCGACCCGAGATAGACTCCATTCACGCCATGACGAAGACTCTGATCCTCAGCCACCACGACGTCGAGACGCTGCTGACGATGCCGGAGTGCATCGCGGCCATGGAGGAGGCCCTGGCCGCGACCGCCCGCGGCGAGGTCCACAATCCGCTGCGCAGCGTCATGCGGCCGGAGGGCGCAAAAGGATTCCTCGGGCTCATGCCGGCTTACCGGGGCGGGGCGAATCCGGCGTTTGCGCTGAAGGAGATCTGTCTCTTTCCCGGCAATCCGGCCCGTGGCCTCGACACGCACCTCGGCGCGGTGCTCCTGCACAGCGCGGAGACGGGCGAGCTCGCCGGCGTCTTCAATGCCTCGGCCATCACCGCCATCCGCACCGCCGCGGTGTCGGCAGTGGCAACGAAGCTGCTGGCGCGCCACGACGCTCACGTTCTCGCCATCATCGGCGCGGGCGTGCAGGCGCGCTCGCACCTGGAAGCCATCCCGCTCGTGCGCAACATCCGCGAGGTCCGCGTGCACAGCCGTACGCGCGCGAAAGCTGAGGCTCTCGGCGGCGGGACACGTGTCGTCGACTCCGTGGAGGATTGCGTACGGGGCGCCGACATCGTCGTCACGACCACCAGCTCGCGGGAGCCGGTCATTCGCCGCGAGTGGATCGGGAATGGTACGCACATCAATGCCGCCGGCTCGTCCATCGCGGCGGCACGGGAGCTCGATGGCGAAACCGTGGCGGCGGCATCGTTCTTCGTCGACCGCCGCGAGTCGACGGTCAACGAGTCCGGCGACTACCTGATGGCGTTGCGCGAAGGCTTGATCGCCGGGCCGGAGCACATCCGCGCGGAGCTCGGAGAGATCCTGACCGAGCGCGCCAAGGGGCGGACGTCGTCGGACGAGATCACGCTCTTCAAGTCGCTCGGGATCGCCATCGAAGACCTGGCCTCGGCGCAGTTTCTCCTCGAGAAGGCCCGGACCACCGGCAGGGGGCAGTGGGTCGAGTTCTGAGTGCCGAAGTGCTGAGTTCCGAGTGCCGAGTACGGAGGGAGTGACGGGGCATGACGGCTTGCGGCATGCCAGGCTATTCAAACCCGTGAGTGCTACTTCTTCCACGTAACGCGGAAGATGGCCAGGAGCGGCACTCCGTCGAGCCGCCAGATGGCGACCGGCTCGAAGTGACGGACGCTGTCGAACACCACTTCGTTCGACCAATCCTGCCGGAAGATGAACATCACATACGCCGGCCGGGTGTGGCTGGCTGCGTAGAATCGCGACAGTACTTCCTGGTTCACCTTCGCATTCGACGGCGTCGTGATGTGAATGAGGGTGATGTCGGGCCGGAGCCGGTAGGGCGCCACGATCCGGACGACATGCTCGGCGATGGGCACGGCGAGCAGGGCGTTCCGTTCGGCGTGCTCATTCAGCCAGAGCATGCCGAAGCGGTACGACGCCGCCCAGTAGTCGCCGGCCTGGGGGCGCTGATTGCGCATCGCGCCGTCGATGCCGCCGGCAAAGACGTTCCAGTATGCGGATTCGAACGGATGGACGTGCAGCTCGGCTGCGGCGATCGGTCCGGCGAATGCGGCCAGGAGGACCGCGGCCACGGCTTTGCGGTGTTTCACGTGCTGGGAGATGTTCTCGGCAAGAAACGAGACTCCCATGCCGCCGATCGCGGCCATGGCCGGAAAGATCTCGAGGAAGTGACGAATGCCATCGAAGTTGACCGCCGACGGGAGTGCCAGGCGCACTCCGACGATAGCGAGGAGGGCCACGAGCATCAGGGCCAAAGGCTCCTGCGCCCTCGCGCGCCGGATGAGGGGGATGAGCCCGATGGCGAAGGCTGCCAGGAAGGCCGGCGGCATGGTCAGCCCGGTCATGGCGAACGGGCTCGACGTGTACATCCCCGGGGTCAGTTGCTTGCGAATGGCGATGTAGCGGAGGTTCTTGTAGAGCGCCTCATACGGATTGCTCCAGAGATACGGCCACACCGCCAACATCACGATCACGCCAAGGACGAAGGCAGCGACGATCCACGCCAGGAACTTCAGTGTTGAGCCCGGCCCGGTCGCCGGCGCCCCTGCCGGCTGGTCAACCGGCGCGCTCGCACCGGCACGCCAGGGGCGTCGCAGCATGACGTACAGCAGGACGATCGGCGGGATGAACAGCGCGTTGGCCTTCGTCCCCAGCGCCAGGCCCAGGAGCACACCGGCGAGCATCAGCAGGCGCCGGCTGCGGCGCTCGATGGCGATGGCGAAGGCGGCCACGGTCACCGTGAAGAAGATCATCTCGGAGATGTCCTTCACGTTGGCCATCACGTCGCCGAAGATCCGCGGCGAGAGAAACAGCAGGAGCGTGGCGGCCAGCGCGGTGAGCGTTCCGGAAGTTCCTGACGCCCTCTCCACGAGGCGGTAATAGAAGATGAGAAACGCCGCGCTGAACAGCAGGTTGAAAGCGTGATAGCCGTCGAACGGGTCGAGCAGACCGAGGGCGTTGAAGGTGCGGGAAGAGATCGTGGCCAGCGTACTGGCCACCGGGTAGTGCTCCCAGGGTCGCCAGCGGAAGGGCGCGAAGCGCAGGTCGGGTTTGAAGGCGGCCGGATACGGATCCGCCATGAACTGCAGGTACTTCGAATCGAAGGAGGTGAAGAACGAGAGGTAGCGCTGGCCGAAGAAGAGGTCTCCGACCGCCTCGTCCCACGTGGCCGTGTACTGGTGGAGCGAGGCGAAGCCGGCCGCGAGCAGAGCGGCAGCAAAGGCGTAGGGAGCAAGGCGTCGCATCATTCGGGTGCCGGGGGGCGCAGCGCGTTGCCGATCGAGGTGATCCCCGTGAAGGCGACCAGCATCGTAACGTGGCTGGAGATCCGATCCCAAGATCCGTTCACGTGCCCGACCAGGTCCAGCGGCGTAACCGCATATGCCGCGAGGTAGAACGCGAGCTGAACGGCGACGACGATCAGGAGGAAGCGCTCCCTCCGCAGGTTCTCGCGCGAGGCGAGGAGGATGGCCGCGAGCGCCGTGATCCAGAGGAGCGGCTGCGACGTACCGATGTTCGCGAAAGCCTTCGGGAAGGCAGGCAGGTTTCGGGAGATACGGGCAAACAGTCCGGCCGTGAAGAGGTCGGTGGGTGTGTTCCAGCGGACGGTCAGCCAGAGCAGAATGACTAGCGCCGGCGTGAGCAGCACCCGCAGCCGCCGCGGCTCCGTGAGCAGCAGGGCAACGCCGGTCGCCGCGACGAACGCCATTCCCTCGTTCTTCGTCATCGCCGCGAGGCTGAGCAGGACGGCCGCGAGCGGGTCCGCCCGGCGCGAGCGCAGGAGCAGGACTGCGCTGGCGGCGTAGGCCACGAGTGGGCCGTCGGCGAAGCCGGGAAAGGGAAGGAGTGTGGCGGCAGCGAGAGCGAGGGAGCCGCACGCCGCGAGCCACGGCGACACGGCTTCCCGCAGGCAGTGGTAGGCGATGATCACCGCCGCCCCAGCCAGCGCCGTGTCGAGAATGCCGATCGCCTGTGGCTGCCATGACCGGGCCAGCATCGACGGAATGGCGAACTGGAGCGGGACCAGGAGCGGATAGTCGGGGTGAGTGAAATCACGTGGCAATCCTTGCAGAAACGACCAGGGGATGCCGTGCGCCTCGAAGATGAGGCGGGCCTTGTATCCCCAGATGAAGAAGTAGTCGCGCCGCCTGATCAGCCACTCGCTCCAGTCGTAGAGACCGGCCTGGGTGGCGAACACGGCATGCCAGGCCAGGGCACCGATCTGGAGGCCGGCCGCCGCGGCGCCGAGCTTCGTCCAGCGAAACGACAGTTGCGATAAGACGAAGACGCTCCAGATCACGAACGGCACGAGGAGTACCCAGTGGACCGCCATCGCCGCCGCGGCAATCCCGCCCCCGACGAGGACGCTTTCGGCCAGGAGGAGCGGTCCGCGCGCTTCCCGGTCGAGCACGTGCGCCGCGCCGAGGCCGCTGGCCCCGAAGAGCGCCACGGTGGCCAGACCCCAGAGAACGGCGAGGAATCCGTGCATCCCGCTCAATGGACCACTCAGTGGGCTCAAAGGGCTCAATGGGCGGCCTCGAGCGTGCCGTGACCGTCGCGCCAGATGGCGACGTAATCAATGTGAGCGAGAGGAGGGGAGAAGGTGTCGAGATTGGTGGCTACGTATCGCTGGCCTAGGAGGTGGCGGAGGCGGTGGTTGGCCAGGCCTCCGTCGGCGTCCTTGTCGGGAAGAATGAAGAAGATCGACGAGCCGCGGGGCGTTCGGCGGGCCACGTCCAGGACAAAGCGCTCCAGTTGCCGGTGATCGCCTGCAGGAGCGGCAGGATGGTGCAGAGGCTGCTGCCAGGCGGCCCAGGCCAGGCTGCCGATCACCATGAGGATGAGGAGGGTACGGGCCATCCCGCTCAGTGTATCGCCCTCGGAAATAACGGTTCAGGGGCTGCCGTTAGGCAATGCTCTGGGCTTGACAAGCCCCGACCGGGCGCGTAAAGTGCGCCGGTTTTCCCCAAACGGGGTCACTTTTTCGCTGTACGTGTCTTCAAGAGGATAGGAATGCCAACGATCAACCAACTCGTCAGCCAGGGTCGCGCGAAGCTGGCCGTCAAGACCAAGTCGCCGGCGCTGCAGTCGAGCCCCCAGAAGCGCGGGGTTTGCACGCGTGTCTACACCTCGACGCCGAAGAAGCCGAACTCGGCTCTCCGCAAAGTCGCCCGCGTGCGCCTGACGAACGGGGTCGAAGTCACGACCTACATTCCGGGAGTCGGCCACAACCTGCAGGAGCACTCCATCGTGCTCATCCGCGGAGGCCGTGTGAAGGACCTTCCCGGTGTGCGGTATCACGTCATCCGCGGGACGCTCGACGCCATCGGCGTCGCCAAGCGCAACCAGAGCCGCAGCAAGTACGGCGCGAAGCGTCCGAAGAAGGCGTAAGAGGAAACAGGATCCATGCCGAGACGTCGTGAAGTTCCCAAGCGCGAAATCCTCCCCGATCCGGTCTACAACAGCCAGCTGGTGACGAAGTTCATCAACTCGCTGATGTCGGCGGGCAAGAAGTCGGTGGCCGAGAACGTGTTCTACGGTGCCCTGCGCAAGGTCGAAGACCGTGCCAAGGACGATCCCCTGAAGCTGTTCAAGAAGGCCGTGGACAACGTGAAGCCGGCCCTCGAGGTCAAGAGCCGGCGCGTCGGCGGCTCGAACTATCAGGTTCCGGTCGAGGTGCGCCCGGCCCGCCGTACGGCCCTGGCCATCCGCTGGCTGATCACGTACGCGAACTCGCGCGGCGAGAAGACGATGCAGGACAAGCTGGCCGGCGAGATCATGGACGCGGCCAACAACCGCGGCAACGCCATCAAGAAGCGTGAGGACACGCACAAGATGGCCGAAGCGAACAAGGCGTTCGCGCACTATCGGTGGTAAACTCTTCCGCCGCCCGCGGCGTGCGCTTCCAGCGCAACGCCGTGCAGGCGGCCCGGCAGTAACGCAGTACCCAGGCAGTTCTCCGTAGCTTTCCGTAGCTCCGTCTCGACCGGATAACACTGAAGCGGGTCGCTTCATGCGGTTCCGGACCGAGCAACGGGAAACACACAACTGAATCGATTTGTGCGGTCGGCGGCCGTTCGCTTGCCGATCGCATGTTGTTGCCGACAGGCAAGGACTCGCAATGGCACGTCAGGTATCTCTCGAAAAGACGCGAAACATCGGGATCATGGCTCACATCGACGCCGGTAAAACGACGACGACCGAGCGGATCCTTTACTACACCGGCCGGACCCACAAGATCGGCGAGGTGCACGAAGGCACTGCCACCATGGACTGGATGGTCCAGGAGCAGGAGCGCGGCATCACCATCACGTCCGCGGCCACGACCGCCTTCTGGGGCGATACCCGCGTCAACATCATCGACACGCCCGGTCACGTCGACTTCACCGTCGAGGTGGAGCGCTCGCTCCGCGTCCTCGACGGCGCCGTCGGTGTGTTCTGCGCCGTCGGCGGCGTCGAGCCGCAGTCGGAGACCGTGTGGCGCCAGGCCGACAAGTACGGCGTGCCCCGCATCGCCTTCGTCAACAAGATGGACCGCATCGGCGCGAACTTCATCTCCGTGCTCAACCAGATCCGGCAGAAGCTCGGCAAGAACGCCGTGCCTTTGCAGCTTCCCATCGGCGCCGAAGACAAGTTCAAGGGCGTGGTCGACCTGGTGCAGATGAAGGCCCTCATCTTCAACGACGAGACCCTCGGCGCGAAGTACGAGATCGCCGAGATTCCCGCCGGCATGAAGGAAGACGTCGAGCACTACCGCGAGAAGATGGTCGAGTCGATCGCCGAACAGCACGACGAGCTGCTGGAGAAGTACCTGGCCGGCGAGGCCCTGGAGATCGAAGAGCTGAAGAACGCTCTCCGCGAGGCCACCATCGCCCAGAAGATCACGCCGGTCCTCTGCGGTTCGGCCTTCAAGAACAAGGGTGTGCAGCCGCTGCTGGACGCAGTGGTCGACTACCTCCCTTCGCCGCTGGACATCCCGCCGGTCAAGGGCGTGAACCCGGACGACGAGTCGTTCATGGAGCGGAAGGCGGCCGACAACGAGCCGTTCGCCGCCCTCGTCTTCAAGATCATGACCGACCCGTTCGTCGGCCAGTTGGCGTTCTTCCGCGTGTACTCGGGCCACATCGAGTCGGGCACGACCGTGCTCAACACGACCAAGGGCAACCAGGAGCGCATCGGACGCCTGCTGCAGATGCACGCCAACAAGCGGGAAGACATCAAGGAAGTGTGGGCGGGCGACATCGGCGCCGCCGTCGGTCTGAAGAACGTGACCACCGGCGACACGATCTGCGAGAAGAACAAGCCCATCGTCCTGGAGACCATGAGCTTCCCCGAGCCGGTCATCGCCGTGGCCATCGAGCCGAAGACGAAGGCCGACCAGG
>CAZYTO010000182.1:0-11551 GCA_964650405.1 uncultured Thermoanaerobaculia bacterium | reverse complement strand
CCGAGGAGATGGAGCGTGGCTCGAAGAGCGCCCAGATGCGGCGGCCGGGGTAGCGGGCTCGCGCGCCGTGGAGCGTCGTGGCGATGGCCGTCGGGTGGTGCGCGAAGTCGTCGATGACCGTGATGCCCCGCTCCGAGCCGCGGACTTCCATCCGCCGCTTGATGCCCTGGAACGACGTCAGCCCCTTCTGGATCTCTTCCGCCGAAAGGCCGCGCAGCCTGGCGCAGGCGATGTCGGCCAGTGCGTTGAGCACATTGTGCCGCCCCGAGAGTTTCGTCCGGAAACGCGACCACTCCCGCCCTTCCCACCAGGCCGTGAACTCGGTGTACTCCGGCGCAAACTCGACGTCGCCCGCGCAGATGTCGGCGGTACGCTCGCTCCAGGAGAAGGTGATCCACCGCCCGCGGGCGTCGTGGCGCAGCAAGCGGACGTTCTCGTCGTCGCCGTTGGCGATGACCACGTCGCCCGGCGCGACCTGCACCACCGCCTTCCGGAAGGCGTCGATGATCGCCTCGAGGTTCTCGTAGATGTCGGCGTGATCGAACTCGATGTTGTTGACGATGAGCGTGTTCGCGCCGTAGTGGAGGAACTTCGGCCCGCGGTCGAAGAAGGCCGTGTTGTACTCGTCGCCCTCGATCACGAAGTCGTCGCCGTCCCCCAGCTTGAAGTTGTGGCCGAAGTTGAGCGGAATGCCGCCCACGACCATGCCCGGGTCGCGCCCGGCGGCCTCCAGCAGCCAGGCCATGAGCGACGTCGTGGTCGTCTTGCCGTGGGTTCCCGTCACGACGATGGAGTGCTTCCCGCGGATGAAGAGTTGCTGGATGGCCTCGGGCATGGATGTGTACGGCAGGTCCAGCTCCAGGGTGGCCACGGCCTCGGGATTGGTGCGCGGGGCGGCGTTTCCGATGATCACGAGGTCCGGGCGGAACGTTTCGAGGTGCTGTTTCGTATAGCCCTCGAGCACCGGGATGTGAAGGCTTTCCAGGTACGTCGACATTGGGGGGTAGACGTGCTCATCCGATCCACCCACGACGTAGCCTCTCTGCTGGAGCATGCCCGCCAGCGAAGCCATCGCCGTTCCGCAGATTCCGATCAGGTAGACGCGCTGGACTTCGGGCAGTTCTTTGACGTGTGGCATTGTTACAGCCTCGGAAGGCAAGTTCCGTGCGCTCAGGCCGGTTCGGCGCGAGCGCAGCGAAGGATCTCCCGCGCCGCACCGATGGTCAAGGCAGAGGCAGGCCCATTAGTTAGTTGTAGAATTCCGCTCCGCTCGGTCGCTTGGAATCGTTCTGCGAGGCCCGGCGTTTGCGGCCTCGGTCAACTCATTCAGGAATCAGGTTCTCTTCACAGGAGGAAATTGTCATGTCGTCGAAGCGTATGTTCGTGATGGCCATGGCGCTCGTTGTGTCCTCGACTTCCCTCATGGCCGGCGATGCGCCGAAGACCACGAAGGCGAAGAAGGACGACGCCGAGGCCGCAGCGAAGGCCCCCGCCGCAGCAGAAGCCAGCGAAGCCGCGAAGTCTCCCCGGCTGTCGATCGTCGATCCAGTGAAGGACTTCGGCGTTGTGGCCAAGGGCGACAAGCTCGACTGGGCGTTCTCGATCAAGAACACCGGTAACACCGATCTCCAGATCATCTCCGCCAAGCCCGGCTGCGGCTGCACCGTGGCCGACTTCGATAAGGTCGTCGCTCCGGGCGCCGTCGGCAAAGTGACCGCGCACGTCGATACGACGAACTTCGCCGGCCCGATCGCCAAGAGCGTAACGGTCGAGACGAACGACCCGAACAACCCGTCCTCGACGCTGACCATCCACGCCATCGTCAAGCCGTACGTCGAGGCCTACCCGGCCGGCTTCGTCCGTTACAACATGCTCCAGGGCGACACCGACACCCAGTCGGTCACGTTCTACTCCGAGGAGGAGGAGCCGTTCGAGATCACCAAGATCGAGGCTCCGGGCGAGTACGTGAAGGTCGCCGTCCGCAAGCTCGAGAACGAAGCGGATCGTGTCGCCAACGTCGGCCGCAACGGTCAGGCCCAGTACCGCCTCGACATCACCGTCGGCGGACCGGATGCCAAGATCGGCCCCCTGGCCGACAAGGTCCACGTGCTCACCAACTCCAAGCACCAGCCGGAATACTGGATCAGCATCTCGGGCGTCATCCGTCCCACCATCCGCGTCGAGCCGCTGGGCATCAACTTCGGCGAGATCGCCACGACCGACAACGGCGCCACCCGCATCGTCATGCTGAAGTCGAACAACCTCAAGACCCCGGAGAACTTCACCGTCACCAAGGCCGAAACCAGCACCCCGCTCGTCGGCGCGAGCATCAAGCCGACGCCGAACAAGGGCGAGTTCGAGGTCACCCTGCAGATCGCCAAGGACGCCAAGCCGGGCGACATCGACGGCGAGGTCAAGATCTACACGAACGACAAGATCAACGGCGTCGTGAAGGTCCCCATCAAGGGCACGATCAAGCCGGGCGCCACGCCGTCGGCTTCGAAGTAAGACTCCACTCCACTGTTTCCTCGAGGGCCGCTGCTGCAGAGCAGCGGCCCTTTTTTGTCATGGCGAGCGGGAGGTGGCGAGCGGGGAGGCTCGTTTCCGACCTCGATCTACGCCACGATTGTCACGCCCAGCCCATCGCCCAGCGGCAGCAGCGCGATCACGAAGCGATCGTCGGTGGCGATCCGCTTGTTGAATGCGCGCAACGCGTCCGTCGCCGGATCGTGCTTGCCTTCCGCCACCATCCCCTTCCAGAGAAGGTTGTCGCAGACGATCATTGCGCCCGGCGCGAGCTTCGGCAGAATCTCGTCGAGATAGCCTTCGTACTCCGTCTTCACGCAGTCGATGAAGACGAAGTCGAACGGTCCGGCCAGTTTCGGGAGGACCTTCAGCGCCGCGCCGTCGTGGAAGCGCACCTCGCACTCCAGCATGGCCTCGGCCACGAAGCCTTTCGCCACGTTGATCAGCGGCGCATCGAGCTCGATCGTCTCCACCACCGCGCCCGCCCCCACCTCCCGCCCCATGACGATGACGGAGTAGCCGATGTTCGTCCCCACCTCGAGCAGGTGCTTCGGCTGTTTCGCCCGCAGGAGTACCCGCATGGTCTGCGCGACCTCGGGGTCGGCGATGGGATGGCCCCGGTCGGCCGCATACTCCTCCATGCGGGCCAGCAGGGCGTCGCGCGGCTGGAGCAGCGTGTCGAGATACCTGGCCTGGGTGAGCTGCAGGATGGCGTCCGGGCTCTCTTTCATCGGTGTGCGGGCCTTTCAGGACGCGATTCTATGAAACGTCTGCGTCGTACCGCACTCGCGGCAGAGGAAATGGATCGAATCACGCCGGGCCCACGGATTCGGTGCATCACACACCGTGCATAGCGTCTCCTGCGGGAGAAACGGCCGCTCGCAGGAATCGCACGCGACCGGATACCCGACCGCGTTCACGTCGACACGCGCGCAATCAACAGGCCCGAAGAGGTGTCTTGCTCGACATTCTCGGGCACGATCGGCAGCGATAGCGGTACCGATTTGAGGCCGTCCCCAAACTGCAGGTCCAGCGTGTTCAGCATGCCTCCGCTAAAGAAAAAGAGGCTGTTGCCGCCGATATGAAAGACGGTGGCGCAAGTGATGGGCCCCAACCCGCTAGCGAGCGTCGGGCCCGTAACACCGGTCACCGGATCGACCACGACAATGGATGTTCCTAAGGCCGTGCTGGTTTTCGCATACAGCACGCCTGCCGACGCGGGGGTGGCAGTCAGGCAGAGCAGGAGCGAGGCGATAGCGAAACGAGACACTTCGTCATTCTATCGTCTCGTGGTTCGCCCCACCGGCCCACGAACCGCGAACGCACGACGCGTCGTGTCGAACCCTTTGAACGTGTCGCCATCGCACGCGAGCCACCACCGCCCACGGGACCGGCACGACGCGGTCGCGCCCTACACGAGCTTCATCGCGCCGATGGCCATGATCACTACGCCTGTGGCGCGTGCCCATGGCACCGGACGAGGGACGACGCGCTCGGCGGTGATGGCGAGGGCGACGGCCAGCATGACGCGGAGGTCCATCACACCGAGGACGAGGAGGGTGGCCATGAGCGGAGAACAGCACAGTGCGCAGTGGCGGCCGAAGTGGACGCCGTGCTGCCATGGCGTGGGGCAGGTGATGTCGCCGCGGCAAACGCCGAGCTGGCGCGTCTTCCACGGTGTGAGCTGCACGATCCCGGCGAAGAGCAGCACGATGCCGCCGGCGATGGGGATGGAGCGCGCGAGCGAGGGGCGGTGCATCTCCGCGGCGGCCAGCGCCAGGCCGAGGGGATAGACAGCGACCCCGGCCAGCGTCCAGACCAGGAAGTAGGCGCCGCTGACCGCCAGAAGCCCGCGGAGGTCCGTCGGGTAGCGCCGCAGCATCACGGCGAGCGAAGGCATCATCATGGCCACCATCATGACGACCCACATGGACAGGAACATTGCCGTCGCGCCGCTCCAGCTCTGGCCGGGCATGCGCATCCAGGCCATCGACATCGTCCAGCCACCGGGCATCGCCATACCGCCGGACATCGAGCCGCAGAGGTAGATCGTGCCGGCGACGCTCGCGGCGAAGAGAAGAGCCGTCGCCGCGAGCGGTCCGCGTTGCACGTTCTCAGTCCGCGTAGCGGTCGTGATACTGCAGCCAGGACTGCGGACTCGTCCCTTCGTCGCGACCAATCGGCGTGGTGTCGATGTAGTGATAGGCCGTGTTGAACATGTCGATGCCGCGCGCGTACGCCGAATAGGTGTGGAAGACGCCGCCGTCCGCGTCCTTGTAGAAGACGCTCATGCCCTCGCGGTCGCTGAAGCCGGGAGCCATCGTTCCGTAGTTGTAAACGGGCGTCTTCACGGCCTCCGGAGGGAAGGCCACGCCAAAGTCGTAGTTGAAGTCGTTCTCACCCGAGGAGAGCCACTTGAAGCTCCAGCGCATCTTCCGCTCGAACTCCTGGATCTTCGCCGACGGCGCGCGGGAGACGGCCACGAACGAGATGTCGCGGTGATTCATGTGCACAACGTTGCCGTCGAAGTTGTCCGCCCAGAACGAGCAGTGCTTGCACCCCTCGGCCCACTCCGGCGGAAACATGAAGTGGTAGACGATGAGCTGGCTCCGCTTGCCGAACAGATCGGCCAGGGTCTCCTTCCCGTTCGGGCCGTCGAAGACGTAGTTCTTCGCGACCTTCTCCCACGGCAGCTCGCGCCGCTGCCGGCTGAGGTCATCGCGGAGCCGGGTGAACTCCTTCTCCTTTTTCAGAAAGGCCGTACGCGCGGCGAGCCACTCTTCATGTGAGACGACAGGATGGTTCTTGATATCGTTGTTCATGCGGTCGATAATATTCAACCATTAGGTTGAATACAAGACATGACCCGACAACGTCACCAGCCGCGGCTGGATGAAGTCTACGGGGCGATCTCCGACGCCACCCGCCGGGCTATCGTGGCCGCGCTCGCCAACGGCGACCTCACGGTCGGCGAGCTGGCGGAGAAGTTCCCCATCTCGCTCAACGGCGTCTCGAAGCACGTCAAGGTCCTGGAGCGGGCGGGGCTGGTGGAGCGTACCGTGGTCGGCCGCGAGCACCGTCTCCGCCTGAACGCCGCGCCGCTGAGCGAGGCTTCGCGCTGGCTGGATCACTATCGCCGGTTCTGGGACGAGCGGCTCGACGCCCTGGAGACGTTTCTCGTCCACAGGAAGAGAGAGAAAGAGCGGAAATGAACGAAGTGGTTGTGGTCCGTCGCGTGATTCCCGTTCCGCGCGAAGAGGTCTTCGCCGCCTGGCTCGATGCCGCCGCCATGGCCCAGTGGATGCTGCCCGGCGCGACGACGCACTCCACCGTCGAGCTGGATCCGCGCGTCGGCGGAACGTTTCGCATCGTCATGTCCCATGGCGGCCGCGACTCCGAACATCGGGGTGAGTACCTGGCCATCGAGCCGCCGTCACGGCTCTCGTTTACCTGGATCTCTGCCGCGACGGATCTCCAGCCGACGATCGTGACGGTCGAGCTGACGGAGCGCGACGGAGGCACGGAGCTGACCCTGACGCACCGCAACCTGCCAGCGTCGAAGATCGAGCAGCACACCACGGGATGGACGGACATCGTGCGGAAGCTCTCCGCGGCACTATCGATTTGAGAACGCGCACCTGGATCACTCGCCGCGGGCCATCAGGTCGTCGACGGCCACGGTCAGATCGCCGAGGTAGTCGTCGCCGCGGGGATGGTGCGTGAGGCCGATGACGATGTAGTGCCGGCCCGGCCCGGTGATGTCGGCTGTATCGTGGAGCCAGTCCTCCCACGTCCCGAGCTTGCGGCGGATGTGCAGCTTCCGGCCGTGCAGCGCCTTCACGAACTTCAGCTCGTCGTGCGGGATGCCGGGCGAGTCGAAGATCTCCCCCATCGTCTTCGACGCCTCGGGGGAGACGAGCTTCCCCTGTTCCAGCATGAGGTAATAGCGGAGCAACTGGCGCACCGTGGCGGCGTGGGAGTGATCGGCCACGGGATCGCCGAAGCGCTCGCTTCCCTGGCCGTAATGCTTCCCTACCCAGATCCCGCCGCCGTGAGCGGCGTCGTAGAAGCCGTACGAGTCGAGCACCTTCTGGATCTCCTTCAGCCCCATCAGGCGCGAGTACTTCGCGGCCATCTCGTTGCTGGAGACCTTGATCATCAGCCCGAGCTCATGACGTGTGACCGGGTCGAGGTGCGTCGCCGCCTCCGGGTGAAGCTGGAAGTACGCCAGGAGGATACCGACCTTGGCCACGCTGGCCGCGTACTCGATGTGATCGGGATGGACCATCGCCAGGCGGAGGTGAACGAGATCGAGCACACCGGCGTCGGTCTGCTCCGGCGTCATGCCGTACTTCGCGCGGAGCGTTGCGTCGATCGCTTCGACCTTCGCCTGCAGCCCGGGATCGACTGCGGTGTCGTAGTCGAGGACGTAAGCCGGCAGGCCAGGGCTCAGCACGGGACTCCTTCCGCGCGAGGCTGAACGGCAACCGCCGAAGAGGAGCGCGAGGAGCAACAGAGAGGCAAGTTTGCGCACGTGGGCAATGGTAGCCGGAGGAGGCCGGAATCCAGTCCGCCGCTAACGTCTCTCCCATCGGGAGCACCGCGGCCATGCTCAGGTGGGGAATTGGGGCCTGAATTTGTTCCTGGGACAGGAGGAGTCTACACGCCGCTCTCCACGAGCCTCTTGAGGTTGCAGAGCATTTCCGTGCGAACCTGTCGCTCGGAGCGAGCCATGAGCGGCAGGAAGATCCGGGGCAGGATTCCCCTGGCTACGAGATCGCAGGTGAATGTGACTTTCGTGCCGCGGGGGTCGGGTTCGAGGAGAAACTCGAACGCGCCGCCCAGGGCAGGCTGATCGATGGAGCGGATGACCTGCCGGTGCGGAGGGTCGAACACCACCATTTCAGACACCCGTTCGGCGCGCCGGCCGTGGAACTCGGTCGTAATGATGAGCCGCGATCCCTCTCGGACGGGGCCCCCGTCCTCCGTTCTCATGGCCTTGATGAGGGCACGCCATTTCGGCGCGAGCTCAGGATCGGACATGTACTCCCACACGCGCTGTGGCGGCTGCTCGATAACCTCTCTGAACGTGAATGCCCGCATAAGGCGTTACTCCTCATCTTCGACCTGAAACACCGACTCGATGGTCGTGTCGAATGCAATTGCCAGCTTGAACGCCAGCGGGAGGCTTGGATCGAACTTCCCGGTCTCGACCGCGTTAATTGCCTGGCGCGATACACCCACTCGGTTGCTGAGCTCCTGTTGCGACCAATTGCGCTCGGCACGTAGCACTTTGAGCCGATTCTTCATGGGCGGGTCCGGTAGTAGAGCGCTGCCACCCCGAGCGAAGTGACCCAGATCAACAGAGTGGCCAGCAAGTTCGGAACGTGCACCGCCGGACCGATCAGTCTTGCCTCCCGCATCGCGGAGAAGGCCACGTAGAAGAGCAGTTCGGCGACAAACGCGACCGCAGTCCCGACCAGCGTAACGTGTCGCTGGAACTCGTCCCACGTTCCCATGCCGATGACCACGAGCGCCAACCAAGGGACCGGTGACGCTACCGCGAGGACGACCCCACCCCAGCGCATCGGGGCGGATGGACTGGCCAGAAGACGACTTGACAGCCATGGACCGCCCCCGAGCGCCACAAGAGAGAGCAGGAACAACAGTCCATATTTCAGCGCTCGATCGAGAGGGACCACTTTTGCCATCGCTCTTGCCCTCGGTTGACGTGTTAGCTAGACATATTATCATGTTTACATGACTTAATGTCAAGTAACGGTTGCACGCACTGGCGACATAGTCAGCCCGGTTGTAGGGCCGCAGGTGACTCTGCGCGCCGCCCTTTCCGTCGTAACTGGCAGCCGGGAATGGTCTATCGGCAGGCGCCTGCCACGAACTCTTCCGGATCGAACTCCCACTTGTCGATGTCGGGATCCCAGGAGTCCCACGGCACGATGGCTGTCATCGGTCCGCGCAGCTCCGGTGGGATGACCTCGGGGACGATGAACGCCTTCTGCCGCCGCAGTTTGTAGGGGTTGCGGAACTCGAAACCGAGGACGCCGAGGATGTAGCGGGCGATATACCAGGTGGCCTGAGGGTTCCAGCCGTGGGCGATCTTGACGACGACGCCGAGGCCGTCCGGGTACTCGGGATGCTCGATGGCCAGGCCGAGCAGACCGTCGGCGCCTTCCTTGGCGAGCACTTTGCCGTGACACGCCTTCAGGATCGTGGAGTCGAGCCGGTTGAAGCCGCCGATGAGGTCGGGATGGGAGACCATGGCGTCCCAGATCCAGTCCGCCTGCCGCTCGGTGACAAGATTCGCGAAGAGGCGGGCCAGGTCGGTCACGGTCATCGACACGGTCGGCAATCCACAGCCGTCCTTGGCGACGATCCTGTCCTTCCACTCGCCCCCCAGCGCCTGGCGGAGGTAGTCGAGATAGGCCTGGAAGAAGGGATGGTGGGGCCAGACGTAGCCGACGCGCGACCAGCCCTTCAGCTTGCAGCCGCGCAGGATTGCGGCGTGCTCGCCCGAGCAGCAGTGATACCAGCGCCGCGGGCGGCGGACCTGGCGGCCGAACTGGACGAGCGGCACGTCGAGCGGCGTCTGCATGAGGCCCCACTCGCCCTGGAGGAGGATCGAGCGCGCCACGCGCACGTGCTCCGTGTCGCCGTTGTGCGACGCCACGGAGATGGCCTTCTGCTCGGAGTTGAGCGCGCGCGCGAACTCCCGGGCGAAGACCTTCATCATCAATGGTTTGGCCATCGAGCGGCCGTAGACCTCGACGTTGCCGCCGAATGAGTAGAGCAGGCTGCGTCCCGTCACCCAGGACACCGCGCCGTGGATGGTGTTCTCCGCCACGCCGTTGCGCCGGTATTCGACCAGCGGCTGCCAGTTCGGCATGGCCCGGGCAAAGTTGGGAGCGGCGGTCTCGTCGAAGGGCATCGCGGCGGGAGTTTAGCGGAACTGCGCCGCCACCTTCGTCATGAACGCGTCCATGTTGGCCATGACGCGTTTCGAGTCGTGGTTGTTGAAGTCGAACCACAGCATGAGCCGGTCGTCGGGGTGGAAGCGTTGCTCCATCTGCCCGATGATGGCGCCGGCGTCGCCGACGAGGGCGTTGTTCGTGGCCCGGCGCACTTTCTCCTCGTCCAGCGTCCCTTCGAGGGCGCGCCAGTAGTTCGACAGCGCGTCTCGCGCCTCCTCGGCAGCCTGGGCCGGGTCGTCGTTGTAGAAGACGAGCACCGTCCGCGGCATGAGGCGGCGCTTCCAGCCGCCACCGGCCGGGTGATAGGCCGTCTGCATGCGCGCGTTGGTCTTCTCGATCTCGTCGCCCGGGGTGATGGAAAGGTTGAAGACGCCGACCGGAAGGAGGGTGTTGGCGAAGGCCTGTACGGCCGGGTCGTGTGAGCCGATGGAGAGTCGCAGCAGGTCCATGCGCGACTCCTGCGGAACGATCTTGAGGTTCGGGAAGGGCCAGCGCGGCGCGAGGGGTACTGCCTCTTCGCTGCGGCCATGCGCGTCGAGCACGCGCTGCCAGTCGGCATCGCTGCGGAAGTCAACGCGGCGCAGCGACCGGGGCGTGATCATCGTCGAGTTGAGCGTTTCGCCGCGCAGGAGGCGCAGGAAGATCTCCGTCGCCTCCTCGAAGATCTTGTTCTTCACCACCGGCCAGGCCGCATCCTCTACGGCGTTGCGCGGGACGATGCCGTAGGGGATGTTGATGAACGGGAAGCGCCCCGAGGCGAAACCGACGGTCAGCGTTCGCGATTCGGCAGGGTCGAGTCCGTGCAGGGCCAGGAACGTCTTGATGCGCTCCGCCGCGGCGATGGGGCCGCCGTTACAGAGGATGTTCATGATCGCGCTGCCGGCGCCGATCTGCTTGGTTCGGGCGAAGAGGCGATGAGCGAGCTGCAGGATGTCGGTATTCAGGCCGATCTCGCCGGTGAAGTGCGGGATCACCGCGCCGGGGTTGGTCTTCTGCACTTCCGTGGAGAGATGGCTCTCGGCGACCCAGGCCGTGCCGAAGCCGAGCCGGTCGGCGAGCTCGGCCTGCTCGAAGAAGTTGGCGAACATCGTCCGCTCGTCCGGCAGGTAGCCGTGCACGTCGGTCTGGCAGATCGAGAAGAAGATGTCGAATTCCATCGGACGCGTAGACTAGCAAACATGAATGGCGAGCGGCATAGGACGGGCGGCGAGCGGGAGACCTCCGCGTTTTACCGCTCGCAGCTCGCCGCAACCCGCTCGCCCGTATTGGCCTTCACCGTCGCGTTCGCACTGCTCGCGGCATGTTCCGTCGCCATCCCTGCAAACGAGTATGGCCTCCGAGTCGTCCCGGACCGTGCCACGTACGAACGGCTTGCGGCGCGGGATCCCGGCAAACGGCTCGTGGAGGTCACGACGGTCGACGCCACGATCCGGCTCGACGTTCGCTATGCCACGGCGAACAACATCCTGCACCGCCCGCTCTACCCGGTGGCGCGGGTGCTGCTGCGCGCGCCCGCGGCGCGGGCCCTGGCCGATGTGGAGCGCGAGCTTGCAGGCGAGGGCCTGGGCCTGAAGGTCTTCGACAGCTATCGGCCCTACCGCGTGACGAAGCAGTTGTGGGAGCCGCTGAAGAATCCCGACTACGTCGCCGATCCGGCCAAAGGCTCGCGCCACAATCGCGGGGCGGCCATCGATCTCACGCTCGTCGATCTGAAGACGGGCGACGAAGTGCCCATGCCGACCGGCTTCGATGAGATGTCACCGCGCGCGGCGCAGGCGTTCGCCGATCTTCCTCCGAACGTCATCGCCAACCGGGCCAGGCTGCGCGAGACCATGATCCGGCACGGCTTCGATCCGCTGCCCTCCGAGTGGTGGCACTTCGACTACCACGGCTGGCAGCGGTTCGAGCTGATGGACGTACCGATCGAAGAACTACCGGCAACCCAACCTAACCACTAACCACTCCTGTTCTCTAACCACTAGTGGTCCTTCAATGTTGTTAGACTGGGCGGGTCAAAGTACCGAGGTGGAAGGAAG
>CAZYTO010000181.1:0-11609 GCA_964650405.1 uncultured Thermoanaerobaculia bacterium | reverse complement strand
CCCATAGCGGTGCGAGCCGGCACTGTGCACCACCCAGCCCAGAGCAGCAAGGCCGCAAGAAAAAACGAGTGCATAGGCAATTGCGACGCTCCGCAGCCTGCGCAGCGTGGCCAGGGAGCCCTCTGGCGAAAGACGCGACTCGAGCCACCAGCGAACACCAAACAGAGCCGGCAGGAGGAGGATGAACGGCTCCTTCGAAAGGGCCGCGAGCACGACGAGCGCGAACGACAGCGCCTCCAGACCCGGCCTCCGGCGGCCGGCGCTGTGGACCATGACGGCCAGCGCTGCGGCGACGAGCAGCATGTCCCACGACTCCTTGGGGCCGAGGCGGTACCACGCGGCTGTAGGCCCGGGATCGGGAGCGAGCATCGTCACCAGCGCGAGCATGGCGGCCGCGGCCGCCGAGCGCCAGATCACCCAGCCGATGTGAAAGAGAAGGACGGCCACGGCCACTGCCAGCGTCACCAATAAGCCGTGCCACAGCAGCGGATGCGGCCCAAGAGCCAGCGGTCCCACGACGTCGAAGAACTGATTGACCGGGCGAAAACGCCCCACGGAAACGACGTCGTCATGGATCGATCCGGCCCACATCCGCAGAGCTCCGGAGACTCCCGCCGGGTGCGGCGTGAGGAGCGGCTCGATGATGCGGTGGTCGTCCTGCAGTTCGAACGGCGTCTCGAGCTGCGGAAGAAAGACCACGAGGACGAGAGTGACGGTAATGGCAAGCCAGAGGAACGAGGAGCGAGACATATCCGTCATCGCTGCGTCTCCTTCTGCTCCCGAATCCACTGGAGTGTGCGTGCCAGCCCGTCCGTCCAGCGGCCTGGGACACAACCGAGAGCCAGCAGAGCCCGGACGTCCGCGCGCCAACGGCGGGGGTTGCCGGCGATCGTCTCTCCTGTGAAACGGGGGGAGGCCTTGATGCCTAGGAGGCGGAAAATCTCGAAGGCCAGGGTACGGATCGAGACCTCCTCCCCGGCCGCGACGTTGACCGGCTCGCCGCGAAACGCGCCGTGCTGGGCCAGGCAGACCAGCGTCCGGGCGACATCACGGACGTCGAGGTAATCGCGCGTCTCTTCCCCCGTCCCGCGAACCTCGTGGCTGCCGGAGAGCACGCGGCTGGCAATGTCCCACACCGCAAGCCGGCGCAGGTTCTCTCCGTAAGTGGAGAAGATGCGGGCCTTGCAGACGCGCAGGCCATAGAGCGCGACGTACTCGTCCGCCAGAAGCTCCTGCTGGAGCTTGTGAAACCCGTAGGCGGAAATCGGCTTGAGGGGTGTGTCTTCGGCAACCGGTAAAGCGGCCGGATCACCGTAGACCGCTGCTGATGAGACGAGAATCAGGCGTGCCGCGGGTGCGGCCAGGCGCACTGCTTCGAAGAGGTGCGCAGCCGGCAGGAGCTGTCCGCGGAAGTCGGCCAGGGGGCTCTGCATCGACTGCGGCACGCTGGAAGGGGCGGCCAGATGAACCACGGCGTCGGGCTGAAGGCGCGCCAGTAACGACTGCACGGCTCCCGCGTCCTCGAAATCGAGCCGGTCGAACGACTGAAAGAGCTGCGACTGGCGTTGGCGATCCGAGCGGCCCGCGCCGGCGGTGCGCCAGCCGGCGGCGTTGAAAGCACGGGCGGCGTGGCCTGCGATGAAGCCGCCCGCTCCCGTGATCAGCACCCTCTGCATGGAGCAATTATCCGTGGCCATCGGTCCGCCGGGCGAGCAAAAGGCGGATGCGCTCCTCGGCCGGAATGCTCTCGCGCTCGAAATAACGCTTCACGGCAGGAGCGTCCGCCCCGGCAACCTTCCCGGCCTGCGGTTCGTGGTGGAGGTGGACCATTGGCAGAGAGCCGAAATGATCGGCGTGATCCGTCGTAGCCGCCCGGTCCCAGAAGTCGTTGTCCTCACCGCCCCAACCGACGAACGCGTCGTCGAAACCGCCGATGGCGAAATATGCCTCCCGCTCCGCGGCGATCGACCCTCCCTGGGCATTCTGCATGACAGTGGAGATGCGCCGCGGTTCGATACGGCCCGTGGCAAAGACCCGGCCGGTTTCCCCTTCATCAAGGTGAAAGAGAAAGCGCTTCAAGTCCGCGAAGCGCGATCCTTCAACGATGCGCTCATGCGCTTTCGCCGCATACGCCGCCGGAACGGCGATGTCGTTGTCGTGCAGGATCACCACGCGGCCGCGCGCCACGCCGGCCCCGGCATTGAACGCCGCGCCGCGGTTGTAGTCGTGGTGCGATGCAGTGAAGAGATAGCGCACCCACGACGGGAGATTTCGTTCGATCGAAGGGGCGGCATCCTGCTCCACCACGATGCACTCGAATGGCACGCGCTCCTGTCCGGCTATGCTGCGGAGGGTCAGCAGAAGGTGTGGCAGCCGGTCCAGGCCGCGATGGCCGATGACGAACGACACGGCAGGAAGATCGCCTCCCGCTTCCGGCACGTCGCGAAGCACGGTCGGCCAATCGGCGAACGCCAGGTCGAACAGACGCCTGCCGAGGGCCGGAAAGACTTTGGCGATGTGAAGGTCGGAGGTGAAGCGCCAGTCGCACTTCACGCCGCGGCCGTTGACCGTGATGCGCTCGTCACGGTTGTGCATGAGCGGCCACCGGCCGCTGCGCAGCGACCGCCGGAATCGCGGCCAGTCGTAGAGCAGCGCGCCGGCCTTCAGGCGAAGAGACATGCCGCCCGATCGTAGCGCATGCTAGATTCGCAGGCGATGCACAGAGTCCTGCGCCCGCGCCACGGTCTTGCCGCGCTCAAGCTCGGCGAGGTGTGGCAGTACCGCGAGCTGATGTTCTTTCTGGCCTGGCGCGACCTGCTGGCGCGCTACAAACAGACCGTCATCGGCGTGCTGTGGGCCTTCGTGAGGCCGCTGGTGACGCTGATCGTGCTTACGGTCATCTTCGGTCGGCTGGCGAAGCTGCCGTCGGGAAGTGTTCCCTATCCGCTCCTGGCCATGGCCGGCCTGCTGCCGTGGCAGCTTTTTTCGACGGCTTTCGGCGATGCCAGCAGCTCCGTCGTCGGCAGCTCGCAGCTCGTCTCGAAGGTCTATTTCCCGCGCCTGATCATCCCCATCAGCGCCACGTTCACGTCGTTCGCCGACTTCCTCGTGTCCCTGGTCATGCTCGTCCCGCTCCTTTTCTGGTACCACGTACCGGTTGGGCCGAACATTCTGTGGCTCGTGCCGCTCATCGCGTTGTGCCTCTTCACGGCCCTCGGCAGCGGGATCTGGTTCGCCGCCCTGTTCGTGCGTTACCGCGACGTGCGGCACGCCGTTCCATTCCTCATCCAGCTCGGACTGTACGTTTCGCCGGTAGGCTTCAGCAGCTCCATCGTGCCTGCGAAGTGGCGCGTGCTCTACTCGATGAACCCCATGGTCGGGATCATCGACGGCTTCCGCTACGCCCTCTTCGGGAAGGGAACGCCGATCTACGTGCCCGGGCTGGCCGTCTCGATCGTGCTGGCGGCGCTGCTGATGATTGGCGGTCTCTACTACTTCCGCAACACCGAGCGGGTGTTCGCCGATATCATCTAAAGCAATGCCGGCGACGCTCGTCTCCGCGCGCGGTCTGGGGAAGAGATACCTCATCGGAGAGGGAGGCTTCGGCACTCTCTCGCTCCGCGACCGGGTCACGGACGCCTTCCGGGCCATGCGGCGACGGAAGAGACGCGCCGATCCGCGCGAGTTCTGGGCTCTGCGCGAGGTCGGGTTCGAGCTGCATGAGCGCGAGGTTCTCGGCGTGATCGGCCGCAACGGCGCCGGCAAGTCGACCCTGCTGAAGATCATCAGCGAAATCACCGAGCCCACCGAAGGGGAAGCGCATCTCTACGGGCGCGTGGCCAGCCTGCTCGAGGTCGGAGTCGGGTTCCACCCGGAGCTCTCGGGACGGGAGAACGTCTTCCTGAACGGCGCCATCCTCGGCATGTCGCGCGCCGAGATTCGCCGCAAGTTCGACGAGATCGTGGCCTTCGCGGAGGTGGAGAAGTTCATCGACACGCCGGTCAAGCGCTACTCCTCGGGCATGTACGTGCGCCTCGCGTTCGCCGTGGCCGCGCACCTCGAGCCAGACGTGCTGATCGTCGACGAAGTCCTCGCTGTCGGCGATGCCGCCTTCCAGCGCAAGTGCCTCGGTAAGATGGGCGGAATGAGCGCCCAGGGGCGGGCCGTACTCGTCGTGACGCACAACATGAGCATCGTCACGCAGCTCTGCGAGCGCGTGCTGTGGCTGGACCGCGGACGGGTGGCGGAGATCGGCCCGACGGCCACCGTCGTGTCGCATTACATGTCACAGGGACTGACTGACCTCATGGCCTGGCATCCCGAGGAGAAGGCCAGCGAGGTGTTCGAGTACCACGAAGTAGCCATTGAGCACGCGAGCGAGAATCGCTCCGAGGAAGCGTTCGCCTCGGACGAGCCGGTGATCCTGGCCTTCGACTACACGGTGAAGGGCTCCATCGTTCCCGGCCGGCTGTCGTTCCGGGTAGGGCGGGAGGACGGCCTGGTCGTCCTCACCACGTCGAACACGGATATGGTTCCTACACCGAACGTACCCTGGCCGGCGGGGCGGCACCGCGTCCGCTGCACGATCCCGGCCGGCATCCTGGCCCCGGCGAAATATTTCGTGACGATCTCTGAGCCGCTGGAGCTGGGCAATACGCTGCACGAGAACATCCTTAGTTTCACGGTCAGCGACCAGAACAGCCTGGTGGCGCGCGACCAGCGGGAGGGGGTCATCGCCCCACGCCTGGAATGGCAGGAGACGACCCTGTGAGCCTCTTCTGGAAGTTCGCCGATCCGCTCCTGTTGCGCTTCCGCAGCCGTCTTGAGCACCTGGCCGTGCACAAGCCGTCGAAAGCGCACGAGGAACTGATGCGCACACGAGCCACGACGGGTCGTTCGACGCGCCTGTTCGACACGTCGAACCTCGTCGGTGTTCCGGAGCGCCTGCAGATCGGCGACTACTGCCACATCATGGGCGAGATTCTGCTGGTCAACTCCACGGCACGCGTCACGATCGGCAACTACTGTTCCCTCGGGAAAGATAGCCGGATCTGGGCGCAGGAGTCGGTGGTCATCGGCAATCACGTCCTGATCGCACACCTCGTCGACATCCATGACAACAACTCGCATTCGCTGGAGTGGCGCGACCGCCGCGAGGACGCCGTGAACGTCTTCGAAAGGGGCCATGCCCTCGAGACCGCGAAAGTTCCTGCCGCGCCGGTGGTGATCGAGGACGACGTCTGGATCGGTGCCAAGAGCACGATCATGAAAGGCGTGCGAATCGGGCGGGGGGCGGTCGTAGCGGCAGCGTCCGTGGTGACGAAAGACGTGTCCCCCTTCACACTGGTGGCAGGCAATCCGGCGCGAACGGTGCGCGAGCTGACACCATGACCACGGCCGGTCTGGTGGCCGTCGACCCTGACCGCAGGTGGATCGGCGGCCGCTACTACCTGCAGCATCTCGTGCGCTGCGTGGCGGCGCTGCCGCCGGGCGAGCGGGTGGCGCTGGCTGACGTCTGGTGGAACGATGAGCCGGCAGACGACGCGTTCGCCGAGGTGCGGCCGCTGCTTTCGGGACAGCGCATCCTGCGATTCCCGCAGCACCGCACGGCGCGCATCCGCCGGCGCCTCCGCCGCGCCCTGCACGGATGGCGCGATGCCCGGGATCTCTTCCTCGACGCTGGAATCGACGTCCTCTTCCCCATCACACCATGCGCGGCGCCCGGCATCCCGCTCGTCTTCTGGATGCCCGACTTCCAGCCGTGGCGGATGCCGGAGCTCTTCGCGCCGGAGTTGCGCGACTGGTACACCGCCCACTACGCAACGAACGGCGAGCTGGCCCGGCTGGTCGTCCTGAGCAGCCAGGACGGGTTGCGCGATCTCCAGACGTACTTTCCCCGGTTCGTGCCGAAGGCGCGGGTGCTGCACTTTTGCAGCATGCCCACGCCGGAATGGAGTGCGGTCGATCCGTCACAGACCGCCGGGCGGTACGATCTGCCGGAGAAGTTCTTCCTCCTGGCGAACCAGTTCTCGCATCACAAGAACCATCCCATCGTCTTCGAGGCGGTGCGCCGGCTCCGCGCTCGCGGCGTGCCGGTCGTCGTGGCGTGTACGGGCAGCACGTTCGGCTTCCGCGGCGACGACTACCTCGTCGGAATCCGGCAGTTTCTCGAGCAGCACGACCTCGGAGACACGGTGAGGATCCTCGACCTCATTCCCCGGGCCGATCAGGTGGCGCTCATGCGGCGGTCGATCGCGCTCCTGCAGCCGTCGCAGTTCGAGGGCTGGTCCACGGTCGTTGAGGATGCCAAGACCCTCGGCAAGCCGATTCTCGTCAGCGACCTGGCCGTCCATCGCGAACAGGCACCGGCGAAGGCAGCGTTCCTGCCGGCCGGGGACGCCGGCGCCTGGGCCACGGCCATGGAAAGCATCTGGAAGGCGCGGGTGGCCGGACCTCACCTGGATGATGAAAGCGAAGGAGGACAGCTCCTGGACCGCCGCGCTCTCGAGACGGGCCGCACGTTCGTGACCATCCTGCGCGAAGGCGCCGGAGGGAAGTGATGCGCGTCCTCTTCTGCACGCCGGCCGCACACACGGGAGGGGGCGTCGAGGCGTGGCTCGAGACGCTCACGGCCGCGTTACAAAGGCGGGGAATCGACGTCTTCACGGCACTGGCGAAAGGCCGCTTCCACGATCCGGTCCGCTACGCTGCGCGCCATGCGGTGGCCAACCCGATCGAAGTCGACGGCTCATCGGGCGTCCGCGAGGGCCGCATCGTCGAGCTGCTTCGCGTCTTCCGGCGCGTGCAGCCTGACGTCATCATCCCCCTCAACCTCGCCGATGCACTCCTCGCGGCGGCGTACGCGAAGGCGCGGGGCGGCGAGGCGCGCTTGGTCACAGTGCTTCACGGCCAGAGCCGGCATGCCCTCGATCAGGTACGCGTGACGGCGCCCTTCATCGACCTTGCCGCAAGCGTCTCGCGGCGCGGTGCATCGAAGCTGGCCACGATCCTCGACCGCGTGCGGCACATCCCGACCGGTGTGCCACCACCCCTGCAACCGCCCCTCGTCCGAACGTCGTTGCAAGCGCTGGCCTATATCGGGCGCCTGGAACAGCAGGAGAAACGCGTGCTCGATGCCATACCACTGGCACGGGCCGTCGCCGAACACGGAATCAAGTTGCACTTCGCAGGCAGCGGACCGGAGGAGGCCACCTTGCGCGAAGCCCTGCAACATCTGCCGGCGGTCTTTCACGGCGACGTTTCGCGGGAAGCACTCTACGAACGCATCTATCCGGCCATCGACGCCATCGCCATCTTCTCGCCCGCCGAGGCCGGTCCGATCGTGGCGTGGGAAGCGATGGCTCACGGTGTCGTGCCGGTGACGTCGGATTACGTGGGCCGGGCGGAGGAAGGGGTCATCCGCGATGACGAAACGGGTGTCGTGTTCCCAACGGGCGACATCCCCGCCGCCGTGCAGGCCGTCCTTCGCGCCGAACGGAACGTGGTGACGCTCTCGCGCCGCGCCTGCGAAGAACTGCCACACGCCTATACGCTGGCCGCGTTCGAAGAGAGCTGGTGCACTGCATTGGAAGAAGTCGCCAACGGACCTCAGCACCGCGGCAGACTGCTGGACCTCCCCCCGCTGGTCTCTCCCGGGCTGCTGGCGCGGCTCAACCTCGGCCTAGAGACGACGGCCCGTCTCCGGCGGCTCCTGGGACGGCGCTTCGCGCACAATGATCCCGGTTCCGAGTGGCCGAATTGACGATGCACGACCTCGTGACGACGATCATTCCTGTTTACAACCGCCCGGTCATGCTGGGCGAGGCGGTAGCCAGCGTCCTGGCTCAGACCTGGCGTCCGATCGAGATCGTCATCGTCGAGGACGGTTCCACCGACAACACGCCGGCCGTGGCAGAGGCTCTCGGCGCCGATCACGAGGAGGTCCGCGTCATTCATCGCCCCAACGGCGGAGCAGGTGCGGCGCGGGAAAGTGGGCGAGCCGTGGCGCGCGGGGAATTCATCCAGCATCTCGACAGCGACGACCTGTTGTTCCCACGCAAGTTCGAACTGCAGGTGGCCGCGCTGCGCGCCCATCCCGAGGCAGGAGCCGCGTACGGATGGACGCGCTTCCGCCATGCGAACGGAACTGTCGAGCCCATGCCGTGGAAACGCTCCGGCGAGCGCATCGCCACGATGTTCCCGGCCATGCTGGCATCGCGATGGTGGGATACGCCGGCACCGCTTTACCGCGCCTCGCTGCTGGAGCGCGCCGGTGCCTGGTTGCCGCTCCGGGTCGAGGAGGACTGGGAGTACGACGCGCGCGTCGCCTCGCGCGGCGTGTCGCTGGCCTACGTCGAGGAATGGATGTGCGAAGTTCGCCGCCACGATGATCACCTTTCCGGACGGGTGACGCCCGGCGTCCTTCGCGATCGCTCCGCCGCACACCTGGCCATTCACGATCACGCCCGGCGGGCCGGCATCGATCGCCGGACGCCCGAGATGACACACTTCGCGCGTGAGCTGTTTCTCCTGGCGCGGCAGTGTGGAGCGGCCGGGCTGCCGCACGAATCAAGGGCACTCTTTCACGCGGCACGAGAAGCGTCGGAGCCGGGGACGACCCGGCTCCAATTCCTGGCTTACGCCGCCGCGGCGCGGATGCTTGGCTGGACCGCGGCCGGAAAGCTCGCGTGCATGACGGACCGGTGGCGGCACCGCGTGAAGGGAGGGCCGTGCGAATCCTGATGATGGCGGACGTGCCCGCAGATCCGAACCGGGGGGCGGCCGGCACGGAGGTCCAGACGCTGCAAGCTCTTCGCGGACTCGGCCACGAAGTCGACGCCATTTGGTCCGGCGATCTCGGACAGCGCATTCGCCACGGCAATCTTCATTTGCTGCTGGAGTTGCCGAAGACCTACGAGGCCGCCGTCCTCGAAGCAGTCCGGCGAAAGCCGTACGACGTCTTTCACGTCAACCAGCCCCACGGATTCCGGGCAGCCCGGGCCGTGCATCGCCATTCGCCTCACAGCGTCTTCGTCCACCGCTCTCACGGTTTCGAGTTGAACGTTGAGGCGTCACTGCGGCCATGGCGGAGACGGTTCGACGACGACAAGAGGCGCCCGCTGCGACGCGTGCTTTCCCGCGGGATGAGCACACTCTTGGCCCGCCATGGCCGCGCCATTGCCCGCGAAGCGGACGGCCACATCGTTTCCTCCTCACCGGACGCCCGATTCCTTCATGAGCGTCTGGGCGTGCCGGAGGAGCGTATCGCCGTCATCGCCCAGGCGGCACCCGACTCATATCTTCGCCACGCCGCACCGCCGATGACGCCGCAGCGTTTGCGAAACATCCTGCACGTGGCACAGTTCGCCTTCTTTAAAGCGCCGATGGTCACCACTGCCGCGATCAACAGCCTCGCCGCGCAGAGAACTGATTTCCGCTTCACCTGGGTGTGCGACGGCAACGACCACGTACGGATCCGCAGCATGCTCAGCGCTCCCGCGAACGAGAAGACGACCCTGTTGCCGTGGATGGGACAGGAGGAACTGCGCGCCGTCTACGATGACCACGGCGTCTTTCTCTTTCCGTCGTTTTTCGAAGGCTTCGGCAAGGCATTCCTCGAGGCGATGAGTCGTGGCCTGTGCGTCGTTGCCAGCGATGCAGGAGGGATGCACGACCTGATCGAGCAGGGGAGGAACGGAATCCTCGTTCCGCCGGGACAGGCGACGGTTCTGGCCGAAGCTGCTCGAGCCATTGTCACAGACCCTTCCACCGCGGCAACGATGAGCGTTGCCGCGGCGCGCACCGCGCGGGAGTACACCTGGGAACGTGTGGCGACGGAGACCGCGGCATTCTATGGCCGCCTGCTGGCCGTGCGAGGATGAACTGCGTGCCATACCGGTTGGCCATCGTCGCGTCCCATGTCATCCAATACCAGGATCCGTTCTTCCGGCTGCTTGCCGCAGAGCCGGAGATCGACCTCACGGTGCTCTATTGCTCCCCACACGGGGCGAAGCCGTATCGCGACGAAGACATGAAGACGACCCTTCGGTGGGACCTCGAGCTCCTGGAGGGCTATCGCCATCGCTTTCTGCGCAACTTCGGCGGCGGCGTCGACAGCGGCTATTTCCGTCACTTGAACCCGGGGATCGTCACCGCGCTGGCAACGGGAGTGTGGGACGCGGTCCTTTTCTTCATCGGCTGGGGATCCTTCTCCGCTCTCCTGGGCATGGCCACGTGCGCGTTCCTTCGTATCCCCTTCTTTCTCTTCGGTGACTCGAACCTGATTCCACCGGAAACGAGTGCGCGGGCCGTGTGGCGTGCATCCATTTTGCGATTCCTCTTCTCGCACGCCGCGGGCTTTCTGACCTCAGGGCTCCAGAACGCGGACTACCTTCGCCACTACGGTGCCGATCCGAAGACGTTCTTCCTTGTGCCGTGGGCCATCGACAACGACCGCTTCACAGCGGCCGGCCGCTTCACCGCCGGTGAGCGCGAGGCCATGCGTGAGCATTACGGCATCCGTGAAGACCAGATGGCCATCCTGTTTTCGGGGAAGTTGATCCCGCGCAAGGACCCGATGGCGTTGATGCAGGCCTTTGCAGCTATGCGGGAACGCCTGCGTGCCGCTCTCGTCTTCATGGGCGACGGAGAGCTGCGGGCTGCGCTGGAGCGCTACGCACGCGAGCACGCCGTGCCGGACGTCCATTTCCTCGGCTTCATCAATCAGACCGACATCCCCAGGCACTACGCCATGTGCGACGTCTTCGCGCTGCCTTCGTGGTACGAACCGCGAGGGACCGTGACGAACGAAGCGATGACGTGCGGATTGCCGCTGCTTATCTCGAACGTGAACGGCGCGGTCGGTGACATCGTCCAGGCCGGGCGGAACGCTTTCGTCTTCCCGCCCGGAGACGTTGCGGGCATCACGGGCGCGCTCGACGCCCTGGCGGCGGATCCGGACCTGCGGGCCCGGATGGGCAACGAATCGCGCACGCTGATCGAGCATTGGGACTATCGCCGCGGCGTGCAGGGAATCAAGGAGGCTCTGGCATGGAACGCCTCCCGCTGACGATCGCCATCCCGACGTACAACCGCGGCCCGTTCGTCGTAGAGACCGTGGGGCGGCTCCTCTCCCTCGATCCCGCTCCCGCCGCCATTCTGGTTGCCGACCAGACGCTAGAGGCCACGCCCCAACTGGAAGCCTGGGCCGCCCGCGGGATGATCACCTGGATGCGCCTGCCGGAGCCGTCGATCCCTCGCGCCATGAACGCAGTCCTCCTGGCCTCGGCGACGCCGCTCGTCCTGTTCGTCGATGACGACATCGTACCGAGTAGCAAGTTTGCGGCAGCACATGTCGCAGCCCATACCGGCGACGCGACCTGGGCCGTCGTCGGTCAGATTCTCGGGCAGAATGAAGTCCCCTGGCACCATGCCGAGCCGCGCGACGAGCTCGACTTCCGCTTCAATCACGACACCGGACGCTGGACGACCAACGTCATGGCCGGAAACCTGTCGGTGAAGCGCGAACACGCCTTGCAGGCCGGCGGCTTCGACGAGAATTTCATCGGGGCGGCTTACCGGTTCGAGACGGACTTCGCCCTCCGTCTGGC
>CAZYTO010000180.1:10424-11649 GCA_964650405.1 uncultured Thermoanaerobaculia bacterium | reverse complement strand
ATCTAACGCTTGAACCGATGCTTTTCTTACTTCGGGTGCTCGCGTCTTCGGGCCGCGTGCATGCCTTCACTTCCCGTGCAACCGCACGGGAGCTCGGAAGGACGCTGAACGGCACGGGTAGAGCGCCCACCTGTTTCGGCAGGTTCAAGTAAGAATCCTACACACGGCTCAGGCGGGGTTCTCCGGATTTCCCTCCCGGCTGCACGAGCCTCCAGGTAAGGAGGGCGGGATCATGGCCCGCCATGGCGAAGGCCCCGCCGGTCCGGCGGTGCCCGAGTGTCGCCCTCCACCGGGGTTCAAGAGAGTGACGACTACTGTTTATCTCATTGCCATCATGATCGGCGCCGTGGCCGGCGTCGTCGCGGCGGCCCTGACGTGGGGCGCCGTCTACAAGAAACGCGGCGAAGCGCAGGTCGAAGAGGCCCAGAAGAGCGCCGGCCGTATCGTCGAGGACGCCCGTAAGGCCGCCGAGGCCCGCGTCAAGGAGGCCGACCTCGAAGCGAAGGAGAAGCTCCTCTCCATGCGGTCGGACTTCGACCGCCAGTCGCAGCAGCGCCGCGACGAGATGAAGAACTCCGAGCGCCGCCTGGAGCAGAAGGAAGAGGCGCTCGACAAGAAGACCAAGCAGGTCGAGCAGCGCATCACCGAGGTCGAGAACCGCGACAAGAACCTCTCCGGCCGGGAGAAGAACCTGGAGGCCCGCGAGGGCGAGCTGGAGGCCCTGGTCGACGCGCAGCGCCACAAGCTCGAGCAGATCTCCGGCCTCACCGTCGAGCAGGCCAAGCAGGAGCTGATTCACGGGATCGAGAACGAGGCCCGTCTCGACGCCGCGAACATCATCAAGCGCATCGAGGCCGAGGCCGTGGAGCTCGGCGGCCAGAAGGCCAAGAAGATTCTCGGCATGGCCATCCAGCGCATGGCCTCGGACTACGTCGCCGAGAACACCGTGTCGGTGGTCGACCTGCCCAGCGAGGACATGAAGGGACGGATCATCGGCCGCGAGGGTCGCAACATCCGCGCCCTGGAGCTGGCCACCGGCGTCGACCTCATCGTCGACGATACGCCGGGCGCGATCATTCTCTCCGGATTCGATCCGTATCGGCGCGCGATCGCGAAACAGGCCATCGAGCGCCTGATCGCGGACGGCCGCATACATCCGGCGCGGATCGAAGAAGTCGTGCAGAAGGTGAAGGACGAAACCGACGAGGAGGTGCGCAAGGAAGGC
>CAZYTO010000180.1:0-10414 GCA_964650405.1 uncultured Thermoanaerobaculia bacterium | reverse complement strand
GGGTCATCCTCCCCGGCTTCGATCCCATCCGCCGCGAGATCGCCCGCATCTCCCCCGAGGGCCTCATGCAGGACGGCCGCATCCACCCGGCCCGCATCGAGGAGCTGGTCGACAAGGTCCGCCAGGAGCTCGATCAGAAGCTCTTCGAGGAAGGGGAGGCCGCCGCCTTCTCCCTCGGCATCACCGACATCCATCCCGAGGTGCTCAAGCTCCTCGGCCGTCTCCGCTACCGCACCTCGTACGGCCAGAACGTCCTCGTGCACTCGCTGGAAGTGGCCCAGCTCGCGGCGCTCATGGCCGTGGAGCTCGGCGTGAACGACACCATCGCCAAGCGCGGCGGATTGCTGCATGACATCGGCAAGGCCATCGACCGGGAGATGGAAGGCACGCACCTCGAGCTCGGCCGGCAGGTGCTCGACAAGTACGGCGAGAAGCGCGAGATCACCCACGCCATGGAATGCCACCACGGCGACTACGACCCCACCACGGTGGAAGCCGTGCTGGTCAACGCCGCCGACGCCCTCTCCGCCGCCCGCCCCGGCGCACGGCGCGAGATCCTGGAGAACTACGTCCACCGCCTCGAGCGTCTCGAGTCCATCGCCAACGGCATGGACGGCGTGGCCAAGAGCTTCGCCATCCAGGCCGGGCGCGAGCTACGCATCATCGTCAACTCCGAGAAGCTTTCGGACGAGCAGTCCATCTGGCTGTCGAAGGACGTGGCCCGGCGTATCGAGTCCGAGCTGCAGTACCCAGGGCAGATCAAGGTGACGGTGATCCGCGAGATGAGGGCCGTCGACTTCGCGAAGTGATCATTTTTGGGTTGCGAGGTTACGAACCTCGCAACTCCGTAACCTCGCAACCTCGTAGCCCAACAAGAAATGATCAGAATCCTCTACATCGGTGACGTCGTCGGCCAGCCCGGCCGCAAGGCTCTGCACCAGAAACTCAACCCTCTCGTCGACCGGGAGCGGATCGACTTCGTCATCGTCAACATCGAGAACGCCGCAGGGGGCTTCGGCGTGACGGAGGCGATCATGGAGGAGCTGCACGACCTGCCCATCCATGCCTACACCTCCGGCAATCACATCTGGGATAAGAAGGACTTCGTCGACAACTACGAGCACTACGAGCACGTGATCCGTCCGGCGAATTACCCGGCCGGGAATCCCGGGAAGGGCAGCGTGGTGCGGCAGACGGCGGCCGGCGTCGACGTGGCCGTATTGCAGCTCATGGGCAATGTCTTCATGCCCCCCTGCGACAATCCGTTCCATACCGCCGACCGCGAGCTGGCGCAGATCAGGGCCAAGGTCGTCATCGTCGACATCCACGGCGAGGCCACCTCGGAGAAGCAGGGCATGGGGCGCTATCTCGACGGCCGCGTCTCCGCGGTCTTCGGCACGCATACCCACGTTCCGACCGCCGACGAACGCATCCTCCCCAACGGCACGGCCTTCCAGACCGACGTGGGGATGACCGGCGCCTACGACTCCGTCATCGGCTTCCGTCCCGAAGAGGCACTGCATCGCTTCCTCATGAATACTCCCCGCAAGCTGGAAGTGGCCAAGCGCGACATCCGCCTCACCGGAGCGTTGATCGACGTGGACGAGACGACGGGGAAAGCGTCGGCCATCGTCCGGGTGAGCGAGCGTGTCGAGGAGTAAGGTCGGAAGGCAGAACGCAGAAGGCAGAAGTGCACACGCCGCCTTTTGACCTCCGCCTTCTGCCTTCTGCCTTCTGACTTCTGACGTCCATGTCCGGCCTCTCCATCATCGCCTTCGGCCACGTGCATGCGGAGCACGTCATGGCGCTCAGCGCGCACTTCGTTCCGATGGAGATCCTGGCCCTGGACGTGCCGCCGCGCGATCCGATCGCGAAGCACCGCGCCGAGTTTCACAGGGCCGTCGACGCCGCTACGAACGACTGGCTGCTGATCGTCCGGGAGCGGGAGGAGGTCGACGCGCCGCTGGCCAGGGAGATCGCCGAGGCGGCCGAGGCGGCGAAGGCGCGCGGGTTTCGCATCCGCGCCGTGCCCTACTACGACGGCGCCCCCCTTCGCATCGGCAGCCACGATGCCGGCGAAGTGCGGCTGTTCCATCGCCGCAACTTCCTGCGCTTCGCCAACAAGGGGGAGTGGGAGGAAGTGACGGTGCAGGGGACAGTGGTGCGCCTGGAGGAGTCGCTGCGCAGCGTGACGTTCCCGTCGAGCGCCGAGCACCGCGAATACCTCGCCGCGCACGGCGTTCCGCACTCGATGCTGCGCCGCCTGCTGCTTTTCACCCATCACGTGGTGGTGACACGAACGCTCGACCGCAGCACGCTGCGTTATCTGTGGATCGAGGCAGGATTCGATCACGGGCCGGCGGGCGAGTGAGGCGGGCGCGAGCACTTTCACCCTCGCACACGCTTTCAGGAAACTGGCCAGTGTTTCGCGGCTTTACGAGCGAAAAGCACATCGCGCGGAGGCGCGGAGGAAGCGGAGAAGTCGCTCGTCTCCGCGTTCTCCGCGTATTCACGTCTCCGCGTGACCATCTTCGTCGGTCGTTTCTTCTCTCGTTGCAGCGCGCCCGCCCGCCGCTCGCCGTAGCCCGCTCGCCGTCAAGCCATCTGCGGCGCTGCCATGAGCGACGTGCGCCGGTTGCCGTTCAGCTTTCCGTTGACGCGGAACTGGCGGGGGGACATGCCGAAGCGCTGGCGGAACTGCTGGCGGAAGTAGTTCTCCGAGTCGAAGCCGCAGCGGCGGGCCACCTGGGAGATGCGGAGGTTGCCGGACTTGAGCAGGCGGGCCGCCTTCTCCAGGCGCTTCTCTTTCAGGAACTGGCTGAGGAGGCGGCCGGTCATGCGGTGGAAGCGGCCGGAGATGTACTGGCGCGTGTAGCCCAGCTCTTTCGTGACGGCCTCCACGGTTACTTCTTCATCGGAGCGGAGCCTCCGACGCACCGTCTTGATGAGAGAGCGCAGCAAACCGTCCATCTCGCACTCCTGACGTTGAATGACCGGTGGGGGCGGCACCCTTCGAGCACAGCGCCCGGCAGTCGACTATTCGCTGTTTGTGTGCCGCAATGATAGCGCAAATGGGCGAGCCGGGCATGGAATATGAGAATTTCTTAAGGAAAGCGACGGGGGCGTGCCGAGTGCTGAGTGCCGAGTGCCGAGTGTCCCGGTTGGGGCATGAGGCATGGGTAATGAGGCATGAGTGTCTCGTTCTAGGGCATGTGGCATGAGTGACGAGGCATGAGTGGCCTTTGCGCGGTGCCTGGGCTTCCTCCTTCGCGTCATCCTTACCGATGAGCGTTCCGATTTCTTCGTGCGCTCTGCGTGTCTCGTTGGAGCATGAGGCATGGATCACGAGGCTGAGTGTTTCTGCGTCACGCCCCCAGGCTCTATGTGCCCCAATGTAATTGAGCGGAAGTACCGATTGTCCGGCCGCAGCGCTCTGTGTGGGGCAAACGCCGCAGCCCAGCGAGGGCGGCAGCTCTCACAGTATCGGAAAGCCGCCTGACCGCACATAGCACCATTCCAGGCGCGTAGTGAGCCCGCTACTCTTGGAGCAGAGGCGGGACAAAACGAGAGGAGGCTCTGAAAGTCAGCTCACGCACTCATGCCCCATTACTCATGCCTCATGTCCTAAGCGAGACACTCATGCCTCATTACTCATGCCTTATGCCCCAACCGAGACACTCGGCACTCGGCACTCAGGACTCGGCACTGGGCGGGCGTGCGGGTCACTTCCACCGATCCCGGTCTCTTACATACAGCTTCTGCAGCAGTCCTTCCCAGGCCTGGTCGAGGTCGAGCTTCTGTTCGTTGGCCAGGCAGATCAGGACGAAGATCAGGTCGGCGATCTCCTCGCCGATGTCGCCTTCCTTCTCGCCGGGCTTGGGGCGTTTGTCGCCGTGCTTGTGACTGACGGCGCGCGCCAGCTCTCCCAGCTCTTCGCTCAGGCGGGCCAGCATCATCAGCGGCGTGAAGTAGCCGGGTGTGTGCGTGGAGATCCAATGGTCAACTTGTTGCTGAACGGGAGCGAAGGTCGTCATGAGCGGATTCTGCCGTGTGCTACCATCACTGGCAATGCGCTCCCTTGCGGCCCTGGCCGCAGTGACTCTTTTCGTCTCCGTGCCGGCCGCCGCCCAGGTGCATCTCGTCGTGCGGGCCGACGGACGGAAGGTCATCTCCAACTTCGGCGCCGGCGGCGGCGCGCACCGCGCGGACTACAAGTGGCTGGCCGCCCGTCACGACCGCCGCTCCCGCTACGACAAGTTCATCGAGACCTCCGCTTCCCGCTGGAAGGTCGATCCCACGCTCGTCCGCGCCGTCATCCAGGTGGAGTCCGACTTCGACGTGCACTGCGTGTCGAACAAGGGCGCCCGCGGCCTGATGCAGCTCATCCCCGAGACGGCCCGACGCTACGGCGTGAAGGACATCTTCGACCCCGCTCAGAACATCGAAGGAGGCGTGCACTATCTCGCCGACCTCATCGATATGTTCCACGAGGACCTGGAGCACGCCCTGGCCGCCTACAACGCCGGCGAGGGTGCGGTGACGAAGTACGCAGGCATTCCGCCGTATGAAGAGACGACCACCTACGTCAAGCGAGCCCTGACGGTTTACTACGGCCGGCCGTACGGCGGCGCCACCGGTTTCGCCGCGGGCGTGGGCGGCCGGAAGCTCAAAGGGGGCTTCGGGGCGGCCGCCGGCGCAGTGGCGGTGGCCGTGCTGCCGGGTGTGCGTTACCTCGGCACGCGCTAAGTGACTGATACAATGCGCCCCCGGCCATGCCTGAACGCGAACCCGTCCTTACAGCGCCTTTCGACCAGGGCGTTTTCCTGCTCCACTACAACCGCGGACGGGAAGCGTTTCAGGAAGGCCGCTACGCCGAGGCGCGGCGAGAGCTCGAAGCAGCGCAGCGCATGCGCCCCGATGACGCCGACGTTCTGAACCTGCTCGGCCTCGTCTATTTCAAGACCAATGCGTTCCCCGAAGCGGAGGTCATCTACCGCCGCCTGGTGAAGGAGAACGGCAGCGTCTTCATCCTCCACTCGAACCTCGGCCTCATTCTCTTCAAGCAGGGAAAGCTGGAAGAAGCAGAGCAGTACCTGCTGCGGGCCATCGAGCTGCGTCCCAATTACGCGAAGTCGCACCTCTACCTCGGCCTGCTCTACCGCCAGCGCCGCAAGTTCGGGCTGGCCCTCGAGCACCTCCGCTTCGCCGGCGCGGACAAGCTGGTCCGCGAGGTGGAGCTGGACATGCAGCCGAAGCCGTCCCCGGCGCCCACGCCGCGGAACGATCCGCGCGTGATCACGGCCAAGATCCCGGCCATCACTCCGGAGAAGATCGCCGAGTCGCGGCACATGCTGACCCAGCCCGGGAAGGTGCCGACGCCGCCGCCGGAGCCGGCAGCCGCAGCGCCCATCGCCCTGCCGCCGCCTGCACCGCGGTCCCCGGCGAATGACGCCGACCTCGCCGCGCACACCGCCGCGCGCAAGCTACAGGAAGCGGTCGACGACACGGTGCACATCGAGGAGAAGCGCATCGACCTCGGCGCGCGGAAGATCGAAGGGGCCTCGAAGACGTTCGCCCTGCACGAGAACGGCTTCCTGGAGATCAACTTCGCCCGCAACGTGCACGTGAAGCGCGGCACGGTGTCGAGCTACTCGGGGAACCTCAAGTTCGTCGCCGAGTCAGGCCTGGTCGGGACGACGGCCCAGACACTGGTCAAGGCCATCGGGCAGGGCAAGATCTTCGTCTACGAAAAAGGCCGCAAGACCTTCCTCCTCGACCTCAACGAGGAGTTCATCTACGTCGAGGGCTCCAACCTCGTCGCACTGGAAGACTCGCTGACCTACCGCGTCGAGCCGATCTACGACAGCTCCTACCAGCGGAAGATCGACACGGTGAAGATCTTCGGCAAGGGCTCGCTGGCCATCTCCACATCGATCGAGCCCCTCACGCTCCGCGTCACGCGCGAGTATCCGCTCTCCATCTCCTCCAGCTCCCTCGTGGCCTGGACCGGCAATCTCATACCCACCGTGGTCGACGACCAGGCCCTGGAGAACGTGATGATCAGCGGCGACCAGACCGGCTTCAAGATCCGCTTCGAAGGCGACGGCGTCGTGGTCAGCGAGCAGTAGCCGCCCGCGTCATTTCGCCGCAGCGCAGCCTGGCCTTGCGTCGTCCGGCCGCCCCGTTCCGACGCGCGCCTCCGCCGTCCCACCTTGCCGTGACATGGCATGCCGCTTGTCAAGGACACCACCAACCTCGCTGACAACGTCATCGGCGGCAGCGCGTCGCGGGTGACGCCGTTTCTCTTCGACACGAAGCTCATCGACAACAAGACCCTCGTCGTCCGGAAGCTGCTCGCCATCCGGAGCACGAAGACCACCTGCGCGGCCTGAGCGGAGCGATCATGAAAACCGCCATCGCCGCCCTCGCCCTCTCCCTTGCCGCGTTCGACGCCGCCGCGGCCTGTACGCGCCAGACCGGTCTCTCCTGCCCGGCCGGCTCCGCCTCCGCCACGCTGACCAGCAACTGCACAGCCTCCGACTCGAGTTACTACGACCTCTGGCAGTTCACGGGGATCACCGGCGACGTCGTGACGATCCGCATGACCTCCGCCGCGTTCGACGCCTACCTGATCCTCCTCAACCCTTCCGACGTCGCCGTGACGGACAACGACGACGGCGGCGACGGAACGACCAATGCGGTGATCCGCTACACGTTGCCCGCGACCGGTACGTGGACGATCGTCGCGAATTCCATCGGGGCGAACAAGACCGGCGCGTACACGCTCTCGCTCACGTGCGGAACCCAGTCGACGCCGGCGTGCACGTATGATGTCGCGGGGCCGGCCGGTACGACCGCCGCCGCCGGCGGTACCGGGGCGATCGCCGTGACGACCAGCTCCTCCTGTGCATGGACCGCTTCGAGTGACGTCTCCTGGATCACCATCACGAGCGGCACCTCGGTCACGGGCAGCGGATCGGTGGCCTACCAGGTCTCCGCGAATCCGGCTACCGCACAACGGCAGGGAACGCTGCAGATCGCCGGGAAGACGGTGACCGTTACGCAGGATGCCGCGGCGCCGCCGCCGCGGAGGCGGGCCGTCGCGCACTGAAAGCCAAAGCCGCTCATGCCCCATTACTCATGCCTCATGCCCCTCGGCACTCAGCACTCGGCACTCGGCACTTTCTTCTAGCCCCCCGCGATGCTGTAGACGATGGGGATGACGACGAACAATTGCACGGCGTCGAAGATCCCGTGGGCGATGATGCCGGGGATGAGGTTCTTGGTGCGGTAGAAGACCGTGCCGATGACGAGCGAGATGACGCTGACGCCGATGAGCAGGAACGGCTGGCCGAGGCCGACGTGGGCCATGGCGAAGAGGATGGTGGAGACGATCAGGCCGAAGCGCTTCTGCAGCCAGCCGCGGAAGAACGCCTCCTCGACGGTCATGGCCGAGAGCACCACGATCCCCCGTTTCCACAGCGGCAGGGTGACCAGCCAGCCGATCATGGGCGGCGGCGTGGGATTCTTGGGCATGATCCCCGAGGCCACGAGGATCGACCCCACCAGGAGGGCGATGATGATCGTGAAGATCCACCCGCCGACGCCGATCGCGCAGCCGGTGAGCAGCGCCCTCCCGACCTCGCGGCGCTGGATGTTGAGATAGTCGAGCAGGTTCGGCCGGTCCGTCAGCAGCCACCAGACGAACAGGAAGAGGACCAGGATCGCGTGCAGGAAGAAGAGCTGGTAGAACGGTGTCTTCGCGAGCTGCTCCTTCGTCGGTACGCGCATCGACGAGCCCACGACGAGAAACGTCAGCAGGAGCAGGATCGCTCCCAGCCAGGCATACGCGGCGTACTGCGCCGCCAGCGAGCGGAAGCGGTCCGTAGCCCGCATGAACCCGAAGCGCAGGTCGAGACCGACCATCGCCAGCCACACGGCCGCCATGACGACGAGGGGGATGAGGTAGAGGTGGGTGTGCATCTTCGCTGGTCGCTGGTCGCTGTATTCGCTTAGTCGCTATTCGCTTAGTCGCTGTTCGCTGTTCGCTGTTCGTTGGTCGCTGCTTGTTGTTCGCTGGTCCCGGTCGTTGTTTGTGTTCGCTTGATCGCCAGTCTCTGATCTTCGTGCGCCTGCCCTCGTTCGCTTCGTGGCTAACGGACCGGCGTGATCTACGTCTGTCGTCTGGTCGATCGGGTCGGGCGAGATTACCGTAGAACGCCGCGGGCGCGCGGTAGTTTGTGCGCTCGGAAGGAGCTCGAACGCTGCGGACAGCGGCGTCGCGAGCGGGAACGACTCTCTGCTCGGACGATGGCGTCGGTGGGCGGAGTCGAGACATGGATGGCCACAGGCGGTGTCGCGCCGAGCACACCCTCTCCCGGCGGGAGAGGGCCGGGGTGCCGGGTAAGGGGATTTCCGGTTCCGCTGCTCGCGGGACGGTGCGCGAACCCCACCCTCTCCCGGCGGGAGAAGGTCGCCTGGAGCGCGCAATTCCGTTTGGTGAATCGGCTTCGATGCACTCAGCGGAAGGGCCGGGGTGAGGGGTTCTCTCGTGCAAGTCAGCAGAGTGAGTTCTTTCGAAGGGAACGCATGTCCGTTCCGAACAGATTGAGGATGTAGCGGCGAAGGAAGCCCCTCACCCCGCCGCTGCGCTGAGTGCACTGCGCTGACTCGATGATCCCGAAGCGCGCTCCGCGGCGACCCTCTCCCGCCCGGAGAGGGTGTCCTCCGCGTTGCGCGTCGACTCCGGTGCGTGCCGCGAGGAGCCTTGACGGCGAGGCGAGGTATGAGCGGCGGGAGAAGCCCCTCACCCCGCCGCTGCGCTGAGTGCACTGCGCTGACTCGGTGGTCCCGAAGCGCGCTCCGCGGCGACCCTCTCCCGCCGGGAGAGGGTGTCGCGAATAACGCGAATCAGCGAATAACGCGATCAGCGATCAGCGATCAGCGAACCACGGCCACCTCCACCAGGTTGTCATAGAACGTCGCGCCGTTGCCGAGGTCGGTGATGGCCTGGGAGGTGGTGTGATTGGCGTTGGTGTTGTCGCTGGTCAGCTTGCCCCACCACACCGAGGGGGCGGAGACGACGCCCGGGCGGACGCGGTCGCTCACCACGGCCTCGGCGGTGAACGTGCCGCGGTCGTTGTAGATCGACACGCGCAGGCCGTCGTGAATGCCGCGCGGCGCTGCGTCGTCGGCGTGGATCTCCAGGGTCGGTTTGCCGGCCGCGCGGCGCAGGGAGGCCACGTTGACGAACGTCGAGTTGAGGAACGAGTGGGCGGGCGGGGAGATCAGGGCCAGGGGGAAGCGCCGGGCCAGCTCCGGGTTGCGCTCCGGCGACTCGTACGGCGGGATGAACGACGGCAGCGGATCGAGTCCGCGCCCTTCCAGCATCGTGGAGTGGATCTCGATCTTTCCCGTCGGCGTGTCGAGCCGCGTGCCGCGGGCGTAGGGAAGGTGCGGGGAGGGGACGTCGAGGTGGACGAAGACTTTCTCGCGCAGCGTCTCCAGCGAGGCCGAGGCCATGGTCGGGCCGCGGCCGTCGAGCACGGCCCGGATCAGCGCTTCGTCACTGGCCTGGAGCTCGGGCCGGTCGACGCCCATGGCCCTGGCCATGCGCCGGAAGATCTCCGTATTCGACAGCGCCTCGCCGAGCGGGGCGATGGCCGGCTGGTTGTGCAGCACGTAGAGATGTCCGTAGCCCTTGTGGACGTCTTCCTGTTCGAGCTGGGTCGTGGCCGGAAGGAGGACGTCGGCGTAGTCCGCGGTGTCGGTCTGGAAGTGCTCCATGACCACGGTGAAGAGATCGTCGCGGCGGAGGCCGCGCAGGACCGTCTCGCGGTCGGGCGTGACGCTGGCAGGATTGGCGTTGTAGACGACGAGCGCCTTGACGGGCGGATCGTTCGTCACCGTGAGCGCCTCACCGAGGCGGACCATGTTGATCGTGCGCGTGCCCGGAGGCACGAGCTGCGGCATCTCCAGCGCCGCGGAATTGAAGCCGTACGTACCGGAGGACGAAAGCTGCGCACCGCCACCGGCGTCGTTCCAGGCGCCGGTGATGGCCGGCAGGATGGAGATCGTTCGCACCGCGGTGCCGCCGCCGGCATGCCGGTTCAGCCCGTAGTTGACGCGGATGAACGTCGGTCGCCGCTCGACCCGGGTCACCGTTCCATAGCGATGGGCGAGCGACTCGATGGTGCTGACCGGGAGGCGGCACGTTGCGGCCACCCGCTCCGGCGTGTACTCCTGCATCACACGGTCGCGGAGGGCCTCCCAGCCGGAGGTCATCTCCTCGAGGTAGGCCTGGTCGTGCAGCCCGTCGCGGAAGAGGATGTGCATCATGCCCAGGGCCAGCGCGGCGACGGTGCCGGGGCGGATGGCGATGTCCCCGTCGCCGGCGGCGGCGGTGCGCGTGCGG
>CAZYTO010000179.1:0-11696 GCA_964650405.1 uncultured Thermoanaerobaculia bacterium | reverse complement strand
GCAATGATCCGGGGCTCGGCGCAATGATCCGGGGCTCGGCGCAATGATCCGGGGCCCGGCGCAATGTACCGGAGCCCGGCGCAAAATACTGCCGCCATGGGCGAAGTAACTGAAAGCAATCACGTTATGTGCGATTGAGGCTCCTCCGAACCCGCTCTTCGCCCTTCATCCTTCGCCCCTCGCCCATCATCCCTTCAAGAGCCCCGCCTCGCACACCCCCTCCACGACCCGCTCTCCCCGTTCGTTCTCGATCCAGGCGTCGATGGTCAGGCGGTGCCGGACGCGGTCGACCGACCGCACGACGAAGTGGGCCGTGACCGTGTCGCCGGCGTGGACGGGCCGGAGGAACGTCAGCGTCTGGGAGCGGTAGATCGCGCCGGTGCCCGGCAGCAGCATGCCGACCATCGTCGAGAAAAGCGACGCCGTCAGCATGCCGTGAATGACGCGGCGGCCGAACTGTGTCGAGGCGGCGAAGGCCTCATCGACGTGCAGCGGATTCACGTCACCGGTGATGTCGATGAGGAGCCGGACGTCGTCGCCGGTGAAGGTCTTGGTGAAGCTGGCCGCCTGGCCCGGATGGAAGTCGTCGATGCTCTTCACGAGTCACCCGCTCACCTTCACCACGCGCTTCCCGGTATTCTCGCCCTTCAGCAGGCCGAGGAGCGCGCGCGGGGCATTCTCCAGCCCGTCCACGACGTCTTCGCGGACCTTCACCTTTCCTTCGCGCAGCCACGCCGTCATGTCACGCAGGAACTCGGGCATGCGGTCGAAGTGATCGAAGACGAGCCATCCGCGCAGCGTCGCGCGGTTGATGAGGAGGGGCAGGAGGTTCGGACCGGGAGCCGGCTTCACATCGCTGTACTGGGAGATGACCCCGACGAGGGGGATGCGGGCATGCAGGTTGATGCGGCGCAGCACCGCCTCCAGCACCGCCCCGCCGACGTTGTCGTAATAGACGTCGACGCCTTTGGGGCAGGCTGCCTTCAGGGCGTCGTGGAGGGGCTCGGTCTTGTAGTTGATGCAAGCGTCGAACCCGAGCTCGCCCGTCACCCAGGCGCACTTCTCGTCCGTGCCGGCCGTCCCGACCACCCGGCACTCCTTCAGCTTGGCGATCTGTCCGGCGATGGAGCCGACCGCTCCCGCGGCGGCGGAGACCACGACCGTCTCGCCGCTCTTCGGCTGGCCGATGTCGAGCAGGGCCGAATACGCCGTCAGCCCCGGCATCCCCAGGACGCCGAGCGACCAGGAGACCGGCGCGAGCGACGGATCGATCCGGCGCAGCCCGCGGCCGTCGCCGACGGCGTAGGCCTGCCAGCCGTCCGACGTCACCACCACGTCGCCCTTCGCGAACTTCGGATCGTTCGACTCCACGACCTCGCTCACCGTCTGCCCCACCATCGGCTGGCCGAGCTGGGCCGGCGGCGCATACGACTTGCGCTCGCTCATGCGTCCGCGCATGTAGGGATCGACGGAGAGCCAGAGCGTGCGCCGCAGCATCTGCCCGTCGCCGGGCGGCGGCAGCTCGCTCTCCGTGATCTCGAAGTTGTCTTCACCGGGCTGTCCTTCCGGACGCGACTTGAGGAGAACCTGAACGTTACGCATGCGAGGCAAGCTCCGTGGCGATCTGCGCCAGTGCGGCTACGCGCTCGCCGAGTGCGGCAAAGCGGGGGTCGTCCGTCTGTCCGCGGACGTAGCGGGCGTAGATCTGTTGGATGACGACGGCCAGTTTGAAGACTGCGAAGACTTCGTAGACGGCGATGCCTTCGAGCGAGGCCTGGGTGCGCGACGCATAACGCTCCAGGATCTGCTCGCGGCCGAACCACCCCGGCCGCGCCGTGACGCTGGGCACGGCCCCATCGCCGGCCGGCGCCACATGGACCCAGTAACAGAGAAGGATGCCGACGTCGACCAGCGGATCGCCCATGGCGCTCATCTCCCAGTCGAACACGCCGGCCAGGCGATCGAGCTGCAGCGCGTCGAGCATCACGTTGTCGAGCTTGTAGTCGCCGTGCACGATGGCCGGCCGCGCCGGATCGGCCGGGGTGTGCGCCTCCAGCCAGGGGGCCAGCGACTCCATCAGCGGCACCTCGCTCGTCTTCGCGCCGTGCCATCGCTCCGTCCACCCGCGGATCTGCCGGGCCACGAAGCCGGCCGGCTTCCCCAGCGCGTCGAGGCCGTTTGCCACGACGTCGATGGCGTGCAGATCGGCCAGGGTGTCGACGACGCTGGCGCTGATACGGGCACGCAGGTCAAACGTGTCCGCCAGCTCCGCCGGCTCTTCCGTCCGGATGACGATGCCGTGGCGTCGTTCCATGACGTAGAAGACCGAGCCGAGGACGCTCGCGTCCTCACACAGCAGCAGCGGCTTCGGCGCGAGCGGAAAGAGCGGATGGACCGCCGCCAGCACACGCCACTCGCGGGCCATGTCATGCGCGCGCGGCGGCACCGGACCGAACGGCGGCCGCCGCAGGACGTATTCAGCGCCGTCGAAGCGGATGAGGTACGTCAGGTTCGAGTGGCCGCCGGGAAACTGCTCGACCTGGAGTTGCGGGGACTGGGTTGCGGGGGGATTGGGTTGCCCGGCTGCTTTCGGCAACTCCAGTCGCAGGTACTCCGCCAGCTTCTCCCAGTCGAGGTTCTCGCTGGCGCGGACGGGCCGCGTGTCGCCGCTCACCGCGTCTCCTGGATTACGTTGCGGGCGATCACCATGCGGTGCACCTCGGACGGTCCATCGTAGATGCGGAAGGCGCGCGCTTCGCGGTAGAAGTGCTCGAGGGGTGTATCGCCCGAGACGCCGAGGGCACCGCAGATCTGCACGGCGCGGTCGATGATCCGGTTCACCGCCTCGGCGACGAAGACCTTGCAAATCGAGGATTCATGCCGGATCTCGCTTCCGTTCTCGTGCTGCCACGCGGCGTGGTAGACCATGAGCCGGGAGGCGTGCAGCTCGATCTCCGAGTCGGCGATCATCCACTGGATCGACTGCTGCTCGGCGAGCTTCCGGCCGAACGCCTCCCGCTGTTTCGCATAGCCCGTGGCGATGTCGATGGCCCGCTGGGCGATGCCCATCCAGCGCATGCAATGCGTCAGGCGGGCCGGCCCGAGGCGGACCATGGCCAGGCGGAACCCCTCGCCGGCTTTGCCCAGGATCGCCGCGTCCGGGACGCGGACGTGATCGAAATCGATCTCGCCGTGCCCTCCCATGTCCTGGCTGCCCATCACCGGCACGTTGCGCACCAGGCGATAGCCGGGCGTATCGGCCGGGACGAGGAACATCGTGGCCCGGTGATGGCGCTCGGCACCGGGATCGGTCACGGCCATCGTTACGGCGAACGCCGCGCCGTCCGCTCCGGTGGCGAACCACTTGCGGCCGGTGATCTCCCAGCCCGGCTTGCCGTCGACGTCGGCGCGCGTGGCGCGCGTCAGCATCATGGTCGGATCGGAGCCGGCGCCGGGCGCAGGCTCGGTCATGGCGAAGCACGACCGGATCCGTCCCTCGATGAGCGGCCGCAGGTAGCGCTCGCGCTGTTCCTCGCCGGCGTAGTGCGCGAGGAGATGCATGTTCCCTTCGTCGGGCGCCGCACAGTGGAGCGCGATCGGGCCGAGGAAGCTGTGACCGGCCTGCTCGAACACCGCACACATGCCCACCGTGCCGAGTGCGAGCCCTCCGTACTGGCGCGGCAACTGCGGCCCGAAGATGCCGGCGTGGCGCGCTCTCCTGCGCAGCTCGCCGATGAGCTCAGCCGTCAGCTCCTGGCCCTCGGCCGGAATGACTTCGTTGCGGACGAACTCCGCCACGCGGTCGCGCAGTTCGATGAGCTCGGGAGAGAGGTCGAAGTTCATGGACGGCCGGCTTTGCACATGAAGTCGGGTTCGAAGCCTGAACCAAAGGCTGCAAGGCTGCAAGGCTGAAAGGAAAACGACGTTCTGTCTGTGGCCCTTTCAGCCTTCCAGCCTTGCAGCTTTTTCAGCCTTTTCAAACAATCGTCCCTCCTCCGTCCACCACCAGCACCTGGCCCGTCACATAGCTCGCGGCGTCCGAGGCGAGGAAGACGGCCACGCCTTTCAACTCGCCGGGGTTGCCGACGCGGGGAATGGGATTGCGCTGCCGGATCTGCGGCTCGATGTGCTCGATGACGGGATCGGCGAGGCGGGAGTGGAAGAATCCGGGCGCGATGGCATTGACACGGATCCCGTCCGGCCCCCAGGTCGCGGCCAGCTCGCGGGTCATTCCCATCAGGCCGGCCTTGCTCGCCGCGTACGCCGCGTAGTGCGGGCCGTGAACGGTCGAGCGCAGACCGGCCACCGAGGCGATGTTGATGATGCTCCCTGCCCTCGCCTGCAGCATCACGCGGCCCGCGGCCTGGGAAAAGAGAAAGGCGCCGGTGAGGTTCGTATCGATGACGCGCTGCCACTTCTCCAGCGGCATCTCCTCGGGGCGCTGCCCCCAGGACACGCCGGCGTTGTTGACGAGGATGTCGACGCGGCCGAACGCCTGCACCGTCGCTTCGACGACCGACTGCACGTCCTGGGCGTCGCTGACGTCGCAGAGGCGCCCCTCCGCGCGAATGCCGCGTCCATGTATCGCCGCCAGCGTCGGATCGAGCCACTCCTTCCGCCGCGCGCAGAGCATCAGTGCCGCCCCCGCCTCCGCGAGCCCCTCGGCGATCTCCAGCCCGAGACCGCGCGAGCCGCCGGTGACGATGGCCACGCGGTTGGAAAGGTCGAAAAGCTGCTGGATCGTCCTGGTCATCGACACCACTCCATCACGAATCGAGGGGAGCTGAGTACAGCTTTCGCGATTCCCGGCATCCCTCCCTGCATCAGTCTACTGGCTATACTTGCCTCCGTATGGATCGCTTTCCGGTCGAATTCGAAGACCTGCTCAATCGCCGCGGCCGTCGCCTGCTGGCAGGGGCTCCTGCGGTGGAACATCTGATCCGGAAGCGCAGGACCCCCATCCTCTACTTCGAGGACGTCATTGACAAAGGCGTCGCCGCGGAATGCGTCCGTCTCCTCGACGAGGGGATTTACGCCCGCCTGCGGCGCATGCACAGTCCCATTCCACGGACGGCACTGACGGGAATGACCGAGAACTACGCCGACCAGCTCCCGAAGACGGTGCGGGTCAAGACAGCCACCCTGAACTCTAGAACGTCCATCGCCCTCGACGGTGCGCACGAGATCGGCCTGGACGCCATGATGTCCTCGGCCAGTTTCCACCGCATCACCCAGTGCCTGACCGCGTCGCCATTGCGGCGGGACCATTGGTCACGCCAGGTCATCTGTTATGAGGCCGGCGACTACAGCGGCCCGCACAATGACCATCACCCCGAGCGCCCCGAAGCCTGCAACGGCTTCATCGACGTTCACATCATGTTCTCCAACAGCTCCGTCGCCCAGCAACTGCTCGTCTATGAAGAGCGGCGCTTCCTCTCCGCATCGCACGACGTCTCGCGGATGCCGGCCATCGCCGTCTACCGGCTGCCGTTCTGGCACTACACGACGCCGCTGGTGGCGAAGCGCGGCAGAGAGGGCGCGGCCCGGCGCTGGCTCCTGCTCGGGTCGTTCGACTACGATCCGCCGCTGACGCGGCTCGAGTATTGACCAAACCCCTACCCCAACCGGATCTCGATCACCGCCCCTCCGCCCGGGCGGTTGGCGGCGGTGATCGTTCCTCCGTGCTCGGTGACGATCTTCTGGGCGATGGCCAGGCCCAGACCTGAGCCGCCGGGCCGGCGCGTGAAGAACGGCTTGAAGACATGGGGGAGATCCTCCTCGCGGAAGCCGGGGCCGCGATCGGCGACGGTAAGGACGACCGGCAGCCCGTCCGCGCTGCGGACGGAGAGGTCGACCGCCTCCCCCTCCCTGGAGAAGGCGACGGCGTTCTCCACGACGTTCCTGAAGACCTGCAGCAGGCGGTTGGCGTCGACAAAGACCTCGGGCAGCGAGGCCGGAACGTCCTGCCGGATCTCGATGCGGCGCTCGCGCGCACGCGGAAGGCAGATGCGGACGGTCTCCTCGAGGATCGGTTGGAGGGCCTGCTGGTGGGACTCGAGCTTCTGCGGTCTGCCGTACTCGAGCAGGTCGTTCATCAGCCGGCTGAGGCGGCCCACGTCGTGGCGGAGCGTGGTCATGTACTCGGCCGCCCCTTCGCCGGAGCCGAACTCGGCCTCGAAGGCGTCGATCGTGGCGGTGATGCCGAAGAGAGGATTGCGCACTTCGTGGGCCACGCCGGCCACCAGCGCCCCCATCGCCGACATGGTCTCGGAACGCCGCAGCTCTTCTTCCATCTCCCTGCGCTGCGTGACGTCGCGGGCCACGGCGATGACCCGCCGCGCTCCGCCGATCATGGCAAAGCGCGCGCTGACCTCCGTCCACAACAACCGCCCGTCGTGACGCCGGAGCTGCCACTCCGCGTGGTACTGCTCGCCCGGCCGGATGGAGCGCACCGTCTCCAACGCCGCTTCCTTCTGATAGGGTCCAAGTCCCGAAGTGAAGCTGCCGGCGAAGCTCTGCAAGGCTTCCTCGTACGAGCAGCCGAGCAGTTCCGCGAAGGAGCGGTTCACGTCGACCACCGCTCCGGTTTCGGAGTCGTAGATGATGATGGCGTCGCTGACCGAGTTGTAAATCGTGTTCAGCCGCTGCTCGCTCTCGAAGCGCAGCGCGGCCTCCTCCTGCATCTCGGCATACCGGCGGTCGAGAAGGCGGATCATCGTGTCGAGCGAATCGCGGAGACTGACCAGCTCAGACGCCGTGCCGTGAACCGGCGACGGCATCGGGTCGTGACCGCCGTGACTGACCGACACGGCGAACCGTTCGATCGACATCAGCGGCCGCACCACCGCCCGCCACAGCATGAAGTAGATGCAGGCGATCAGGACGACGTTGATCCCGATGATCGGCGCGATGATGAAGACGCGCGCCTTATCGAGGTCCTCGTTGAGGAATTGCGGTGTAACCAGCAGCCGCACCGATCCGATCTCTTTCTTTACAGGGAACTCGACGGACGCTGTCTTCACGATCATCCCCGCCGGCTCCGACTTGCCATCCCACGGCACGTACTTCCGTCCGGGGCCGCGAATCAGTCCGCGCGTCTCGCCGGCGAAGGTCACGCTGAGGGCGTGGATCGACTTCGGACGCGCCATCGCCTCGATGACGCGGTCGATCTGCGGCCGGTCGATATTCCACACAGGAAGTGCCAGCGCCACGGCCGTCTCGCTGACCTGAAGATCCATCAGGACATTCAGATCCTTCCTTTGCCGCTTGGCGTCGATTCCGTAGGAGATGAACGAATACGTCCCCAGGACGATCGTCATCACCGTGGCCAGCGTACCGGCCACGAATGCGGCCAGCGACATGTTCCCCATCCGCATCATTTGTAAGTCTGCGGGTCGAACCAGAGCCGTTTGTCGCTGAACGGCGTCTCCGGCCCCACGAAGGGATTACGGATGGTGAAGAGGTGCCTCTCCTTGAGGTGCAGGCGCTCGATCTTCCAGCGCTGGTATTTATTGAAGATCGCGTCGTACGTGCCGTCCGCGATCATCATTCGCATCCCTTCCTCCGCCCGCGCCGCCAGGCGGCGTCCCTCGTCGCTCTTCGGAAACCAGAAATACATCGGCAGCGGGTAATAGAACAGGATGCTGTCCTCGATGGCCAGGTCCGGCAGGGCCTTCTTCCGCTGGGAGTACTCGTCGAGCACCTCTGTGGCAGCCCGCAGGAAGATGTCGAACCGCTTGCGGATGACCATCTCGAAGAGACCGTCGTAGTCCGACCCGGTCACGACCTTGAAGCCGTTCGACCGGAGAATGTCGACGTCGACCCAGCCGAGTCCCAGGCCGTACGAGAAGCGGCGCAGGTCGTCGATCGATTTCACGCCGGCGAAGCGCTGCTTGTCCTCGGCCCGGATGAGAAAGACACAGTAGGCGCCGAGGTTCTTGTCCACGGGGATGCGCACCGGCACCAGTGTGCTCTCGAATTCCGGCGTGGTACTGAGGTACATCACCGTCAGCTTCCCGGTGGCGTGCTCGATCTCGAAGCGCTGGCGCGACTCCGTCATGCGCTCCGAGGAGACCATGCGGTACGGCCCCCACTTCGCCTTCGTCCGCTCCAGGGCCGTGCGCAGAATCTCCCAGTGATACTCGTAGCGGACGTCCAGCGACGACTCCGGCGGGTGGTAGACGTACGTCATCACCTTCTCCGCGGCAGGGGCCTGCGGACCCGAGAGCAACAGGGCGACCGTAGCTGCACGAAGCAGCTTCCGCATCTTCACGGCTACACTATGGTGAATCGCTTCAATCTTACGCCCATGCTGCGCAACCGCGTGTTACTCGTTGACGACGAAGCGGGTCCCCGCTTCGGCATCCGCCGTTTCCTCAAGTCGCATGGCTTCGACATCGAGGAAGCGGACGACTGCGCTTCGGCGAAGGTGAAGTTTCGCGCCTTCCGCCCCGACATCGCCATCCTCGACTTCCGCCTGCCGGATGGCACGGCGCTCGACCTCATCCCGGAGTTGCGCAGCGTCGACTCCTGCCCCCTCATCGTCCTCACGGCGTACGCCTCGATCGACACGGCCGTGGAGGCCGTGAAGCTCGGGGCGGAACAGTTCTTCACCAAGCCGGTCGAGCTGGAAACGCTGCTCGTGGTCATCAACCGCATCCTCGACAACCAGCGCAACCGCCAGCAGGCCCTGGCCGGCGCCGTGTCGAGCGAGGCCCGGGGCCGCGTCGATCCCTTCCTCGGCGTCAGCCGTGTCATTGCCGGTCTCCGTGAGAAAGCCGGCGCCGTCCTCCGCGCCGACAGCCCGGTCCTCATTCACGGCGAGACCGGCACCGGCAAGACGGTGCTGGCGCAGTGGATCCACTCCAACGGCCGCCGCTCCGCCGAGGCCTTCGTCGACCTCAATTGCGCCGGCATCTCGCGCGAGCTCCTGGAGACCGAGTTGTTCGGCCACGAGAAAGGCGCCTTCACCGGCGCCGTCTCCGCCAAGCAGGGCCTGCTCGAAGTGGCCCACCGCGGTACCGTCTTCCTCGACGAGATCGGCGACATGGACACCCAGGTCCAGGCCAGCCTGCTCAAGGTGCTGGAGGAGAAACGTTTCCGCCGCCTCGGCGACGTGAAAGACCGCTCCGTCGACGTCCGGCTCCTCGCCGCCACCCACCGCGAGCTGCGCTCCTCCGTCGCCGAGCACCGCTTCCGCCAGGACCTCTATTACCGGATCAGCACCCTCGAGCTGTACGTGCCGGCACTGCGGGACCGGCAGGAAGACATCCCCATCCTGGCCGGCAGCATCCTCGACCGCCTGGCTCGCGACCTCGGGCAGAAACGCGTCGCCATGAGCCCCGACGCGGAGCGCATCCTCTGCCGCTATGACTGGCCGGGCAACATCCGCGAGCTGCGCAACGTGCTGGAGCGCGCTCTGCTCCGCAGCCACGCCGACGTCCTCGACGCCTCGGCGCTGGAGTTGCCGAGCGGGTCGCCTGCACCCCTCATGGCCGGCGGCACAACCACGGGCACGCTCGTCCGCGGCGGCACGCTCGAAGACGTGGAGAGGGACTATCTCCAACAGGTCCTGCAGGAGGAGAGCGGCTCCATCGACCGCGTCGCCCTGCGCCTGGGCATTTCGCGTTCGGCCGTCTACTACAAGGCCCGCAAGCACCGGATCGAGATCTCGAAGGTACGGGGCTGATTTCTAAAATTAGAAATCGACGTGTTAGATCTAGCATCCGCGCCGTTCACACCCCCGTCACAGCAATCGTAAGCGGCGCAATTTCAGCAAGTTAGAAAATCGGCACACGTGGCAGCGCGGTTGCTCTAGTGGCCGCCCGTGAAGAAACGACTATTACTCGTAGACGACGAAGAGACGATCCTCTTTGCCCTCGAACGTTACTTCACGCGCATCGGCTTCACCGTCGACCGTGCGCGTGAGCTCGAAGAAGCGGAGGCCCTCTCGGCCTTCACGGCGTACGACCTTGTCATCGCCGACCTCTCCCTCTCCGCGGAGGGGACGACGGAAGGGCTGGAGATCGTGCGTCACGTCCGGCGCTGCTGCCCCAACGCCCGCACCATCATCCTCACCGGCAATGCCACGCCCGTCATCGAACGGGAGGCGTACCGGCGGGGAGCGGACATCCTGCTGCGCAAGCCGCGGCCGCTGGCGGAGATCGCCAACGTGGTGGCCTCACTGCTGGGAGACGCGGCATGAGCCTGCTCGACGAATTGCGCCAGCCGGGCGCCGTGCGGATCGAGTTCCAGCCCATCATCGCCTTGCGCGACGGCGAGGCGAAGCTCTACGCCCTGGAGGCCCTGACCCGGGGACCGCGCGGCACCTCGCTGGAGCGCGCCGACGTCCTCTTCGAATACGCGCGCCGCAAGGGAGAGGAGGCGCGGGTCGATCTCATCTGCGTGGCGGAGATCCTGGCCGCCGCAAGCACGCTGCCCGGTGAGCCGTCCATCTCCATCAACATCCACGGGTCCACGCTCAGCGATGCGCCCCAGTTCGCGGAGCGCTTTCTCTTCGCCGCCGAGTCGTTCGGCATCGATCCGCAGCGGCTCATGCTGGAGATCGTCGAGCACCGCGCCCCCTGGACCATGGAGCGCTTCCGGGCCACGCTGCGGAGCCTGCGCCGGGCCGGCGTGCGCATCGCCGTCGACGACCTCGGCGTCGGCGCCTCCAACTTCCGGATGATCGTCGACTGCCGCCCCGACCACCTGAAGGTCGACCGCTACATCGTCCACGGCTGCGCCAAGGACCGCTATCGCTACGCCGTGCTCAAGTCCATCGTCACCCTGGCCGACGCCTGCGGCGCAGCGCCCATCGCCGAAGGGGTCGAGGACAAGGACGACCTGGCCCTCATCACCGACCTCGGAATCAACCTCCTCCAGGGCTGGCTCTTCGCCAAGAGCATGCTGCCGGCCGAGCTTGCCCAATCCTCCTACCTCCAGCAACAGCCCGCACGCATGAAAGGGAATGCTCCATGACCCGCAAGAAAGTACTGCTCGTCGATGACTCAAACACCGTCCTGATGATGGAAAAGATGATCCTGGCCAAGGGGCCGTACGACGTCGTCACAGCACGCGACGGTGCGGAGGGCGTGGCCAAGGCCAAGAGCGAACAGCCCGACGCCATCCTCCTCGACGTGATGATGCCCAACCTGGACGGCCTCTCCGCCTGCGCGGCCATCCGCGCCGAGCCGGCCACCGCCCACATCCCCATCGTCATGGTCACCACGCGCGGCGAGGAAACCAACATCGAGACGGCCTTCCGCAACGGGGCCAACGACTACGTCACCAAGCCCATCAACGGCCTCGAGCTCCTCACCAAGCTCGCCAACATCCTCGGCCTCGCCGCCGACTGAGAGAGGAAAGAGACAGCGATGAAGCGAAATGACGGTTCGCGGCCTTTCATCGAAAAGGTCGCCCACGACAACCGCGAGTACATCCAGGGACTGCTGGATGAGAACCAGCGGCTGAACACGCAGGTGGCCCTCTTGGAGGCCGACCGCGACAGCGCCCAGCAGAACCTCGAGCACGTCCTGCTGGAGCTGCACAGCCGCGAAAAGACCGAGGGCGTGCTCAAGCAGCGCCTGGCGGCCATCGAGGAAGAGAGCCGCAACTACTCGGCCCGCTACGTCGAAGTCGAGCAGCAGAACACCAACCTGGCCAACCTCTACGTGGCCAGCTATCAGCTCCACGGA
>CAZYTO010000178.1:0-11731 GCA_964650405.1 uncultured Thermoanaerobaculia bacterium | reverse complement strand
GCCGGTGGGTCACACCGTCAGTCATGGACCGTCCAGCTGGCAGGCGGGCCAGCTTCAGTTCGGACGGTCGCCCGGGATGAGGGGATGAGGGATCAGAGCTTCGGTCGAATACCCCCTCTCGGGCAGATCAGACTAAGCCTCACACGATCAATGATTTCCCGGCACTGACCGTCGCCTGTTCGGTCATACGCTCCGGTGTGAGTTTTCAGCGTAATTGATAGACCCACAGTAACTTAAACGCGAAACGCGCTCATGAAGAACCCGTGGCGCTACTACGCGCGGATGTCAGCAAGTGGCGCTTCTTCAGTCGGTTACACTCGAACCGACTCTGGCATGCCACCTCGGAAGGTCTGACCCCGACTCCAACCCCCACCCCGCAACGCGATCGCGCCCCTCGCCGGCCGTCGTCAGCACAAATGTGGAGGACACAATTCTGTCCGTTCTGTCCGTCAACCCGTGAATCCACCGAAATCAGCGCCTCGTCTGCCGCGGCCAGGAGAAACCGAAGGTGTGACCCCCGTCGCCCCCGTCGCCCGGACCGGAGATGTGACCCCGTCGCCCGGACGGGGAAGGGACAGGGACTGCAAGTCCGCAGCGAGCGCCCCCAAGGCCGCCGTACTTCCGGCACGCGCTGGGCTTTTCCTTTATGATTGCGCGCCGCAGAGGGAGGTAGCCGTTGATCGGGGCCTTGATCGTCACCCACGGCAAGCTCGCACACGAGCTGCTGTCGGCGGCGCAGAAAATCGAAGCAAACGTTGGAGTGATCGAGGCGGTACCGCTCGAGTGGACGGATACGGTGGACGAGGCGCGGGAGAAGATCCGCCTGGCGCTGGACCGCATCGGGACGGACAACGGCGTGATCATCTTCACGGATATGTTCGGCGGGACGCCGAGCAACATCAGCCTGTCGTTCCTGGAGAAGGACCGGGTGGAGATCGTGACCGGGGTGAACCTGCCCATGATCGTGAAGTTCGCCACCATGCAGCACGAGGCGCGGGACGTGACCACGCTGGCGCACATCATCAGCGAGAAAGGCTCGAAGGCCATCCGCGTCGCCTCGGACCTGCTGTCGGCGGAGCGCAAGGTGGTGGGGGCCTCCTCTTGACCGAGCGCACCCTCGAGATCAAGAACAAACTCGGACTTCATGCACGCGCGGCGGCGAAGCTCGTCCACGCGGCGGCACGCTTCAAGTGCGACATCAAGATCCGCAAGGGGGACGAGGAGGTCGACGGCAAGTCGATCCTGGGCATTCTCCTGCTGGCCGCCGGCCGCGGCTCGCAGATCCTCGTCAAGGCCGACGGCGAGGATGAGCTGGGCGCTCTCGATGCCATCCAGGCTCTCGTCGATGCGAAGTTCGACGAAGGGGAGTAGGGCGCGGCCACCGTTGTTTCTGAAAGGGCCGTCCTTGCAGGAAGGCGGTGAGCGCTTCGGTCATCGCGGAGACGCGGAAGACGCGAAGAAGAATTCAACCTCCGCCATTCCGCGTCTCCGCGCGAATCTCTCGTCGATCGTTGCCTTTCGGCGCAAGTAGAGCGCATGCCCTGGTGGTGATCAAACGTCATCGCCGCAGGTGGAGCGCTCCCGCAGCCGCGAGAACCAGCAGCAAAATGACCAGGGCGCGCGCGTCGAGCGCGGGAACGTCCGCCACGACAGCCTGCACGAGAACCGCGGAGGTGCTGTTCCCGAAGCTTGCGTCCAAGGCGCGGACGGCGGTGATGTTGTGAGTGCCGATCGCCAACGACGTCGTCGTAAGGGTGGCCCGGCCCGATCCGTCCGCTGTCGCTGATCCGAGGAACGTCAGTCCGTCGAAGAACGAGACGGTGCCTCCCGGCACCGGCACGCCGCCGGTCGCCCTGACGGTGGCGGTGAACGTCACCCCCGTCCCTGCAGACGCAGGGTTCGGCGAAGAATTGATCACCGTGGCGGTCACTTGCTGCAGTGCCGTGAGGACGACATCGTTGCCCGTGCCGCCGGCATAACTGATCCTGTACAACTGCCCGTTCGCGTCGAAGGTTGCACCCTCCGGGAGCCCGGAAAACGTCCCGCTCACGGAGTCGGTGCCATCGTTGTTGATAATTACGAACTGCGTCCCGACCGGGAACGGAGCGGGTGGGGTGTAGTGGAGCGTCGCGTTACCGAGTGCCACGGTGCCGGTGACGTTGAGCTGGGTAAACATCCCGGCCGCCGTTCCCACGGCAAACACCTGAAATGCCGATCCCGGCATGAGGGCAAGACTGCCGATGTTCGAGACGCCGGCCGACAGGGCTCCGGGGGCATAGGGGTAGCCTCCGACGAGTTGAGCGCCGCTGTTGACGGTGGTGGTCCCGGAGACGAGGGAGTGCGTGAAGAACGCGGTGCTCCCGGCCTTGATCACCACGTCCCCTGACCACCACTGAACCACGCCGGACAGGATCAGCCTGGCCCCGTCGTCAATGAGAGTCACGGGCGCAGGGTTCGCCACATCCATGTAAACCGTTTGCGCTCCGCTCAACCTCACCGCCCCGGCGCCCTCAAACCTACCGCCGACGACGATCGGATGGGTGGGGTGGATGGAAAGCGTTCGAACGCCGAGGTAGACGATTCCTCCCAGATTCCCGCCGATCTCATCATCGAAGCCGTTAAGAGCGAGCTGATACGCACTGACTGTCACGCCGGAGGGGATGGCGTTGGTCGCTCCCACGACGATCGAGCCCTGGACCTGGAGAAGACCGCTGAACGTGTTGCCAGGGTTCGTGAAGGTCACATCTCCGAACACGTTGATGTTGGACACGGCACCGCTCACGGGACCGGCAAGAGTGAAAGTTCCGCCGCAGTTGGTCATCGAAACGATGGAGCCTGAAAGAACGAGCGGCCCGCCGAAGATGGCGCCCGAACAGTGATCCCGGATCGCCCCGCCGGCCGACTGCCCTGTTCCCGTAGCCGTGACGTACTCATTTCCGAGGGCCGTTCCGTTTTCCAGCGACCCGCCGTCGTTGACGATCGTTCCGTTGGCCGGAGTGCCGTCGGCGACACCGAGCGCGGACGGATCGAGCGCCACGAGGGTTCCGGCGTTGATCGTCGTCGTGCCGGAATACGTGTTCGCCGCGGTGAACTGCAGAGTGCCGCTGTTGTTCTTCACGATCGCGCCGGAGCCGGAGATGACGCCTGCCATGGTGTCCGTGCCGCCCGCGATGTCGAAGGTCAACGTGAATCCGTTCAGGCTCGCGCTGTCGCTGAACGTGGCTCCGGCGGTCGTGGTGGCCCAGGTCTGCGCCGCGCCGAGAGTGACCGGAACGTTGATCGACGTCGCGGGCACCGCGACCGAGAGGCCGCCGGCTCCGAGGACGATGGCGTTGCCGGAGAGCGTGTAGCCGCCGCCGCTGACGGTGATGGAGTGGAACGACATCCCGGCGGAGAAGTCATTCGACGTCGATGAGTGCAATGCGCCGGCAGGGAAGACGAGATCGTCGCCGGACAGGGGTGCCGTGCCGCCCCAATTGCCGCCGTCCGACCACGCCGCACTGTTCGTGCCGGTCCAGGTCCGGGTCATCGCGGAAAGATGCAGCAGGGGGAACACAGCAAACAACAAAACGACCACTGCCCGGAGCCGGGCAACGACGGAAACAGGCACTACACCACCTCCCGGAGAGCGCCTGTTGCAGGCGGGAACCGTTGCGCGATTGTATCCGCTTGCGAGGATGCGCAACTGCACAGTCTCCACGAGGATCCGGCGGTTACGCCGGCCTCGGTGACGCTCTCTCGTGATTCTTTAAACGGACCAAACCGCGGATGCGTCCAAGGCGCCGAGCCGATGGCTTCAGCGCCCGGAACGGCGGGTCGTATCCTGCGTGGCCGTCAGAAGCGGCGGCGCGTTACTCTTAGACATGCAACCTCTGCGGTTCTTTCCCGTCAAACGAGCAATGCGAAGTGTGCTCATCGGCCTCGCTCTCGCCGCGGCGTGCGCGAGTGCGCCTTCTTCCGACCCCCTGAATGCGTTCCACTACCGTCCGGAGCGTGTGCCGCAGCCGGGCACGGTCGTCCAGTACGTCAAGTCGAACCTAGACGGCAGCAAGCCGTCCCTGGTCAGCCTCTACTTCGCCGATCACGACGACGTCGAAGTCTCGCGGAGCGAGGCCGGCACGGAAGAGTCGGCGGACGTGAAGGCGCACCTCAACTGGAAGCGCTTCATCGCCGACCGCCTCGACACGGGCGCCCTGCAGTCCAACGGCGTGCGCGAGCGGCGCGGGACGCTCGTCATCGGGAAGGACGAACTGGTGGCCAGCGTCGATCAGTTCGAGCAGCGCCTCTCGTCGAGCGTCCATCCCCTCTACGTCTACAACTTCGACCTCATGGCCCTCAACGTCATGCTGCCCCACCTGCGCAACCCGAAGCGCGACTTCACGGTGGCCTTCGTCGAGCCGACCTTCGGCGTGGCGGAGGGGGCCATCGTCATCCGCGGCCGGGCCACGGCCAAATACATGGACGACGAGGAGGTCGCGGGGCGGCGGACGCGCCGCTATCACCTCAGCGGCCCAGGGCTGGCGAACTCCGAGGCGATGCTGTGGGTCGACGCCGGCGACGGCATGCTCGACCTGGTGGAGTCGCCGCTGCCGAACAATCCGGAGTGGAACAGCTTCCGCCTGGCCCGGCAGGGCACGACCGCGCACATGTCCTGGCGCGAGTGGGAGGCCTTCAAGCGCGCGCACGTCGGAGTGGGCGTCGGATCGATGCAGTAGAATCGGACGACATGCTCACGCAGCGCGCCACCTCGCCGGGAACTCACGCCCGCACCGATATCCGCACGTACAAGGGGATCGGCGTCTCGCCCGGCATCGCCATCGGCCGGGCCGTGCTCATCGAGAAGCGTGAAGCGGCCGCCTATCGCGTTCCCATCCGGGAGGAAGACGTGCCGGCGGAAGTGACGCGCTTCAATGAAGCCGTCGAGCACACCCGGGACGCGCTGCTGGAATTGAAGCACAAGGTCAGCCGCTCCATGGGCGATGAGTACGCGCAGATCTTCGAGGCGCACGCCATGATGGTCAGCGACGCCTCGTTCAGCGACAAGGTCATCCAGAAGATCGAGGAAGAGCAGGTCAACGCCGAATGGGCGGTGGCCGAGGTGTCGGAGGAGCTGCAGGCCCGCTTCGCCAGCTTCGACGACGAGTACCTCAGGGAACGGGTGGCGGACGTGAAGGACGTGGCCGACCGGGTGATGGGCAACCTGCAGGGCGCGGCCCACCACGACCTCAGCGAGATCACGCACGACGTGATCATCCTGGCCGACGACCTCACGCCGTCGGACACCATCCACTTCAACCGCCGGCCCATCGTCGGCTTCGCCACCGAGGCCGGCGGCCGCACCTCGCACACCTCGATCATCGCCAAGTCGCTCTTCATGCCGGCCGTCATCGGTGTGCCGCGCCTCACCAAGATCGTCGACAACGACGAGCTGGTGATCATCGACGGCTACGAAGGCAACGTCATCGCCAACCCCACCCAGGCCATGATCGCCGAGTTCCAGGCCCGCGTGATGCCTCACGAGGAGGCGTAACGGCGGCTGCTGGAGAACCGTGAGGGGCCGGCCGCTACCCAAGACGGCATCCGCGTTTCCCTCCAGGCCAACATCGAGCTGGTGCAGGAGCTGAAGGACGCCATCCGCTTCGGCGCCGAGGGCATCGGCCTGTACCGCAGCGAGTTCCTCTACATCTCCAAGAGCCCGCTGCTGCCGAACGAGGAAGAGCACTTCCAGCTCTACAAGAGCCTGGCCGAGGCCATGGCCCCGCAGTGGTGCATCATCCGGACGTTCGACCTCGGCGGCCGAAAGCTGGCCCGCGAGGTGATGGGGGTGAAGGAGAACAACCCCGTCCTGGGGCTGCGCGGCCTGCGCCTCTGCATGAAGCACCGCGAGATGTTCACGACGCAGCTCCGGGCCCTGTTGCGCGCCTCGGCGTACGGCAGGATCAAGATCATGTTCCCGCTGGTGACGAGCGTGCAGGAGCTGCGGCAGGTGAAGACGCTGGTCCGGGAGATCAAGGCAGAGCTGGACGCCGACGGGATTCCGTACAACCGCGAGCTCCCCATCGGCATCATGATCGAGGTGCCGTCGGCGGCGATCATCGCCGACATCCTGGCCACCGAGGCGGATTTCTTCGCCATCGGCACCAACGACCTCATTCAATACTGCCTGGCCATCGATCGCGCCAACGAGAACGTCAGCTACCTGTACGAGCCGCTGCATCCCGCGCTGCTGCGACTGATCAAAGGCATCATCGACGCCGGCAAGCGGGCCGGCATCCCGGTGGAGATGTGCGGCGAGATGGCCGCCGATCCCATCTACGCCATCGTGCTGCTGGGGCTGGGACTCGAGAACTTCTCGATGAACCCGTCGAACATCCCCATCGTCAAGAATGTCGTGCGCTCGGTGCGCTACAAGGACTGCCGCCGCATCGCGGAGATCGCCCTGACCAAGCGCACGGCTCAGGAGATCGAGGAGTTCATCATCGAGAGCGTGGCCACGCGCTTTCCAGAGGGGCTGGTCAACAAGACGGCATGAGCAAGACAGCAAGATGACGATGGCAGGCAGGGATACCACCGGCGCTTCACTGTTCACACGCAGCGACGACAACGGACATGACTAACGACCACCTCTTCCGCCCCACCGACATCCGCCGCGTCCCGAAGCCCTGGGGCTACGAGCTGATCTTCGCCAGGACCGGCCGTTACGTCGGCAAGATCCTGCATGTGGAGCAGGGCCATTCCCTCAGCCTGCAGTACCACGAAATGAAGGAAGAGACGTTGTTTGTTGTCCGGGGCGAGCTGAAGCTGACGATCGAGCACGACGGCGACCGGCGGGAGCTGCTGCTGCGGGAAGGGGAGGCCTTTCACATCCCGCCGCGGATGATCCATCGCATGGAAGCCGTACGCGACACGGACGTCGCCGAAGTCTCCACACCGGAGCTCGACGACGTGGTGCGGCTCGAAGATCGCTACGGCCGCGCAGGCACTTCGAATCCATAGCTGAATCCACAACGGAACCCATGAAACTGATCCTGGCCGCCCTCCTTCTTGCCGCGCCGCTCCTCGCGGACGACTCGGATCTGGTCAAGGCGGCGAAGAAGAAGCCGGCCCGGGGCGTGATCACCAATGACACGGTGAAGAAGAACGCCACGCCGAGCAGCGGCGCCAAGGCAGGCGCACCGGCGCCGGTTACAGCCGCGCCGAAGAGCGCCGCCGAGATCGCGGCCGGCGAGAAACGGGCTCGCGACGATGCCCAGGCCCGCGTGACGGCGGACGAAGAGGCCGTCGCGAAGCTGGAGCGCGAAGTCGCGGCGCTGGAGCTGAGCTATTACGCGGAGAACGATCCCGACGTGCGCGATCACGACGTCACGGCGAAGTTCATCGCGGCGCAGGACAAGCTCGCGGCGGCGCGGAAGGAACGGGCCGTGGCCCGGGACGCGGCGGCCAAGCTGCAGTTGAAGAACGTCACGGTGCACGAGATCAAACCGAATGAGTAAGACTTTCTACATCGAGACGTGGGGCTGTCAGATGAACGACCTCGACAGCCAGCGCCTTTCCGGCAACCTGAAGCTGCGCGGGTACAAGCGCGTGGAGAGCGAAGGCGAGGCCGATCTCATCCTGCTCAACACTTGCTCGATCCGCGACAAGTCGGAGCAGAAGGTCTATTCGCACCTCGGCCGTCTGCGGGAGCTGAAGCAGGAGCGGCATGATCTGACGATCGGCGTCTGCGGGTGCGTGGCCCAGCAGGAGGGCGAGCGTCTCCGCGAGCGCGCACCGTGGGTCGACTTCGTCATGGGTCCCGGCAACGTCGGCCACCTCGACGAAGTGCTCGACGCGTCCGCCAGCGGCGGGCGGCGCGTGGCCGTCGACTTCCCCGAGGAGCGGCACTACGATGTCCTGGCCATCGACCGGCCCTCGGCCACGCGAGCGCAGGTGACGATCATGGAAGGCTGCAACAAGAACTGCACCTTCTGCATCGTGCCCACCACGCGCGGCCGGGAGGTTTCCCGTCCCTTTGACGACGTGCTGCACGAAGTGCGGACGGCGGTGGGGGAGGGACACGTCGAAGTGGAGCTCCTCGGACAGACGGTGAATGCCTATCGCTGTCCGTCCACGCAACGGGACTTCGGCCGGCTGCTGTCGGCGGTGGCGGAGCTCGACGGTGTGAAGCGCCTGCGCTTCATGACCTCCCATCCCGCCGAGGTGAACGACTCGATGATCGCGGCCATGCGCGACCACGGAAACATCTCCCGGTACCTGCACCTGCCGTTGCAGTCCGGCTCGTCGAAGATCCTGCGCCGCATGAAGCGCCTCTACACGCGCGGGCGCTACCTGGAGATCGTGGCGCGCATTCAGGAGGCCATCCCGGAGATCCACTTCTCGACCGACGTCATCGTCGGATTCCCCGGCGAGACGGAGGACGACTTTCAGGAGACGCTCTCCGTCGTCGAACAGGTGCGCTACGGCTCGATGTTCGCCTTCAAGTATTCGCCGCGGCCGGGAACGCCTGCTCTGAAGATCGGGCCGCCGGTCGACGATGACGTCGCCTCGGAGCGCCTGACCCGCGTCTTCGACTTGCAGGAACGGATCAAGCGCGAGCGTCTGGAGTCGTACCGCGGCCGCGTCCTTCCCGTGCTCGTGGAAGGGCCGAGCAAGCACGACCCGGCCATGTTGTCGGGACGCACGGACGACAACTGGGTGGTCAACTTCAGCGCCGACGCCGCCACACCGCCGGGGAGTATGCTTGCGGTGCGCATCGATGCCGCGCAGCATCACACGCTGCGTGGGGAGGCTGTCGGATGACTGAGCTGGTGCCGATGTCCATCAAAGGCCTGATGCTCGACCCCGTGTCGAACTCGCCGATCGTCGTGCTCAAGGACGAAGAGGAGAAATTCTTCCTCCCCATCTGGGTCGGAATCTTCGAGGCCAACGCCATCGCCCTGCAGCTCGAAAACGTCGCCACGCCGCGCCCCATGACCCATGACCTGCTGAAGAACACGATCGCCGAGCTCGATGCCCGCGTGACCCGGGTGGTCATCAACGACCTGCGCGACTCCACGTTCTTCGCCCAGATCCGCGTCCTCATCAACCGCGAAGGGAGCGACCGCCTGCTGGAGCTCGACGCCCGTCCCAGCGACGCCATCGCCCTCGCCCTCCGCACCGCCGCCCCTATCTTCGTCGCCCAGTCCGTGCTCGACCAGGCCCAGACCATCACGCCGGACGCCGGCGACGAGCAGGACGAGGAGAAGATGAAGAAGTGGTTCGAGGGGTTGGGGCCGGACGATCTGGGCAAGTACAAGATGTAGGCGAGCGGGTGGATGGCGTTCATCGCCGACGGTCACACTGCGGCTGCGCCGATCTAGTCCTCGCGTCTCCGCGAGGCCGGTTTCGCGCGGCGCGTTTTCCCGGACATGCGAACGAGTGTGCGGAGCGCCTCGTTCACAGCGATCGAATCGGGAAAAACCTCGGCCACATCGGGGGCGAGCACGACGACGTTCGTTCCCTTGGCGTACCGCGCTGCGTACTTGCCACGCACACCTGCCGAAAAGTCGTAGTGGTCACGCATTTCCTGGCTGTAGTGTACTCGTCCCTCACCTCCCGCTCGCCGTTCTCCGCTCGCCCGAGCGCCACGAATCCCGCGTCGCGAAGCGCGGCCACCGTGTAGAATCGCAATCAGTTCATGATCATCACCGTTGCCAACCAGAAGGGCGGAGTCGGGAAGACCACCACCGCCATCAACCTGTCGGCTGCCGTTGCCAGTAAAGGCTTCAAAACACTGCTGATCGATCTCGATCCGCAGGCCAATTCGACGATGAGCTACGTCGATCCGCGGAGTGTCACGCGGTCCATGTTCGACGTGCTGGTCAGCGAAGAGCTGGGCCTGCCGGACATCATCATCCCGACCCCCGTGGCCAATCTCTTCGTGGCCCCGTCCAAGATCGCCCTGGCCAAGCTCGACTCCAAGCTCATCGGCGAGCTGGACGGTCCCTTCCGGCTCAAGGACAAGATGAAGGAGACGGCCGGCGGGTACGACTACATCTTCATCGACACGCCGCCGACGCTGGGCATGATCACCGTCAACGCCCTGGTGGCGTCGACGCATGTGCTCGTGCCCATCCAGTCGTCGTACTTCGCCTTGGAAGGGACGGACGATCTGCTGGAGACGATCGACAAGATCAAGGCCCGCCCGAACCCGAACCTGCAACTCCTCGGCGTGGTGATCACCATGCACGACAAGCGCACCACGCTGGCCAAGGACATCCACGAGCAGATCGGCAACGTCTTCGGCGAGCGGCTCTTCAACACCGTCATCACCAAGTCTATCCGCCTCGAAGAAAGTCCGGCCTACAAGGAATCGATCTTCACCTTCGCGCCGAAGTCGAGCGGAGCGATGGAGTACTACTCGCTGTCCGAGGAGCTCCTATCGCGTGTGTGACCCCCGCGAGGAACCTGAATGGCTATGAAACGCGGATTGCCCGAGCGCGCCTCCATGCGCCACGACGCGCATTTCGTGGAAGAACTGACCAAGCGCTCGGGACGGCACATCGGCAGCATGCTGCCCATGGGATGGATCGAGCCCAACGCCGACCAGCCCCGCACCACGCTTGGCAACATCGAGGAGCTGGCGGCCTCCATCCGTGAGAAGGGCGTGCTGGAGCCGATCCTGGTGCGGGCCATCGCTCCGAACCAGTACCAGATCATCTCCGGCGAACGCCGCTTCCGCGCCGCATCGCTGGCCGGCCTCGACGAGATCCCGGCCATCGAGCTCGACGTCGACGACCAGGAGACGCTGGAGATCGCCCTCGTGGAGAACATCCAGCGCAAGGACCTGACGCCCTTCGAAGAAGCGGAAGGGCTCTTCGTCCTGCAGCAGAAGTTCGGCTACACGCACGAGCGCATCTCGCAGGTCATCGGGAAGTCGCGCACCACCGTCACCGAGACGCTGCTGATCAACGACATCCCGGACCGCATCCGGGCTATGTGCCGGGAGGCGGGCATCTCGAACAAGTCCGTGCTCGTGCAGATCGCCCGGACCGCGGATGAGAAGGCGATGGAGGCGGTAGTCCGCCGCTACGCCGCCGGCGAGCTGACCCGCGACGACGTCCGCAAGCAGACCGCCGCCAGGCCCGAGCCGAAGAAGGCGGGGAGGCCGAAGCACTTCGTCTGGCAGGTGAAGGACAAGTCGTTGCCGTTCACCTTCAACCTGTCCTTCCGCAAGGCGAACGTGGAGAAGGACGAGATCGTCGGCGCGCTGCGCGAGCTGCTCAAGCGGCTGGAGAAAGAGGGCTAGGAAGCGGCGCCGTCCGTCAGACGTCCGCCATGAACTGCTGGACCTGCGACACGAACGTGATGGCGTTCCCGGTCTTCTTGATGTAGCCGCGGGCGTTGGAGCGCGCCACGAGCGACTGCAGCTCTTCCTCGCTTTTGGCCGAGTGCAGGACGATGGGCGTCGTGCGCAGGAATTCGAAGAGGGTGGCCAGGTCGAGGACGTGCTCGCCGCTGAGGGCGGGCATTTCCACGTCGAGCAGGACGAGGTCCGGCTTCTCCCGCTGCACGATCTGCGGCATCTTCAACGCGGAATTGGCCACGACCACGTCGTAGCCGGCGGACTCGAGACTGCGCTTCGTCACGTTCAGGACGCGCTCATCGTCGTCGATGACGAGAATCTTCCGTTTGCCTGTGCGCATGATGGACTCCTGCAAGCATAGCGCTTGACAGCCCGCGCGTCACTCCG
>CAZYTO010000177.1:0-11842 GCA_964650405.1 uncultured Thermoanaerobaculia bacterium | reverse complement strand
ACAGCTGTATGGCCAGGGGCCGGGCGCGGGCAACGTGGAAGGTCATCGAGGAAGATCACCTCGTGGAGAACGCCGCGGCGCAGGGCGAGTACCTCCGCCAGGGGCTGGCCATGATCGGCTCCACCTGCCCATTCGTCGCCGGCGTGCGCGGCAAGGGCCTCATGTTCGGCATCGACTTCGCGCGGCCCAAGGACTCGCTGAAGCTGAAGATGGCCTGGGACATGCTGCACGGCCTCAACTTCGGCGTCTTCGGGCAGATGATCGTCATCCCCCTCATGCAGCGCCACCGCGTCCTGACCCAGGTGGCCGGCTACCACACGGAAGTCATCAAGTTCCTCCCGCCGATCACCATCGAAAAAGAAGACTGCGACTGGTTCCTGGCCGCCATGAAGGACGTGCTGGCGGAGACGCAGCGCTTCCCCGGCGCGGCCTGGGACACGGTGGCCGGTTTGGCACGGGGCACCCTGCGCGCGTAAACTGAACCGGGCTCCTATCCAATAACTGTGTCATCGCGAGCGGTTCGAGCGAGTTGGGCACCCGTTTCTTCGCCTACTTCGCACCTCCGCGCCACTCGGGACGACGCTCGGCGAAGGGTGGTCATGATGCGTAAGGTGCTCGCCGCGATTCTCGTCTCCCTCGGCACGTCCGCCGCCGTTCTGGCCCAGTGCCCGCCGGCCACGACGCCCGTCCTGCCCGCCAACGGCCTCGTGACGAGCGAGACCCACATCAACTTCGCCTGGAATCCCGCCGGATCGAATGTCACCGGCTACGACATGTTCCTGTCGCAGAACGGCGCTACGGCGACTGTGCCCTGTCTCAACTCTCCGTCGCCCAATTGCAGTCTCACGCTGACGCCGGCCCATTACGAGTGGTTCGTGCGCAACTACACCGCCGGCTGCTCCGCCGGCACGTCCTCCGCGCATTTCACGTTCGACATCGTCGGCTGCAGCACGCCCGTCGCACCGGCGACCCTGACGCCGGACGGCGGCAGCGACACGTCCGCCGTCGTGACGTTGTCGTGGTCGGGCGGCTCGGCCGACACGTGGGACGTCTACCTCGAGCAGGGCTCGAGCTGCGCGACCACCACGCCGCTGAACCCCGCGCCGCTGCCGACCGCCTCGACTTCCTTCGTCACCGGAACGCTCGTGCGCGGCGCGACGTATGCGTGGCGCGTGCGCGCTTCCCGCGGCTCCACGTGCCCGTCACCCGTGTTCAGCCACTGCGCTACGTTCAAGGTGCGCGTCTGCGATCCGCCGCCCGCTCCCGCCCTCTCGCAACCGCAGGACGGCGCCACCGGCCTGCCGGCCATCACGACGCTCACCTGGGGCGCGTCCGCCGGCGCGGCCGGCTACAACGTCTGGGCACGCACCGACGGCGGGCAGCCGTTCGCGCTCGCCGGCACGACGACCAGCACGTCGCTCAATGCCTCCTTCCCGCCCGGCGCGCACGTCGAGTGGTACGTCGACGCGCTGAACGGCACCTGCACGACGTCTTCGGCTCATCGCACATTCACTACGGCGTCCTGCGGCACGGCCGTCCCAACCGCGCTCTCGCCCACCGGCACTACGACCGCGGGCGCACCGATCGTGTTCCGCTGGAGCGCGGTCAGCGGCGCCGGGCTCTATCGGCTGTGGCTCGCACCGGCCGGCGGCGCGTTCACCTCCATCGAGGAGACGTCCGACACGACCTTCACCGCCCACCGTCCCGCCGGCGCGTACGACTGGTACGTCGAGGCCATCGGCAGCGATTGCCCGTCGACGCGCTCGGCCACCACGCGCTTCACCGTCCCGCAGGCGGCAAACTGCGCTGCGAACCCGCCCCAGCTCCAGACCCCGGCCAACGGCGCGAACGTCACCTCCGCGCCGTTGCAGCTAACCTGGACCGCTGTCCCGAATGCCACACGCTACGAAGTGTGGGCGTCGCTGGGGAACGCCGCGCCGGCGCGGATTGCCGAGACCACCGGCACGTCGCTCAACACGGACCTCGCCCCCGGACACATCACCTGGTATGTCGTGGCCCTGCGCGACGGCTGCAACAGTCTCCCATCGGCAACCTCCACCTTCGACGTGACGCGGGCCGCTGCCTGCGGAACGCTCTCGGCCCCGCTGCTCCTCGCGCCGGCCGACGCGGCGGAGCAGGTGCCGACGACCGTCGACTTCTTCTGGACCAACGTAGCCGGCGCACAGGACTACAAGCTGTGGGTGGCCGTCGACGACGGTCCGGCCAGCGTTCTGGCTGCGACCACCGGCCTGCGATCGCAGGCCACCGTGCCGCGCGGGCGCATCCGCTGGTTCGTCGAAGCGAACTTCGGCACGTGCGGCTCGCGCCGCTCCGCGTCCTCCTCCTTCCGGTCGAACGCCTCGTCGAGCTGCGCCTCCCCCGCCGCACCTTCGATCTCCGCGCCGGCCAGCATAGCCACCGGAGTACCCTACAACCTCCACTGGAACGCGCAGCCCAACGTGGCCCGCTACGAGATCCTCGAGTCGACCGACGCCACGGCCGCTACGCCGACGATTCTGAGCTCGACCGACGTCACGCTCTCGCTGAGTCACAACGTCGCGGCGGCCACGCGCTTCCATTACCGTGTCCGCGCCGTCAACAACTGCGGCGGCGGCACCGGGCCGCTGTCCGCGGACGCCTCCGTCCTAGTCGCGCCATCCTCCACCGTCGTCCCGTTCGGCAACGGCGCGCCGTTCGTGCAGACGCTCTTCGTCCCCGGGCGCGGCGCCGCCGTTGCCTTCACCGCCACCAGCGACCAGACCTGGCTCACCATCACGCCGTCGAGCGGCACGCTGCCGCCCGAAGGCATCACCCTGACCCTGACGGCCGACCTGTCGTCGCTCAATGCCGGCGACAGCGTCGCCAACGTCCGCATCGACACGCCCGCCTCCTCCGGCAAGCTGTCCGCCAGCGGCACCACCAGCTCGACGCCGGTCTCGGTCACGCTCGTCACCCCCTCGACGCCGGGCGGCAAGAGCTCCGCCGCCTCCAGCGCCGTGATCCTGCCGGCCGTGGCCCACGTCGACGGCGCGGCCACGTTCCACTCCGACGTCCGCCTGGCCAATACCGGACCGCGGCCGCAGCGCTACCAGCTCACCTTCACCCCTTCGGGCACCGACGCCACGCTCTCCGCGCAACAGACGTTCCTGCAGGTGGAGTCGGGTGCGACCATCGCCCTCAACGACCTGTTGCAGTCGTTCTTCGGCGCGGCAGGGACGTCGACGGCCGGCGCGCTGGAGATCAAGCCGGTCACGGCCACGTCCGACACCACGCCGTCCGGCAGCGGTCCTGTAAGCGTGACGACCTTCGCGTCGAGCCGCACCTTCACCGTGACGCCGAACGGCACCTCCGGGCAGTTCATCCCGGCCCTGCCGCTCTCGCGCTTCGCCGGCTCCAACAACGCCCTGCTCGTCCCGCAGGTCTCACAGGCCGGCGCGTTCCGCACGAACGTGGGCCTCGTCGAGGCTTCCGCCCAGCCCGCCCACGTCGTCCTCGATTTCTTCAACGCCCTCGGCACACGCATCGGATCGGTGCCGGTGGACCTCCTGGCGGGCGAGCACCAGCAGCTCAACGGCATTGTCACATCGACCAATGCGCTCGCCGCCGCCACGCGGATGCAGTTGAACGTGACCTCCACGACCGGCCTGGTGACAGCCTACGCCTCGGTGCTCGATCAGCAGACGAGCGATCCGATGCTGGTCGACGCCGTGGCGGTCAACGGCGGCGGGGCGAAGAAGTACGTCGTGCCGGGCGTGGCTTCGCTCGACGCCGGCGGCGGCAATCACTGGCGCTCCGACGTGCGCATCTTCAACGGCGCTGCCTCCGCGCAGGACGCCACGGTGACCTTCACGCCCCAGGGCTCCTCGACGCCGCTGCAGAGCGTCCCTCTCTCCCTCTCGCCCGGCGAGACGCGCAAGCTCGACGACATCCTCCGCGCCACCTTCGGCACCGACAGCGCCTCGGGCTCCATCACCGTCTCCACGCCGGCCCTCTCGACCCTCGCCGTCACCGCCCGCACCTACTTCGACACGAGTGCCGGCACGTACGGCCAGTTCATCCCCGCTCTCACCGAGACGAGCGGCACCGGGCCGGGCGAGCGCGCCCAGCAGATCCTGCAGGCCGAGCAGTCCGACCACTACCGCACGAACCTCGGACTGGTGGAGCTGTCCGGCCAGCCGGCCCAGGTCGAGGTGACGGCCTTCATTCCCGACAGCAAGGTCCAGCCTGTGGTGACCCTGTCGCTCGGGCCGAACCAGTACGTGCAGTACGGCTCGATCCTCACCCAACTCGGCCTGCCGAACGTCTACAACGCCCGCCTCGCCTTCCGCGTCGTCTCCTCCACCGGCCGCGTGGCCGGCTACGGCTGCCTCATCGACAACACGTCGGGAGACCCGACGTACGTGCCGTCGCAGTAGAGCGCGGCGCGCGACTCGTCGCGGCTTCGCGGGCGGGCGGGAGGTGGCGAGCGGCGAGCGGGAGAGGTTCGAGCTATACGCACTGACTTACTCGTTGGTGTAACTGTTCGAGGCTCAGAGATCACCTCGTCTCCGCCAGCGCATGCAACGCGGCAAACGGCTCCTTCCTGTCCGGTGCGAAGAACAACGCGCGCAACGGATCCGCGGCGGCCTGGCGGACGAAGGCGGCGGTCTGGTCGCGGCGCACGCCGTTGCCGATGCGTTTGGTGATGCGGTACTTCACCTGCGGCACCGACAGGTCGACTACGAGCGTCGAGCCTCCGCGGAAGACGTGGGCCGGTGTGCCGCTGGCCCGGTCGTACGGAACGTCGATCGACTGGGTGAGGGCGACGATGATCTGCGGGATGTGACGGCTGCCGTCCGGGCTGACCCGAATGGCCCGGCGCAGCTCGTGAACCTCGAACTTCTCTGCGCGATCGAGTCCGAGCTCCTCGGCGAATTCGGGGACGACCTTGAAGACCTTCGCCAGTTGCTTATGCAGCCTGGCCCGCTGGTTTCGCGTGACCCGGAAGAGGTCCCTCCGCTTTTCGAGGTAGAAACACTCGTCCGCATAGCTCTTCAGGCCGGGGATGATCCCGGCATATTGCTGTTCGATGACCTTCCACTTGTTATCGCTCAGTTTCGATGGCAGCAGCCCCTGCCACTTCAACGTGTCGACCGAGAGCGTACGCGGCGTGTCCGGCGCGGCGGCATCGAGGTTCAGGGGATAGATGCCGCGCCGGCGGAAGGCTTCCACGAATGCAACCCGGTAGTTGTGGCGATCGTCGCTGACCACGTCGGCGTCGGCGGTGATGAGCGCCCGCAGGTACTCGAAGAAGGTCACGTCGACCGGCGGGAGGTAGTCGAGGGCCCGGATGCACATGTTGAGCACGTGCGTGGCCGATCGCGCCGCCTCCTCGGCCAGCCGGCTCACCAGGTCGGGATGGATGGAGCCGCCTGGCAGCACGCCCGTCCCGCCGGTGGAGATGCGCAGCAGGTCGGCCACGCGCTCCTTGTAGATGGCGATGAAGGCATCGAAGACCGCGCCCACCAGCACCGCGCCGCGCTCATGCGGAGCGACCCGCGTCTGCAGGTCGGCCGGATCCGGCTGGAACCGTTTCCACACACCGTTCTCGAAGTGCCCGATGGCGTCGCGCAGAGCGGCCCTTCCCCCCATGGCGTAGCCGAACTGCAGGGCCAGCCTCCCCAGCAGCGATTCCGCCTCGATGTCCCCGCGCGTGCGGGCGATCTCGTGCTTCAGCACCTCGGGGATGGTGAAGTGCTGCATCAGGGCCACGATGTCGGCGAACCCTTCGTGCAGCGCCAGCACGTCGAGGTTCGTCGGCTCGTTGAACCGGCGGTGCATCCCGTCGAGGATGGCGTGCGTCGTCTCGTGCGCCACGATGTCATGCGAGAGGCACGAGTAAACCCGGCTCCCGGGCATGTGATCGCCTGGATCGTCCGCCGAGGCCTCGAAGTAGCCGAAGAGCAGGGCCACCTCCTGCGGGCTGTAGAAGGCGTTGGCCTGCCGCAGCGCATGGGGCCGGATGGGCAACTGCCGGATGAACTTGCGGTCGTCAAACGGGTTCGCCGGATTCGGCCTCGGCCGCCAGAGCACGGGCCGCCCCAGGGCCTTCTCGAAGTATTCGATGGTCTTCATGGCCACGGCATAGACCATCTGCTGGTGAAACTGCGGATTGCCTTCCGACGGCGCCCAGCCGTCCTGCGCCAGGAGGGCGGGATCGTCGAGGTTGACTCCCTCGTATTTCGTGCCTGCGGCGTCGACGTCTTCGATCCGCAGGTATTCGCCGGCCGGTCCTTTCTTCAAGGGCTCCCACCGCACCTTCAACGCCACTTCGTTGATCTCGGCCGTCTCCAGGCGCGTCGACAGGCTCGGATCGAGCGCGTACGTCCGCACGCGGCGATACGGCGGCGGGCTGGCCACGACCGTACGGGCGTCGCAAGCCGGCATCACTTCCGCGATCACATCCTTGGACGCCTCCGTCCTAACCGCCGGCGCTCCGGTCACGACGGGATAGCGCTCCGCCACGTGCTTCCGCAGCGCGAGCGACGCGCCCGTGTCGCCGATGATCGCGTCCATGACGCGCTTCATCTGATCGGGCGCCAGCTCCGTGGCCGCCTCCGGATCGGGCACGATCTGCTGCAGGTCGGGATTGACGAGCCAGCGCTGGGCCAGCTCGAGGTTGAACATCCGCTCGCGGGGCGGCGTGTCCGTGATCCCCAACCCGCTGACCAGCCGCAGGAAGGCGAAGGAATTGTCCGACTTCGCGCTCCGCTGCAGATTCAGCACCGGCTTCACGTCCAGGGCCGCGCGCGCCTGCAGGATCCCGTTCCCGAAGTGCCCGGGGTCCTGCTTCCGCGCCGCGGAGAAGAGCGCATTGCGCACCGCCTCCACCCGCTGATAATTCCGCGGCAGCAGGTCTTTGTACTTCTCCAGCCACAGCGCCACGGCCGCGGCCACCTGCGGCGTCGCCGCGGATGTCCCCTCCCCGTTGAGCCGCACCGCGTCCTGGCAGCCGAAGCGCGCCCAGGGGATGTTCGGCGTGAACGCGGCGATGGCATCCTTCATCACCGAGTCCGGTCCGAAGCTCCCCTCCAGCACCCCTCCCGTGAGATTCGCGTACGGCTTGCCATCGGCCATCACGCCGCACACGGCCAGCGCGCGCGGGTACCGGGCCGGATAGACGAGCACCTTCGGCGGGACGATGCCCGTGTGATTGCCCGCCGCCGCGCAGATGCAGAGGCCCGCTTCATATGCCGTGTCCACCGCCTCCGCCCACGCATCGGTCGGGAGACCGCCCATGCTGAGGGACACGACGTCGCAGCCGTTCTGCGTCGCATAGACCAGGGCCCGGGCCAGAGCGCTCGTCCGCAGCAGCACCACGCTGTCGGCGACGCGGAGCGGCAGGATCTCCGCGTCGGGGGCGCCGCCCAGCACGGCATCGCCGAACGCCGGCACCTTCCCGCCCGCCAGGATGCTCAGGGTTCCCGTGCCGTGGTCGTGGTTGTCCAGGAGCAACGGGTGATTGCCGGGATTCTGAGCACTGCCCGGATTGCGGTCGCCGTCGACGAAGCTCCGTTCGAGGTCGTGACGGATGTTCTTGGGCAGCGTCACCTGCGCGGCGAAGTAGCCGGTGTCGATGTGGGCGATCCGTGTCCGCGGCTCCTTGAAGACCACGGCGTCGCGGGCATCGCCGAGCTGGGAGAAGTCCGGGCGCAGATGCCAGGCGAAGACACCCGCCGGGCCTATGGCTTTGCCGTTGGCACCGTCCTGAGGATTGGCCGTGCAGTCCTCCGCCGCAGCGAACGGCTGGCCGGCCGGCACTCCGTTCGTGTCCTGGAAAACCGTGTGAACGAGGTCCGGCTCGGCGAAGATCACATCGGATTCGGCCACTCCGAGCTGGTCCGCGACCCGCGCATGGGCCACGTCCCACGGCGTCCCTCCGCCGTCCGGCATCGCGGCCAGGAACCACCGCGGCTCCGCGTCGATCCCGAACGTGGCGGATGGCTGAGGTGTGTCGTCGTAGAGCGGCTCGAGATTCACACGCGAAGCGGCGGCGCGCAGCGCATTCGAGGGGCGAAGCTTCACCAGCAGCCGGTTTGCCTCCGGCGCGTCCTGTGAGTTGGGCACAAAGCCTCCTGATGACGGGTATCTACGGAGAGGCGTCAGCCGCGAACTTCCCTACCAGAAACTTGGCAACCCCGTAACCCCACTCACCGCCAAACGACGACCCGCGGCCGCTGCGGCTTCTCGTCGTCCACCGCGTCGTCATGGCGCAGCGACGGGAACCCGAGCTCGGCGGCCACGGTGCGCCATTTCTCCTGGAAGTCGGCGCGGCTGTGGTGCGGGAGGCTGATGCCCTCGGAGTAGAGCTCGATGTGCAGCATTTCCGCCGCCCAGGCGATGGCCATCATGTCGGCCGGCGAGTACGGCGTCCCGGCCACGGGCTCGAAGCCATGGATCGCGCCCGCGTCGGGATTGAGGATCAGCTCGTAGCTCTTCACCTTGGCGTGGTCGGCCGCGTCGACCAGCGTGCCGATGCTCGGCTCGGGAGCGCGGCCGAGGCCGTCTTCGTCCCTGCGCTCCACGACCGTGACGCGGAACTCCCGCGTGTTGAAGTGCGCGATCAGCCGCCTTCCGCTCTCCGTGGCCGCCCAGCGCGCCAGGCCGGCCCGGGTAGGCGCCGAGCTTTCTTGAAGCTGATGCTCGCTGAAGCGCGGCTCCAGCCCATCGAAGACGATCGGCTCATTCGCCAGCACGAAGGCGCGCGGCGGCAGGGTCTCGCGGAAGCCCGCTCCGAACGCCAGCACGGCCAGCGCCGCCACGAACGGGCGCACGTTCATGAACACCCTGCCTTGGCGATCTCCACGCGCCGGTTCCTGGCCCGCCCCGCATCCGTATCGTTCGCCGTCACCGGCCGCGTCTTTCCATAGCCTGCGGACGTGATACGCGCGGCCGCCACTCCATGCTGAACGAGCCAGGCCTGAACGCTGCCGGCGCGCGCCTCCGAGAGCTTCTGATTCGCTGCGGCGTCCCCCACCGCATCGGTGTGTCCCTGCACCTCGATGCGGACGGCCGGATTCGCGTTCAGAAACGCCAGCACCTGCTGGAGGATCGGCTCGGAGTCGTTCCGCAGCGCCGGCTGGTTGAAGTCGAAATGCACGCCGTAGAGCGGCACGTGACAGGAGCGCTGGAGCTGCGCGGCGAGGTCGTTGTCGGCCACGCGCACCGAGATCTCCTCCGCGTTGACGTGCAGCGCGGCCCAGACGTCGCGGCCGTTCTTGCCGTAGTGCGCGAGGAGGACGCCGTCCGAGGGCTCCGCCATCGTGACGATCGTCCAGCCGGCCGCCGCCAGGGCATCCCGGTACGCGACGAGGAACTGATGCGTGCCGAGCCGCTCCGGGACGCTGTAGAACTTCACCGTCGTCGACGTCCCGGCGAGCTGCGGCTCCTGGTCATGCTCGCCCGTCACGTCCATGGGATTGGCCTCGGACTCCGTATTCTTCAACTGCGATCCGGGAACGTGCCCGAGGTAGGGAAAGTCACTCGCCGCCGCCACGTGCTCGGCTTGGGCGGCCGGCGGCGGCAGGGTGAGCTTCAGCGCCTGCGAGGCCACCTCGATCAGGCTGACGCGGACATCCTCGCTGTTGAAGACGTCGACCTTCATCCACGCGTCGATGCCGCCGGCGCGGTAATGCAGGACCTTCGAGCCCGCCTCGTCATCGACGAGATGCCATGAGTGGCCGGTCAAGTACGTACGCAACCGCTCCCACGTCGGCTCCGCATCGAGCTCCAGCGCCGGCTCCGCGTGCAACTCCACCGACCAGTGCTTCCCTTCGACCGCCTTCGGCAGCGCCCCGCTCGGCTGCGGAAACTCCTCCCGCCCGAAGGCCTCGATCTGTTCCCGGGCCGCGTTGGAAACGAAGTTCGAGGGAAACGCCGCATACGGCGGCAGCGGCGTCGCGGCCAGAGCGGGAAGGGCGGCGACGAGAAGCAGTGCGATCGGGAATCGGCGCATCGTTACAAGCTTACGCCACGACCCGACGCCAGCGGTTCTCACTGAGGGAGCGCGGCAGGGTTCGTCACAATTCCGCAGTCTACTTCGTAGTCCACTTCGCCAACCGGCGCCGGACCTCATCGTGGGAGAGCACACGGCCGGCGTCGGCATCTTCGAGTCCCTGGTCGATCTTCTGCCGGACGTAGATGTGGTACTGGATGTCCTCCAAGGACGCACTCTCCGAAAGCTTCTCCAGAATCCGATGAACCTGATCCTTCGCAGAATCCATGGAGACCGATTCTAACGTTACCCCTCAGAGCACGAATGGTGCGGGGTGCATCTTGTTCCCTGGCTCAGCCGCGTAGGTCATACTTGAACGTCCGGCGCAGGACGGAAGGAGACCGCCGTGAATCAGAAGCCGTCGCGAACGACGCTCGCCCACCCTACACCGGAGCTGCCGGTTGAGGACGTGGAACGGGCCCAGCAGCATTACCGCGATGCGCTCGGCTTCGAGATCGGCTGGCTGTATCCAGGAGGCGGGATCGGGGCCGTCTCGCGCGATGAGGTCGCGATTTTCTTTCGCCGGAGAGCCCGCCCCTTCGAGCCTGCCGTGCACTGGATCTTCGCGGCGGAGATCGACGCGACGTTCGAGGAATTGCAGTCGCGGGGCGCACGAATCGTCGAGCCTCTCGAAAAGAAACCGTGGGGTTTGCGCCAGTTCACCGTGGAAGATCTCGACGGAAACCGCTTCTACTTTCACTGCGACTGACGCAACGTGCCGGCCGGACGCTCGCCTCCGACGTCCTCCCGATTGTCATCCCTGCCGCGACCTCGCCTGCCGCTGCCGGCGCTCGTCCCGGCGCTCGTGGCGGCCGAGGTATCGGCGACGGTGGGCGGTGACCCGGTCTTCGACGTCGACCAGGGCACGGGCGAGGTCGAGGGCGAAGGGGGCGAGCTCCTCATTGAGCAGGTCCATGTAGCGCAACTGCAGGCGGTCGAGATAGGCCTGCGGCGCCGACTCCTCCTGGCGGGCTTCGGCAAAGACGCGATCCATGAGCCGGACGGCCCTCAGGATCGGAGCGATATCGTCGGAATGGTGGCGCACGAGAGGCTCGCTGGAGGAGTTACGCGGGCGTGCGAATTCCCTACCACCGCGCGAAAAGTGACTCGGATACGACACAACAGGCGGCGAAGCTACGGACCTCCATGTGATCGCCGCATCTACCGTATGTATCGCGACGCCGCCGATTCGGGGTCAGGGCTGCTACTCGACCTCGATCTCGATCCCTCCGACCGCTGACGCAACGAGGTTGAATAGCGCGGCCGTCACAAACGCGCCGATGAAGCCGATCATGCTGTAGAGAATCGGCATGGCGATGACCGCCGCGACCCCGAGCACTGCCCCGGGAAACCCTTCGTCTTTCGTTGCGAATGCGGCGCCCGTGAGAGCCATGAAACTGAGAATCGCTCCGCCAATCAGACCTGCGACTGCGTAGAGAACGCCGGCAACTCTTGCCACGGAGAGTGGACGAATCCGCTTGATAACCATCAACTCCTATGACTCACCAGCGATCACTACGTTACATGGGAGTGCGACTGCGATTCTCCACCTATTGTAGAAAACGTCGCCTGACGCTCCGATCGCGATTGAATATCCCCAGCACTGAAAGCGCCCAGCCGCGGAGCGGCGGCTGTCTGGACCGTGCGCGACGCCATGACCGCCTCTCGCCCTTACGCCGAACTGCGGACCGCCTCCGCCTTCTCCTTCCTCGACAGCTCCGCGCTCCCCGAGGATCTGATCACCCATGCCGCGGCCACGGGTCCTCCCCCCCTGGCCCCCATCCAACCCAACCGCCTCTCTTTCCCCCC
>CAZYTO010000176.1:0-11879 GCA_964650405.1 uncultured Thermoanaerobaculia bacterium | reverse complement strand
CCCCAAGGCTGGAAGGCTGAAAGGCTGAAAGGGCCAAGGCAGCGCCGGGTTTCCTTCCAGCCTTTCAGCCTTTCAGCCTTGCGCCAAGACCGATGCTTCTGACTTTAGGTGCAAAGCCAGTCGGACCCATGGCCCGAGGGCAGGGCGCGATCCACGGGGGTGGAGCGGCGGTCAGCTTCCCGCCCGCCGCTCGCCGCAACCCGTTTGCCCGTTACCGCGCCATCAGGATCATCGTCCGGTCCACCGTCTGCGACGTGGTCATGTCGAAGTACGGATGGACGATCGTGACCCGGGGGCGGTTCGGTTTCGGCTCGATCTCGGCGGCTTTGTACTTTCCCTGCGCCTTGGTGTAGTCGACGTTGAGGTTCAGCTTCTCCGCAACCGGCTTCACGGCCACGGCGTCCGTGTAGAGATCGCCGGAGCGGTAGTAGGCAGGCGGCTTGGTCGACGCCAGGTTGTTGGTGGCGTCGGGGGCGATATTCGAGTAGCCGTACTCCTTGGCGTAGTACTCGGCCACTTTCTCCACCGGTGCGTCGGTGTCGTAGATGGCCACGGGCGGCGGGTCCTGGTTCGGCGTGATGACCTTGTGGGCCTTCTTCGTGGTCTCCGTCAGCGTCGGCAGGTAGCGCGAGCCGGGGTAGACGACGAAGGCGAACGACTCGGGCTCGTTCGATTCCTTTTCCTTGCTCTTGCAGCCGGTGAAGGGCAGGGCGAGCGCCAGCGCCAGGAGCGCAAGGGATGACAGTTTTCGCATCAGGGATGGATCCTCCGGGATTGGTTTCAGGGCGCGAAATGTATCACGCCAGTCGCGGACCCGCCTGATACGGGACTGTGCGGCGCAGCGTTGGGGGAAACAGGAAGGGCGAAGGGCGAAGGATGAAGGGCGAAGGATGAGGGTGGCATTGTGCGCGAGCGCGCTGCTTGAACACCTTCGCCCTTCATCCTTCGCCCTTCGCCCTTCTCGCCCTGTTCCGCGCCGTGACGTAAAAGCCCGGCGCCACCAGGTCCGCGCGGTCGTGCGGGATCCCCGCGGTTTCGAGCTGCCGGAGCAACGATGCGGTATCGCCATTGACGATGGCTTCCTGCGGCTCGATCGATTCGACCGTCCAGCCGGCGATCTCCAGCGCGTCGGTGATGGTGTTACGGCTGAAGAAGCGGAGGTGGCCGGCGCAGGCGATGGCCATGTAGGCGTAGTCGAAGCGGCCGCGGAGAAGATCGGCCACCATGGCCCAGTTGGCGATGTTGGGGATGCTCAGGAGCAGCACGCCGTCCGCGGCCGTGATCGCGCGCAAGTCGATGAGGAAGGACCAGGGGTCGGCAAGGTGCTCGAGCACGTCGCCGCCGATGAGGCAATCGAACGTCTCGTCGAGCGTGGAGACCAGCTTCGTGGCGTCGCCGCGAAGGACCCGGTCGAGACGCCCCTCCGCCCGGACCGCTGCTTCCGAGTCGATCTCGATCCCGGTGTAGCGGCACGGCTGCCGTGCTTTGACCGTGGCACCGAACCAGCCCTCGGCGCATCCGAATTCGAGGATGTTGCGGGCGGCGGCCGGGATGCGCGGCAGGAGGTCGGTGCGCGGCTGGGCGCGCAGCTCCGTCCAGCGATGGACGTAGGCGTCCGGCGCGATGGCCACGGTCAAACCTTCGAGCGCCTCCGCGGCTGTGCCGTGAAGCGTGCGAAGCCGGTCCGAGGAGGCGAGGTAGAGGCCGGGATCGCCGCTCCAGGTGAGGCGGATGGGTGGCGTGTTGCCCGAGGCCCGGGCGGCTGCCTCGTCCTGGAACTGCCGGATGGTGAGATACGGCTGGAGGCCCCGCACGAGTTGCGCGGCCTCCGGCGAGCGGTTCGCCACCGGCAGGGCGGCAACGACATCCTCCGACAGCGCGGCGGTGAGCGCGGCGACGATGGAGTTTGCCGCCAGGAGGAGGGGATCGGTTACGACGATGCAGACATCGGCGCTTACGCCGGCGGCCACATCTCCGATCGGCTGCGACGGCTCGTACGTCACCCACTCCGCGCCGGCGGCCGCGCGGCGCAGAAAGAGCTGCGCCTGCCAGGTGCCGTAGCGCTCCTCGATGGCCGGATGGTCATAACGGGGATAGAGGATCGCCAGGCGCATGGGGCGCCTGTTTCGCACGCAGGGCGCGACGTGTCAAGCGGTCCGCGCCTTGACGCGCCCGGAAGCGGCTGCTATCAACGAGGCGTGGCCGGCGAGGACCAGCACACGTTTGGAGACGACGACGCGGCCGTCGTGGCCGCTCTGCGTGCACGGTCCAATGACGGAAGCTCGCTCGTCTATGCCCACCACGTGTATGCCGAAGTCGATGCCCTGGTGCGACGCTACAAGCCCGCGTCGCAGTCCATCCTGGAGATCGGGCCGGGCGCCAATCTCGGCGCGCTTTTCTGCTTCGCCGCCGCCGGCTTTGAGCGCGTGGCCGGTACAGACATCGGCAACCCCAGCCCGCCTCCCGCCGGTTTCTACTCGTCCCTGCGCGATTATCTTTCCTGTGTCGGCGGATGGCGCTGGTGGCGGCAGTTCTCGACGTCCAACTTCCCCGGCGTCAGCTTTCCCGCCTCCGCCGATCGGCTCGACGTCGAAGCCACGCTCCGGCGCATCGACTACCGCGCTCCGGTTCCTTCGTCGTCTCTGCCCCACGCGGACCGCTCCTTCGACGTCGTCTACTCCGTGGCCGCGCTGGAGCATGTCGCCAATCCTCACTCCACCGTGAGAGAGATGCATCGCGTCCTCGCCCCTGGCGGGATTGCCGTGCACGAGATCGATCTGACCCATCATGGCTCCGCCGACCCGTTCCGGTTTCTGGAGTGGGAGGAGGACGAGTGGCGCCGGCGGGCGGAGCGCTACGGCGACGAGCGGACGCAGGAACGGCTGCTCGGCGGCGGCTGGGGGAGTGAGGTCTACTGCAATCGCCTGCGGCGCGGTCAATGGCTGGCGCTCTTCGACGGTGCCGGCTTCGAGCGCCTGCACGACGAACCGGTGATCGTCTATGACCAGGCCAGGATCAACGCCATCCGCTTCGTCGAGCCGTTCCGCTCGATGCCGGCGGAGGAGCTGAGCGTCCTGGCCTTTCGCATCGTGGCGCGCAAGAGAGAGTGATGCGGCGGCGAACCGGAGACGTCCTCGCCGCGGCCGGCCTGGCGCTGGCTGCCTTTCTTCTCTACCACGACATCCTGCGGCTGTGGTGGATGAACGACGATGCCTACCATCTCAATGTCATCGCCGTGACGGCGCCGCTCGACTTTCTCGCCAGCGCGCGCTTCTGGCACAGCTTCGTGGCGCCCGTCTTCACGCCGCTCCTGCTGCTGTCGCTGGCCGCGGATGCAACCCTCTTCGGTCACGATCCACACGCCTTCTACCTCCATCAACTGGCCGGCGTCGTGCTCGTGGCGCCGCTTCTCTATGCCCTGCTCCGGGCCTGGTTTCCGCGGTCCGTGGCGTTCCTCGCGGCACTCACGGCCATGGCCGGCGCGCCGGTCCTGCAGATCGCGGGCCTGCTGATGCTGCGGCATTACGTGGAAGGGCTCGTGCTGGCCATCCTGGCGGCGAGGGTCCAGGTCGCGGCCGAGCGGCGGGGATCGATCGTCCTGGCGATCGCCGGCGCCGTCCTCTCCCTCGGCGCGATGCTCGCCAAGGAAGTCTTCGTCCCGCTGCCGTTCCTCCTCGCATTCATCCCTCGCGGCGGTACCTCGACAGCCGATTCCGCGGTCGCGTCCGAGGAGGACGGGACTGCGGGCCGCGCGCGAAACGCAGCACTCCTCGCCCCGCATGCGTGCGCGCTCGTCGTCTACACCGTCTGGCGGATCGCCCTGCTCGGCCCGGCGCTACACGGCTATGGATGGACGGTGCAGCCGAGGCAGTGGCCGCGGGTCGTGGCGACACTGCCGTGGCAGGCGCTCCAAACGGTGGCGGTCCATCGCGCCGCCGGCATTCCGCTCGTCGTGCTGCTCGTCGCCGCGCTGCTCCTACTCGTGGTGAAGCTCCCCGCCTCGCGACTTCCGATCGCGGTGGCCTTCGTGGCCGCGCTGGCCCCGGTCATCCCCCTTTCCATCGATCTCGAGCCGCGGTATGCGCTGGGCGCCTGGCTCCTGCTCGTCCTCGCGGCTGCGTTCAGCACGCGCGTTTTGCCGCGGGGAGGCCTGGCGCTGCTTGCGCTCGTCGCAATCAGCGCCCTGGCCGCCAACCGCGTGGCCTGGCCGGAGGAGCTGCGTCACCTCGAGCGGATGAGCCGGGAGGGACGGGCCTATGCCGCGCTGGGGCCGGGCGATGTTCTGCGGAATCCGGCCATTCCGCCCGCGGCGCTTGGCGAGTTGCAGAGACTCACCGGCTCCCGCGCCACAGGAAGCTACGACGACGTCTTCCTCTGCGAAGGAACCATCCCGGCCACGCGCCTCTTCGCCTACGATGAGCATACCCGCAGCGTGCGCGAGAGCGGCGGCCCTCCGTGCGGGCGCATCCGCGACCTGCCGTTGCTGGCCACGTTCACGACGACGGGCGGCGATGCCTTCTTCTGGTCGCTCGGTCCCCGCGCCGGCGGCCGCTACCGTTTCCTCCTCGGTACCCAGGCCTTCGACGTGCCGCGCGAAGGCGGCTTCCGCCTCCCGACGCTGCGGCACGTCGTCCTGCGCATCGGCTACACGTCCCCTGACGGCGCGATGACCTACTCGCCCGGGATCGCTCTCGACCTCGACCGGCGGGCCGAAACGCGCTGGGCGCGGTGACGCGGTTCCGCTGCTCGTTGTTCGTTGTCGCTGTTAGCCGCCTCCCGCTCGCCGCCTCCCACTCGCCTGATCATCCCCTGAGCAATGCGAAGCGTTGCTCCTGCGTTGGACAGCCCCGCGAGGTGGTCCGTATAGTGGTTCCGATGTCGACGATTGCCGAGACGGTCCGTGTGGCGTGGAAGGCCAATCCCTTCCTGCACATCGACGACGGGCGCATCTACAACCCGCTCACCGATCGGGCTCTCGGGCCCGCGGACGCGGAGTACCACGCGTTCCACGCATTTCTCCGCGGAGAGGGAGCGGACGACTCACTGCTGCAGGGCGGCTGGGTGGTGCGGGAGACGGACGATCTCTCGACGGCGTACTACCTCAAGATCGTCTCGCTGGAGCTGATGACGCGGTGCAATCAGAAGTGCTACTTCTGCCCCGTCTCCGTCGCGCCCCGCGACGACTACGATATGCCGGAGGAGCTGTTCGAGCGCATCGTCGCCGAGCTCACCGCGTTCAAGACCATCGAAGCGGTCTTCCTGCAAAGCTACAACGAGCCTACCCTCGATCGCCGTTTCGTCGAGCACTGCCAGACGCTCTACCGGGCCGGCCTTCCCGTGGCCGTGCTGAGCAACGCCTCCGGGCTCACGCCAGGCAAGGTGGATGCCCTCATCGAGACCGCACCGCTGCGCTACCTCTGCGTCAATCTCTCGACGCTCGACCGCGACCGGTATGTCCAGGACCGCGGCGCCGATCACCTGGCGGCCGTTCTCCGCAATCTCGATTACCTGAAGGACAAACCGCTGGCGCGGGAGATGAACATCACGGTGCTGGGCAAGGGCGATGACGTCCACCAGGCGGACTTCGCTGCCATTCGCGAGCGCTTCGCCGGCAGCCGCTTCAACGTTCGCTACGACGTGGTCATGGACCGTGCCGGCTGGCTCGACGTGGGCATGAAACCGGCCGAGCGCATCCGCCGCCTCGGCGGCTGCGACAACGTCGGGTCGCGGCCCCTGCAGCACCTCCACATCACGCCGCACGGGAAGTGCATTCTCTGCTGCGAGGACTATGACGAGAACTACGTCGCCGGCGACTTGAAACAATCGACCATCGCCGAGGTCCTGCGAGGACCCGAGCTGGCTCGCCTCCGCCGCTGGACGTACGGGATCGAGAACGCGCCCGACGACTACATGTGCCGCAACTGCGTCTTCGCGCGCGCGAGGTGACGGGTGACGGGTAACGGGTGCCGGGTACCAGGTCCCGCGGTGTCGGGTCCCTGATACCCGATACCTGATACCTGATACCCGATACCTGATACCTGATACCCGATACCTGATACCTGATACCCGATACTGGTCCCTGGTCCCTGGTCCCCGGTACCCGTCACCCGGTACCCGCCACCCCCACCCCGCCCGCCGCATCCCGTTCGCGTCGAATTCACACGCACACCACTAGAATCGCCGAGGCTGGAATGCTATAAACGCATTTGCGCAATGGCTGCAAGGCTATGGTGCATTTTGGGAGCCCTGCTCCTGGCCGGAATCGCGACAGGGGGATCTGCGCAAACTCTCCCGCCGGCTGGTCTGAGGAAGGTTCCTGCCAGTACTCCCACCGTCCACCGCACCAGCACCATCGACAACAACCGGAGCTGCGACATCGGCACGCTGCCTGCGGCCACGCTCCTGCTGCCGTACTTCGAAGTCGACATTTCGAAACCGGCGGATCATGCGGCGAACACGCTCTTCACGGTCGTCAATACGTCGCGTGCTCCCCAGGTTGCGCGGGTGACGATCTGGACCGACTACGGCTTTCCGGTTTACTGGTTCAACGCCTACCTGACCGGCTACGACGTGCAGTCGTTCTCGATGTACGACATGCTGGCCTCGGGACACCTGCCGCAGACCTCGGCGCGGTCGGCCACGGGCTCGCGCTCGCTGGCCACGAACAGCCAGGTCGTGGCCGACGGCTGCGATTCGCTGGGCGGCGATCTCGCTCCGTCGCTCCTCTCCGAGCTGCAGGCCATGCTGACGTCCGGCAAGTCCGCCACCGCCATCGGCTGCCGGGTGGGCGGCGAGCACGCCATGGCCCTCGGCTACGTGACCGTCGACGTGGTGAACGGCTGCTCAAACGTCTCGCCACTCGATCCTGCCTACTACTCGCAGGTGTTGCTGTTCGACAACGTGCTGACCGGCGACTACGACCGCCTCAATGCCGACCCCGACGTCGGCAACTATGCCGGCGGGAATCCGCTCGTCCACATCCGGGCCATCCCTGAAGGGGGACGGGCGGGGGCATTGCCGGCGGGGAGCGTGTCGCTTCCGTACACGTTCTACGACCGCTTCACGCCCGTCTCAGCGCGGCACATCGACCGCAGGCAGCCGCTGCCGTCGTCTTTCGCCGCGCGGTACATCGAAGGCGGGACGGCGTCGTTCGCCACCGACTACGCCATCTGGCGGGAAGGAGCCGACCGCGTGGCCGCCGGGAGCGCCTGCAACGTCGCAGCGAGCGCGTCGATGCCGTATGCATCGATCATCCGCTTTGACGAGATGGAGAATCCGACCGTGGCCGCATCGCCCAAAGGCACGGGCGCGCGACCGCTCGCCTTTCCCGTGACCAGCGCTCCCTCCGCTTCGGGCTCGCCCTTCCCCCCGCAGGCGGGGTACACGCTCTCCGGCTGGCTCTACCTCAATCTCGACAACACCGCCGGCAGTTCCATCTCGTCCCTGAGCCCGTTCTCGAGCTCGCGGCCCAGCCAGAACTGGGTCATCGTCCACATGCGCGCCGATGGCCGCTATGCCGTCGACTTCAACGCCACCACCATCAGCAACGGCTGCACGGTTCAGGAAACGGAGTACAAGTGAACGACCGGCGAGTGGAAAGCGGCGAGCGGCGAGCGGGGCGCTCAGGGCCTCACCGGGTGCAGCCATCCTCACGCTCGCCGCTCGCTGTTTTCCGCACGCCCTTCCTGGCCGCAGGTCTGCTCCTCCTCGCCACCGCCGCCTCCGCCGGTGCGGTGAACACGACGACGGCCATCACCACGGACAACGCCGCGACGTGCGATATCGGCGAGTACACGGCCGCGACCCTTCTGCTCCCGCACTTCGAAGTCGACTACAACGCTTCGTCGACCACTGCCATCGACACCGTGTTCACGATCATGAACACGTCGCGGTATCCGCAGATCGTGCGCATGACCATCTGGACGGATCTCGGATTCCCGGCCGCTTGGTGCCCGATCTTTCTCACCGGCTACGGCACGATGTCGGTCTCGATGTACAACGTCGTGACCCGCGGCAACCTCCCGGTCAGCAGCCGGTTCTTCTACATGGGGGCGATGTCGGCGGACAACAAGTCCAACCCGAATTTCGCCGAGGATACGTACTGCGATCACGCCGGCGGCAACCTGCCAGCAAGCGCGCGGGAGCGGCTGCAGAAGATGCTCTCGACGGGTGTACGTGACGGCAGCAATTGCCGCGTGAGCTCCGGTCACGACCACGCCGTGGGCTACGTCACGCTCGACGTGGTGAACAGTTGTTCGATCGATTCGCCGCTCGACGAGACCTACTGGCGGGAGACGATCCTCTTCGACAACGTGCTCACCGGCGACTATGAACGGATCAACCCGGATGTCACGACGGGCAACTACGCCGGCGGCAACCCGCTCGTCCACATCCGGGCCGTGCCGGACGGCGGCCCAGCTGGCTCCGCGGCCGCGCAGATCCTGCCGTACACCTTCTACGATCGCTACACCCCCGCGAACGCCCGGCACATCGACCGCCGCCAGCCCCTGCCCTCCGTTTTCGCCGCACGCTGGATCCACGGCGGCCCGACCGGCTTCCTGACCAACTACGTCATCTGGAGAGAGGGCCTCACCGGTCCCACGTACGACGGCTGCGTCTATGCCCCGAACGCCAGCGTTCCCCTGAAGAGCTCCATGATCGTACGTTTCGACGAGCACGAGAACGCCGTCGTGATGGGCTGCGGAGCGTCCTGCAGCGCAAGCTTGCCCCTGACCGCCGTCGTCAGCAGCGACGGCGCCATCTTCCCTCCGGCCGGTACCACGGGTGACGTCGGCGGCTGGATGTGGATCTCGCTCGACAACGGCGTGGGAAGCGGCCCGGCCTCTCCCTACTCCAGCGCGCGCCCGAGCCAGAACTGGATGGTCATCCAGATGTACGCCGAGGGCCGCTACGGCGTCGACTACGACGCCACGACCATCGTCAATGGCTGCACGACGGCGCCGCCCGCGCGGCCCTGAATTCGTTGTCCGTTGGTCGTTGTCCGTTGTTCGTGGGAACCGAGACACGAACAACGAGCAACGAACAACGAACAGCGAACCCTGATACCCTCGCCGCGATGTTGGTCCGTCGCATTCTGGCCGGCTGTGCGCTCGTTGCCATCGTGGCGTTGCACATCGACACCAGGCTCCTCTCCTTCGTGGTACAGGACCGGGCCAAGATGCATGCGGCGCTCACGGCGTATCCGGACGGCAATTGGGGTGAGTACGCGAAGTTCCTCACAAGCGTGCGGGCCCATTCCCGGCCGGGCGACCGCATCGGCATCATCGTTCCGGTGATGCGCTGGGACGATGGCTACTCGTATGCGTACTATCGCGCCAGCTATTTCCTCACCGGACGGGAGGTCATTCCGCTGCTCTACCGGACGGATGCTCCCATTCCCGGGAACCTCGCGCGCGCGGACTTCCTGGCCATCTGGCGCTCGCGCGGCCCGCAGGCGCGTGTCGTCTGGCAGGGCGACGGCGGAGTGCTGCTGAGCCGACGATGATCGCCGTCCTGATCGCCATCCTGACCGCCACGGTCATCGGACTGCCGCTGACGATCGCCGCCGACCGTTCGGCGCGTGGCGTGCGCCTGCTCGGCCTGGCCTTCCTCTACGGCGGCGGCGCCGTGACCTTCGCGCTCATGTTCCTGTCGGTCATTCAGGTTCCGTGGACGGCGCTTACAGCGTATGTCGCACTGATTGTCATCGCCCTCGCCGCGTGGGCGGTTGTGCGGCGCCGTGCAAGGGAAGCGAGCAACGGGGCCGCGCCGGCCGCTCCGGCGACCCGGGTCCACGTCCTCGACCTCTTCACGGTGATCGTCCTCGGCGCTTACGGCTGCTACGTCACCGTGGCCTCGCCGTGGGAGTGGGACTACTGGGCCATCTGGGGCCTCAAGGCGCGGGTCTTCTTCGAGCATGCAGGCATCGACTGGATTTGGCTGGGCAACCGGTGGAACGAGTTCGCGCACCCCGACTATCCACCTCTGGTGACGTTCCAGTACGACTTCGCCGCTCTGCTGAACGGCGGCTGGGACGATCGCTGGTTCGGCCTGCTCTTCGTGGCCTGGGCCGCGGCGGTACTGCTGATCGTGCGCTCGCTGGCCGCGGACGAGGGCGAACCCTGGGCCGCGGCGGTGGCCGCGGTGGCCTCGGCGACGGTCGCCATGTCCGGATACGTCGGAATGGCCGAGGGGGCGCTCATCGCGTTCGCGGGAGCGGGACTGCTCTTCCAGCGGCGTGCGCTGGACGAGACGCGCGCGCATCCCGCGGACGGGCGCCATGCCGCGCTCCTCCTGGGCCTGGCCGCCAACTGCAAGAACGAGGGCATCGCGCTCCTGGTGGCGACAGCCATCGCAACCGTTGCTGCCGGCCCGCACCGCTGGCGCCGGGTGCTCGCGCTCTGGCCGGCGGTCGCGCTGCTTGTACCGTGGACGCTGCTACGGGCCACGCACGCCCTCCCGACCGATCTCGCATCGGGCGATCTCCTGGCCCGCCTTGCCGACCGCGTGGCGCACGCCGGTTCGCTCTTCAAGACCCTGGGACACGCGCTCGTCGACGGCTGGTCGTGGCTCGTCCTCATCGCCGCCCTGGTCATCGTTCCCCGCGCCGTCAAGCGCGAGCGGTTCATCGTCATCGTCACCGCTGTGCAGCTCGCGTTCTTCGTGGCCACGTACTTCGTCACGCCCCACGACACCACGTGGCACATCATGACCTCCTGGCAGCGGCTGACCCGGCAGGTGCAGATCCCCATCACGGTGGTCTGCGTGCTTCTCCTTGCGCAATTCGCGGTGCGCGGAGAAGATGCGCCGCATGCCGAAGCTCGACCCGACCAGCTCTGACTTCCGCGCCGCCGGCCACCAGCTCATCGACTGGGTGGCCGACTACCTCGACGGCGTCGACCGCTACGACGTCCTCTCCCGCGTCCAGCCCGGTGACGTCGCTGCGCAGTTTCCCGACCAGCCGAGCCGGGAAGGCCGCGACTACGGCGCCCTTCTGGCCGACTTCCAGGCCAAAGTGATTCCCGGCGTCACGCACTGGAACCACCCGGCCTTTTTCGCCTACTTCTCCATCACCGCCTCGCAGGCGGGCATCCTGGCCGAGCTGATGACCGCGGCCCTCAACTGCAACGGGATGCTGTGGCGCACGTCGCCCTCGCTGACCGAGCTGGAGACGGTGACGCTGGGCTGGCTGCGCAACGAGCTCGGACTGCCGTCGAATCTCTTCGGCATCATCAACGACACCGCATCCATCAATTCCTTCCTGGCCCTGGCCGCGGCGCGCGAGTCGCTGGGCATCGGCGTGCGGACGGAGGGAATGGCCGGCCGGGACCTGCCGCGGCTGCGGGTCTACTGCTCGGAGCACGCGCATTCGTCGATCGAGAAGGGGGCCATCGCTCTTGGGTTGGGCGCGGAGAACGTCATCCAGATTCCGGGCGACGAGGCCTACCGGATGCGCGTCGACGCGCTCGAGGAAGCCATTGCCCGCGATCGCGCCGCCGGCATGCGTCCCGCCGCGATCTCGGCGACGCTCGGTACGACGTCCACAGCCTCCGTCGATCCGCTGCCGGCCATCGCCGCCGTGGCCGGACGCGAGAAAGTATGGCTGCACGTCGATGCCGCCTACGCCGGTTCAGCCATGCTCGTTCCGGAGTGGCGCGGCATGTGGAACGGCATCGAGGCCGCCGATTCGATCGTGGTGAATCCCCACAAGTGGGGCTTCGTCCCCATCGACCTCGGCGTGCTGTTCACGAAGCACCCCGACGTCCTGCGCCAGACGTTCTCGCTCGTGCCCGAGTACCTCAAGACCACCGACTCGGCCGAAGTGAACTACATGGACTACGGCCTGCAGCTCGGCCGCCGCTTCCGCGCCCTGAAGCTGT
>CAZYTO010000175.1:0-11988 GCA_964650405.1 uncultured Thermoanaerobaculia bacterium | reverse complement strand
AACCGGCGATTGATCTCGCCCCGAAGGCCGTCAACCGCGTCGCCGATAGCCCGCTGCACGTCGGGCATGACGATCTCACGATGGAACTTGGTGAGAACGGAAAGAAGGTCGTCCGCCATGACTGGATGCTAGCACCGCAGGTCGCGGAGTCAGACACTTCTACGCGACGTGGAGGAACTTCGCCGGATAACGGGCCACTCCGCTGGGATCCTCTACTCGATGTGGAAGATCTTCTTCAGCGCGTCGACGTTCGGATCGACGAAAAGGCGGCCATCGACTTCAACGGCAGGGTCGGTCCCGAGGTGAAAGGTCTGTGAGCCGGTGATCTGTTCGGGGCTGATGAGCTCGTGGTCGACGTGGTACTTGGTGAGAAATCCTTCGATGAGACTGCTTTTCTGACGCTTGGTGCCGGGGACAAACCGTACGGTCATGCTCCCCCTCCTCTTCCACCCAACTGCCTGGGTCTGGTGCCGATGACGACGTTGGTGTTCGCGAACGGTAACCCTGTTTCCTGAGGCTGTCAAATAACGTTACGGTCACGCGCTTCGCGCAGGTTCGGGGCACGAAGCAGGCCGGCCCGGTCACGAGCGTCGACCGGGACGCGCGCGCCCGGCTCGGGGAAGTAGTAACGCTGTCGCGTGACCATCCCCTCCGCCAGCATGGAAGTCATTCCGATGTACTCGAAGACGATTTGCTGGGGCTCGGACATCTCCGCATAACCCTCCATGGGGGCTCGCTCCTTCCCTTTACGGCGCGGCCACCGCCGCGGTTGCGTCGTTTCCGGAAGCGGCGGCGTTTCGTCACCGTCGCCAGGGGCGTCGTTCCAACGCGCGGCATGCTCGATTTGCCGCACTCCATAGTGATGGGTCGGCCCCAGGCGTTTCGCTGTGAGCGGGAGCACATCGGGCAGGCGAGCGGGGAGAACGGGGCGAGCGGCGAGCGGGGCCGGGAGGAAGGCTGTGCTGGGGTTCTTCTCAGCCTTTCAGCCTTCCCAGCCTTTCCGCCTTCACACCTACGCCGTCACGGCTTCCCGGTACTGGATCTCATACAGCTTCCGGTAGAGGCCGTCGATCTGCATGAGCTGATCGTGGGTGCCGCGCTCGCGGATCTCGCCGTGGTGGAAGACGAGGATGGTGTCGGCGGAGCGGATGGTGGAGAGGCGGTGGGCGATGACGATCGAGGTCCGGCCTTCCATGAGGGTCTGGATGGCTTCCTGGATGAGGCGCTCGGTCTCGGTGTCGATGGACGACGTGGCTTCGTCGAGGACGAGTACGGGCGGGTTGAAGGCGAGGGCGCGGGCGAAGGAGAGGAGCTGCTTCTCCCCCACCGAGAAGCCGGCGCCGCGCTCGCGGACCTGGGCGCTGTAGCCGGTGCCGGAATCGTCGTCGAGCCGGGAAATGAAGCGGTCGGCCTGGACGCGGACGGCGGCGCTACGGACCGCCTCGTCGCTGATCTTCGGGTCGCCGAGGGAGATGTTCTGGCCGACCGTGCCCGTGAAGAGGAAGAAGTCCTGCTGCACGATGGCGAAGAGGCGTCGCAGGGAGGCGAGAGAGTAGCTGCGGATGTCGACGCCGTTGATGCAGATCTGGCCCTTCTGCGGCTCGTAGAAGCGAAGCAGGAGGGCGGTCACGGTGGTCTTCCCCGCCCCGGTGTGGCCGACCAGGGCGATCTTCTCGCCGCGGCCCACGCGGAACGATACGTTCTTCAGCACCCACTCCGGCTCGTTGTAGGCGAACGAGACGTTGCGGAACTCGATCGACTCGACGTGGTCCGCCTCGAGCGTGCCGCTGTCGGCGATGCGCACCTTCGTGTCGAGCAGCCTGAAGATGCGCTCGCTGGCGGCCATGGCGGCCTGGAGGATGTTGTACTTCTCGGAGAGGTCGGAGATCGGCTCGTAGAATCGTTGGGCGTACGTGAAGAAGGCGATGAGCGCACCGACCGAGAGCGTGCCGCGCACGACCTGGCCGCCGCCGTACCAAACGATCAAAGCGATACCGATGGTCTGAATGAGCTCGATGACCGGGTAGAAGACGGCGTAGTAGAAGATGGAGTCGATGTTGGCGTCGCGGTGCTTCGCGTTCAGCTCGTCGAACTTACCCGCCTCGGCATCCTCACGGTTGAAGAGCTGCACGGTGGCCATCCCCGACAGGTGCTCCTGCAGGAAGGCGTTGATGGCGGCGATGCGCGCCCGCACCTGGCGGTAGGTGATGCGTGCCCCGCGCCGGAACCACACCGAGACGACGAGGATGGCCGGGGTGATGGAGAAGAGGACCAGGGCCATCCGCCAGTTCATCCAGAACAGGACGCCGACGATACCGGCCAGGACGAAGACGTCGCCGAAGATGGCCACGAAGCCGGCGGTGAACATCTCGTTCAGGGCGTCGACGTCGGTGGTGACGCGGGTCATGAGCCGGCCCACGGGATGTTTGTCGAAGTACTGGACGTCGAGCCGCTGCAGGTGCCCGAAGATCTCCTTGCGCAGGTCGTACATGATGTACTGGCCCATGAGGTTCATGAGCACCATCTGCGTATAGAGGACGGCGAAGTTGCCGGCCAGGGTGATCAGGTAGACGGTGGCGGCCAGGTTGATTCCGGTGCGGGCGTCGAGGGCCAAGCCGTGCCCGTGCAGCCACGTACCGATCCGCGCGGAGATGCCGATGGCCGCCCCGCCGTGCAGCGGCTGCACGAAGAGGTCGATGGCCACGGCGATGATGGCCGGCCCGGTGATCTCGAGGAGCGAGGAGAGGATGACGAGCACGACCGACACGCCCGCCCGCAGCCGGTACGGCCGCAGGTAGCGCAGCAACCGCCGCGCGAGATGCGGGTCGAAGGCTCTCGCTCCTTCGTCTTCCTGTCGTTCGATGTCGGCCATGTAAGGGGTTAGTGGTTAGTGGTTAGTGGTTAGGAGAAGCGCGGCGGCGCCACGCTTCTCCTAACCACTAACCACTAACAACTCTCTTTTTTCCTCTCCACTTCAAGCTATCTCCTCGATCTCTTCCTCGATCGTCTGCCGCCGGTACAGGTCCGCGTAGTAGCCGTTCTTCGCCACGAGGGCGTCGTGCGTGCCGCGCTCGACGATGCGGCCTTCGTCGAGGACGACGATGTGGTCGGCGTCCTTCACCGAAGAGACGCGGTGCGAGACGATGAGCACGGTCCTTCCCTTCCGCACTTCGCGCAGCGCCCGCAGGATCTTCTCCTCGGTCTGCGTGTCGACGGCGGAGAGGGAGTCGTCGAGAAGGAGGATGACCGGCTCGCGCACGAGGGCGCGGGCGATGGCCGTACGCTGTTTCTGGCCGCCCGACAGGGTGATGCCGCGCTCTCCGATGACCGTCTCCAACCCCTGCGGAAACGTGGCCACGTCTCCGGAGAGGCCGGCCATGGCCGCCGCGGCATCGACTTCCTCCTTCGTGGCCGCGGCGCGGCCGAAGCGGATGTTCTCGGCGATCGACTCGGAGAAGAGAAACGTCTCCTGCGGCACGACACCGATCCAGTCGCGCAACTGCCGCAGAGGGATGTCCTCGATGGGGTGACCGTCGACGAAGACGGCCCGCTCGGGCGGCTCGAAGGTGCGCGTGAGCAGGGCCAGGAGCGTCGACTTGCCGCTGCCGGTCCGGCCGACGATGCCTACCGTCTGGCCGTGCCGGACGGTGAGCGAAACGTTCTTGAGAACGGGATGCCGCTCGTAGGTGAAGGTGAGATCGCGGATCTCGAGGTCTCCTCGGGCCGCGCCGTCCACCCGCGTCCCGGAGTCCACGGTGACGTCCGGAGCGACCGACCACACCTCGTGAAGCCGCTGCATCGAAGCCATGCCGCGCTGGAAGAGGTTGATGACCCAGCCGAGGGCGATGAGCGGCCAGACCATGCGCCCGAGGTAGAACTGGAAGGCCACGAACTGGCCGATAGTCAGCGTGCCGGCGATCATCTTCCGGCTGCCGAGGAAGAAGATGAGGACGAAAAGCAGCCCGATGATCATGTGCAGCATCGGGTAGAACGTGGCCGTGAGGCGGATGAGCGAACGGTTGCGGTCGACGTACTCGCGGTTCATCCGCTGGAAGATGGCCACCTCGTTCTGCTCCTGGCCGAAGGCGCGGACGACGCGGACGCCGGCCAGGTTCTCCTGCACGCGGGCGGAGACGTCGCCGAAGTAGTCCTGCACCGACTTGAAGCGGACGTGGATCTTCTGGCCGAAGAACTTGACCAGCCCGGCGATGACCGGCACGGAGATGAGCGACAGCAGGGCCATGGTCCGGTCGATGCGCATCATGGCCACGAAGGCGCCTGCTACGACAAGCAGCGACGAGACCGAGTGCATCACCGCCGGCCCGATGAGCATGCGCACCGAGGAGAGGTCGTTGGTGGCTCGGGACATCAGGTCGCCTGTCCGCTGTCCCTGGTAATAGCGCAGCGGCAGCGACTGGAGGTGGCCGTAGAAGTCGTTGCGCATGTCGTACTCGATGCGCCGCGACGCGCCGATGATGATCCAGCGCTGGGCATAGAGGAAGAGCCCCTCCACGGCCGCCGCCGCCACGTACGCGAAGCCGTAGCGCAGAAAGTCGACGCTGGCCCGGGCGGTGGAGAGCCGGTCCACCGCCCGCCCGATGATGGCCGGCTTGATGAGGGAGAAGACGGCCGAGCCGAGGACGCAGAGGCCCCCCGCCAGGAGCGACCAGCGGTAGCGGGCAAAGTAGTCGATGAGGCGTCGGAGGGGCGTCATGGCCAGCGGTGAAGGATGAAGGATGAAGGATGAAGGGAAAGGGCGAACGTCGAAGGATGACGGGCGAAGGGAGAACGAGCGGCGATTCGCGGGAAGTCTACAAGGTGTAGAGCGTCGCGGTACGGCAGGTACGGTAACGATCCTGTTCATCCTTCCTCCCTCGCGGCCTCATCCTTCAGCGGAAGCCGCTTCATCTCCTGCAGGGTGATGCGGAGAACGCTGCCGAGGGTGAAGCCCTGTGGGAAGCAATGCGGAACGCGGAGGCCGGCGCCGGAGAGCTCGAGAAAGTCGAGCGGTGGCTTGCGGCGGGCCAGAACGAAGACGAGCTTGCGCGGGAGATCCTCGCGGTCGTCGGCGTTGAGGTGCAGGGGCTGGAGGTAGTAGCCGAAGTGCATCTGCCGCAGCGAGGGGACGCCGCCGCCGAACTCGGGCAGGGTGACGTTGAGGGTCAGCGCCCCGAAGATCCAGTTCTGCTGCGCGAACTCTCCGCGCCAGTAATCTTCCTCTTCCTCCCGCAGCTTCTCCAGTCGCATCGGACGCGGAAGTATGTCACGGGACCTTCCGCGCTCAGCTCAGGGCCGTTGCTCGATCATCGCCCATGCCATCGCGCCCCCTTTGCCGTGGATCGTGACGTCCAGCGTGTGGCAGTCGTTCTCCAGACTGAGAGGCGTTTCGGGCAGAACGACCTCTTCGTCAACCTTGACCTCGAAGGCGCTGACGCCGGAGTCTCGATGGACATGAAGGATGTAGCGGGATGGCTGCGGAGAGCCATCCTGCGCAGGGGCGTGGAAATCGAATGATAGCCATTCCGCGCCCACGATGGCCGTGGAGATGACGGCGTAATGCCTGCCGTCACCGGCGTACTCCGTGCCGTTCCAACGCAGAACGCCGCCGGTGGTGTTGTTGCCACAGAAGTCGTGGCCTCCGATCCAGATGATCTCCGGAATGCCGTCGCCGTCGAGATCGGGCGTGTTCAACGGGCCGGCGAAGTCGTTGGCGATCTCCACCAGCCGCTCCCCGCGAACGCGGTAGGCCACACCACCGATGCCGTGCTTTGCGTAGCACTCCACGCTCACGTCCTTCGGATCCACGAGGCGAATGAAGGAGATTTCGTACGGGGCCTCGTCAGGCTTCTCGCGGTGGAGGATCTTTCCGCTCCCGTTCGAGGCGTCGGGCAGCCTGATGAGAAGGACTTCGCCTTCGGAATCGTCCGTATGGGTCGCGGCGATGACAAGCCGCGGACGTCCGCTCGCATAGCGGTCGTATACGCCCACCTGCCGCGGTTCCGCGACCGTGGCGAGGTGAAGCCTCTTGACGAGTTGTTCGCGCTCATCTGCGTGAACGACGGCAGCGGCGAAGAGGCTGAGGAGCAACAGCCGGCGGATCATCGTCATCGTCTCCACAACGTGGACCCCGATTGCGGCAATGATGCGGCCGTCATTGGGCGCGTTTCTGCAGCCCGGTTACGATTTCGTCCATCTTGGCCTGGTGGAACTCGTTGACCACCTGCTGGAGCTCCCCCTCCGGCGTGGCAGCGAGGTCGGCGGTATAGACCTTCTTCAGCTCCCCGCCGAGGTAGATCTTCGTCTCCACGCGCCAGCCGGGGCGGGGAAAGAATTCGGTCTGGACGGTGAGCTTCTTCGAGCCGACGTCGAAGGCATCGAGGCGTCCCATGGGCGGACTCTGCGGATCACTCATGGGCCGCTATCGTACGCCGACTTCCGTCGTCACGCCGAGGTCGTGGAGCAGGCCGTCGCGGAGATCGTAGATCCAGCCGTGCACGTCGAGAATGAGGCCGCGCCCGGACGCCTCGACAACGACGTCGGAGGCGAGCAGGCGCCGGACCTGCTCGATGACGTTCAGCTCGCAGAGCCTCCTCCACTTCAGGGCCGGGTCGGGGATCGCACCCAGCTCTGCGCCGTGGGCGAGGGCGAGCTCGCGCAGCGGAGCGAGCCAGCGCTCGGTGTGGCTGCCGGCGGGCGTGCTCTCCAGGACGGCCCGGACGCCGCCGCAGCCGTAGTGGCCGGTGACGATGATGTGCCGCACGCGAAGGACGTCGATGGCGTACTGCACGACGGCCATGCAGTTCATATCACCCGGGATGACGAGGTTGGCCACGTTCCGGTGGACGAACATTTCGCCCGGGGCCAGGCCGACGATCTCATTGGCAGGCACGCGGCTGTCGGCACAGCCGATCCAGAGGTATTCGGGCTGCTGGATGTCGCAGAGACGCTCGAAGAACTGAGGGTCGGCCGCGATATGCCCGGCCGCCCAGGCCCGGTTTCGCTCGAAAAGGTGGGGGAGGTATTTCATGCGGCGGGCATTCTCGCTTATTCGCTGGTCGCTGATTCGCTTATTCGCTGAGTCGCTTATTCGCTTATTCGCTGATTCGCCTATTCGCTTATTCGCCTATTCTGATTCGCCTATTCGCTGTTCGCTGGTCGCGGGCGCTGACTCCGCGGAGGACGGCGATTCACTCCGTCACACCTTGAAACCCCCGGACGCCGGCATTTCGGTGGATTCACGGTTTGACGGACAGGATTGTCCGTCCTCCACACATCAGGTCGTGCCCCGCCGGCTCGCTCGCTCCACTTCGCCCTGTCCAGCGATGGCCGGGTCCGCTATCCTGAGCGAATCCGAATCGTAGTCTTCGCTCGTTGTCCCCATCGCTTTCGAGAATCCCCCGAGTGCCGGAGCCCGGCCACGTCGCTCCCGATCCAACTGCGCCCCATGAGGCAACAAGACGTGCAAGAGACCGATGAACAGCCAACAGCGACTAGCGAATAAGCGAGTAAGCGAATAAGCGAGTAAGCGAATAAGCGAGTAAGCGAATGAGCGAATCCAGCGAGGGCAACGCGTGAACGACAACAACCGACCGCAGTACCCCATCGGCCGCATCATCTTCGCCTCCGGCCTCGGCACGATGATCGAGTGGTACGACTTCTACATCTTCGGCAGCCTGGCCAAGACCATGTCCGGACTGATGTTCCCGGCCAAGGACCCCACGTGGTCGCTCATCAACTTCTGGGCGGTGTTCGCGGCGGGCTTCGTGGTCCGTCCCTTCGGCGCGGTCGTCTTCGGCCGGGTCGGCGACCTGATCGGCCGCAAGTACGCCTTCATGGTCACCATGACGGTCATGGGGCTGTCCACGTTTCTCATCGGCCTGCTGCCGGCCTACGCGTCCATCGGACTCCTGGCACCGACGATCCTGCTCCTGCTCCGCCTCCTGCAGGGTCTGGCCCTCGGCGGCGAGTACGGCGGGGCGGCGGTCTACGTGGCCGAGCACGTGCCGGACCACCGGCGCGGCTATTACACGAGCTTCATCCAGATCACGGCCACGCTCGGCCTCTTCGTCTCGCTCGGCGTGATCCTGGGGGTGAAGAGCCTGATGACCGAGGCCGACTTCAACGCCTGGGGATGGCGTGTGCCGTTCCTGCTCTCGCTCCTCCTGGTGGCCATCTCGCTCTACATCCGCATGTCGCTGGCGGAGTCGCCGCTCTTCCAGTCGATCAAGGCCAGCGGTACGTCGTCGACGGCGCCGCTGCGCGAGAGCTTCGGCAACTGGAGCAATCTCAGGATCGTCCTGCTCGTCCTGTTCGGCGCCACGGCCGGCCAGGGGATCATCTGGTACACGGGCCAGTTCTACGCCATGTCGTTTCTACAGACGTCGCTGAAGCTCACCCTCACCCAGAGCAACGTCATCATCGCCACCGCCCTGGCGCTGGGCATGCCGTTCTTCATCCTCTTCGGCGCGCTTTCCGACCGCATCGGCCGGCTGAAGATCATGCTGGCCGGCAATCTCCTCGCGGCGCTGACCTATCTGCCGATCTATCACGCCATGGCGGCCACCCGGAATCCCGTCACTCTGGTCCTGCTCATCTTCGTCCAGATGATCTACGTGACGATGGTCTATGCCCCCATCGCCGCCTTCCTCATCGAATCGTTCCCCGCCCGGATCCGCTATACCTCGTTCTCCCTCCCCTACCACCTCGGCAACGGCTGGTTCGGCGGCACGCTGCCTCTCATCGCCGGGATCCTCCTCAAGTGGACCGGCAATCCCGACGCGGGCCTCTACTGGGTCATCGGCATCGCCCTGCTGACGTTCATCGTCGGTTCGCTCGGACTGAAGGAGCGGAAGCATGTGCTGATCTGGGACGAGGCGGCGGAGGCGAGACCGACGTAAGGGCGAAGGGCGAAGGAGGGAAACCGGGGCGCTCCTCAACTGTTCGTCGGGAATATCGAAGCGGGAGGCTCACACCGTGAGCGGACGGCTCGAAGTAACGGATATCACGGCCTCGGCCGGCCTCATCAGCTATACTTCCTTCATCCCATGAGCGTGGTCACCATGCGCGGCATCGAGCCGTTTACGATTTTCTACCGCACCGTCACCGGTGAAGGCGGCTTCACCTGCCAGGCCTGCAACGTCCGCCGGCATGACGTCTTTCCCCGCGCCGCCGACGTCTTCGCCGTGGCCACGCAGCACCTCAACGTCTGCCGCGGAGACCTCCGCCACCGCCCCGTCGAGGGCACGGCGCTGCTGGACGGCAACACCCACGGCGTCGTCCTGCGCGACGGCATCATGGTGCTGGCCCTGAACACGGTGTTCGGCAACTCCCCGAACGCAGCGCGCGTGGTTTCGTAACGCGGATCGCCGGCTTGGCTTTAGAACCAATTCTCCGATCGGAGCGACCGGACGCGAGCAAAGTGCTTCGTGTTGCTGGTGACCAGGATCGCATCCACCGCGATCGCATGTGCAGCGATGAGGACGTCGAAGTCCCCGATCGGTGTACCAGCGTCGGCCAGTTCAGATGCAAGTCTTCCGAACTGCGTCGCGCATTGGTCGTCAAATGGCATCACTTCAATGCCTTTGATAAATGAATCGACCGCTCGATGAATCTTCCTGGAGCTTCGCCGATCGGCACCATAACGAAGCTCGGCCATCGTGATTGCGCTCACGCAGAGCTCGGAGGGCAGATGTTGCACAATCCGTGCGCCGACCTGGCCCTGGCCCCGCAGAGCGAGGCTGATCGAGTCCGTATCCAGCATGAACCTGGTCATGCAAACGGATCCTTCTTCTTGCCGATCACCTGAGATCGAGGACGTTCCAGTTCTTCCTTCAAAGATCCGAGCGTCCGTAGGAACTCCGGCGTCCATTCATCAGCCGGTTCGAGAATGACCCTTCTGCCCTCCCGGTGCGCCACGACTTCGCGCTGCCCCTCGGGGAATCGACAAGCCTTCGGGAGTCGAACTGCCTGGCTCCCGCCATTGTTGAAAATCTTCGCGCGCTCCGTCATGCCGCCTCCCGTTGAAAAGTATCGACATAGTATATACGCCACACTCACGCCGAGCATTCCGTTCGACCGGTTCGGGCAGACACCCATTGGATGGCGGCGCAGGGAAGATGAGATAGGTTCCGCGATTCAGCGCTCTGCGAACAGACCCGCGAATAAGCGACCAGCGAATAAGCGAATCAGCGACTGCTCACCGATCCCGGCGCACGCTGCGCCGGCACTTCGCCTCGGCGCGTTGTTCGATCTGCCGGACGCGCTCGCGGGAGAGGTGCAGGATCTCGCCGATGTCGCGCAGGGTCAGCTCGTCGTCCTGCAGCACGCCGTACCGGAGCTTCAGGATCGTCCGCTCTTCGAGGGTCAGGGTCTCCTCGAGCGACTTCTGCACGCGGCCCTGCTGGGTGATGTCCTCGAGGTTCTTGATCCGGGAGCGGTCGATCTCCGGCGACATGCCGGCGCCGAGGTCGCCGAGCTCGTACCAGAAACGCCACCAGGACTTGGCGTTCGGATTCGTGTAGAGCAGCAGGGCGGCCAGCTCGCTCTCGGTGATGCCCAGGGCCGTACAGATCTTCTGCGTGGCTGTCTGCAGGACGCCCTCGACGTTCTCCGTGGAGCGGTTGAGGAAGTTGGCCACGTCGTCGACACGCTTGGGCACGTTGTCGCTCACGCCGTGGCGGAGGGTGAGCACCAGCCGCTCTTTCGGGGAGAGGACGGAGATGTGCGCCAGCAGCTCCTCGCGGCGCGACTCCTTCTGCATCTCATCCTCGGCAGACGGGACGGTGGTCTGTTCGATGACGTCCGCCAGCTCGGTGTGCGAGTCGTCGTCGAGCTGGGCGTTCAGCGAGAAGTTGTCGCTGTTCGCATGCATCAACGTCTGCACTTCCTTCACCGTTACGCCGAGCTCCACGGCCAGCTCCTCCGCCGTGGGGATGTGCGTCCCCTCCAGCATGGCCGCGCCGATGGCCTTCTCCAGGCGGTACATCAGGTTGGCGCGCTTGGGCGGGAGACGGAAGGCGCCGCCCTGCTCGGACAGGGCATGCAGGATGGACTGGCGGATCCACCACACGGCGTAGGTGATGAACTTGACGTTCTTCTCGGGGTCGTACTTCTTCGCGGCGTGGATGAGGCCGATGTTGCCTTCGTTGATCAGGTCGAGGAAGAGGACGTGCGAGTTGCGATAGCGCTTCGCATACGACACGACGAAGCGCAGGTTCGCTTTCACCAGTTCTTCGAGCGCCGTCTTGTCATTCTCCTGGACGCGCTTTCCGAGCTCGCGCTCACGCTCGGGAGTGAGCCGCGGGATGCGTGAGATTTCCTGCAGGTAGTGATTCAGGAGATCGTGCGACTCGTCTCGTTCTTCGTAGCGGGCCATGGGAGATGAGAGCGCTGCATTTTACGCCGTTCCCTCGGCTGCTGCATCTTCGTTTGCATGTGGCAAGGTTACGGAGTTGCGGGGCTGCTCGACTCCTTCGTCTGTCTGGTTTACGGCGCCGGCGCGGATCGCGTCTGATACGATCCGACGGAACTTCGCGCCGCCCGGTGCGTCACACGACACGAACATGGATCTGCGCAAGCATTCCCTGGAAGCCATTACGCTGATCGCCGCCGCCGTGCTCTGCGCGCTGGTGGCCAACACCGTCGCCTCGCGGGAGCGGAAGATCGTCCTCGTCGGGACCTACCCGAACGCGACGAAGGTGCCGGCCCCCGCGCCGGAGACGACGACCGCACCACCTGCGACGGAATCAACCGCCACGCCGGTCACGAGCACCACGCCGACCACGACGACCACTCCGCAACCCAACAACCCGGCAACCTCGCAACCCGCAACGCAACCCCGCAACCCCGCAACCCCGCAACCCGCCCCCCCAGCAACCAAGCCACCCGCCACGACCCCACAGCGCCCCCCCGCCGCCACCCAGCCACCCCCCAACCCCGCCGCCCGTCTCCCCAACGATCCCCCCCCCCCCGCTCCCGGCCCCACCCACA
>CAZYTO010000174.1:0-12097 GCA_964650405.1 uncultured Thermoanaerobaculia bacterium | reverse complement strand
CGGAGATGGAGATCTTGAGCACGGAGAAGATGCCCACGCCGCCGATGAGCAGCGACACCCCGGCGATGGCGAAGAAGACGATGCGCCAGTTGCGCAGGACGCTCTGGATGTTGCCGCGCTCCTTCAGGATCTCTTTCCCGACGTTCGACACGCGGATGTCGTGGATGCCGTTGTGCACCTGGGCGAACACGCGCGCGGCCTCGTCCTCCGCCTCGATGGACTGCTCCGGCGTGGCGGCCTTGGCCAGCATGTAGGAGATGGCGTTCGTGCGCCCGAACATGTCCTCGTAGACCGAGAACGGGATGTAGATGCCGGCCGTCTCCTTGCGCATGTCGTCGTCGTCGACGAACTCCATGTTGAAGCGGGTGCCGACGCCGACGACTTCGAGCCGGCGCCCGGCCAGGCTGATCTGCTGGCCGACGGCGTCCGAGCCGCCGAAGAGCTGCTGCTTGAGCTTGAAGCCGAGGACGCACGTGGGCCGCTTTTCGTCGACGTCATGCTCGGCGAGGAAGCGCCCTTCGCTGGTGCGCCGGTTCTTGATGTCCGCGAACTCGGGGGTGATGCCGTAGACGGTCACCCGGCCGGAGAGGCGGCCGGCGGCGATGACGGCGCGCGTCTCCCCCACCGGACCGATCGATCCAATGAGCTCGCTCCCCTCGAACGCCTTCACGTCCTCGGTGCGCAGGCCGCGGGAGATGTTCATCTTGGCCGCTTCGATCCGGTCCGTCGGTTTGCGCGGCGAGATCACCAGCACACCGTCCATGCCCAGGTCCTCCACACCCTTCCATACCGAGGCCTCGACGCCGTCGAGGACGGACATCACGATGACCAGCGCACAGGTGCCGAGAATGACGCCGACGAGCGTGAACGCCGAGCGCAGCGGATGGGCCCTGACTTCTTCGATGGAGGTGCGGACGGATTCGCCGAGTCGCATGGTTCTCTAGGTGCCGAGTGCGGAGTGCCGAGTGCCGAGAAGAATCAGCTCGGCACTCAGCACTTGGCACTCGGCACTCCTTTCATTCGGTTCTCAAGGCCTCGATCGGGCTCAGTCGCGAGGCCCGAATGGCCGGGTACATGCCGAAGACCAGCCCGGTGCCCGCGGCGAAGATCAAAGCCTGGATGGCCGTGGACATGGTCATCTCGGCGGGGTTGCGGGTGAGGGCGGAGATGCCCTGGGTGAAGAGCTGGCCGACGAAGAGGCCGAGGAAGCCGCCGAAGACGGAGACGAGGACGGACTCGGCCAGGAACTGGCTGAAGATCTGGGCCGGTGAGGCGCCCACGGCCTTGCGGGTGCCCACTTCGCGCACGCGCTCGTTGAACGAGGCCAATTGAATGTTCATGACCACGATGCCGCCCACGAGGAGCGAGATGATGCCGCACACCATGAAGGTGATGTCGTACATCTTATTGTTCTCTTCGTTGCGCTTGAGGTTGGCGATGCGGGAGAGGACGTCGAAGTCCTTCACCCCGTGCTCGCGGAAGAGCACCGTCTCGATCTGGCCCACGGCCTCTTCGTTCTTCTCGATGTTGCGCATGCGGGCGTGCATCCAGTCCACCTTCCCGCGCTCGAACGGCTCTCCCTTGCGGGTCATGAGCGTGGTGATGGGGATGTACATGTTGCGGTTCATCCACCGCATGACGTTGTGCTTGTGGTCGAACGAGAAGTACTTCTCCTCCATGACGCCCACGACCTGATAGCCGGTGCCGTTCATGGTGATGGTCTTGCCGATGGGATCGTCCGAGCCGAAGAACTCCTGGGCGCGCTCGGTGCCGAGGACGACCACGCGGGCGGCCGTGGCCAGGTCGTTGTCGGTGATGAAGCGCCCCTTGTCGGCGTGGAAGTCGTTCATGGGCGAGTAGGCGGGCATGACGCCGGAGATCTGGCGCGGCTTCTCCACGTCGCGGTAGCGGATGGTCATGGTCTGCGACGACATGGGCGAGACCAGGTCGATCTCTTTCGCGCCGCGCTGGATGGCCAGGACGTCGCCGTACGTGAGACCCTGCGAGGCCAGGGCCTTGGCCGACTGGGTGATCTTGCCGGTGGGCTTGTCGGAGATCCAGATCTTCTGGATGCCGCCGCTGACTTTGTAGTAGTCCATGGCCGCCTTCTTCCCGGCCACGGAGAGGGAGAACGTCGCCACGATCGAGCCCGCACCGAGAATGATCCCGACGAGCTGCAGGAGCGTGCGGCCGAAGTGATCCTTGATGTCGCGGATCCCGTCGATGATGGATTCAAGGAGGATCATGGTGTCTTCTTAGTGCAGAGTGCCGAGTTCCGAGTCCTGGGTGCCGAGTGCCGAGTCCTGAGTGACGCGTGCCTCGCCTCGGCACTCGGCACTCCGCACTCGGCACTCTATTCGTCGATCGAATCTCCCTCGACGATCTGTCCGTCGACGATCTTGATGCGGCGGTGGGTACGGTCGGCGATGCCGGGGTCGTGGGTGACGAGGACGATGGTCTCGTCGGAGGCGGCCAGGTCTTCGAAGATGCGGATGATCTCGCTGCCGGTCTTGGTGTCGAGGTTGCCTGTGGGCTCGTCGGCCAGGATGAGCGATGGCTGATTGACCAGGGCGCGGGCAATGGCTACGCGCTGGCGCTGGCCGCCGGAGAGCTCATTGGGGCGATGCTTGGCGCGGTTGTCGAGGCCGACGCGCTTCAGGGCCTCGAGGGCGCGCTCGCGGCGCTCCTCGCGTCCCATGCCGGCGTAGAGCAGGGGCAGCTCGACGTTCTTCCAGATCGTGGCCCGCGGCAGGAGGTTGAAGGTCTGGAAGACGAAGCCGATCTTCTGATTGCGCACCCGGGCCAGCGAGCGCGCCGACATCTCCGCCACGTCCTCACCGTCCAGCCAGTACTTCCCGGAGCTGGGCGTATCGAGGCAGCCCAGGATGTGCATGAGCGTCGACTTGCCCGACCCCGAGGGCCCGATGATGGAGACGAACTCCCCGCGCTGGATGGCTACGTCGACCCCGCGCAGGGCCTGCACCGCGTTCTCGCCGGAGTCGTAGGTCTTGGTGACCTCGTCGAGCTGAATCAGGGCCTTGGCGTCGCTCACTTCCGGCTCCGCTGGTTCTTCGAATTTCAGAATGGCGCTCATGGCTGTCTCCGACGAGCGGGAGGACGGGCGAGCGGCGAGCGGGAGACGTGCGGGGAATGTTTTCCCGCTCGCCGCTCGCTCGTCCTCCCGCTCGCCAACTCCCTAGTCGTCGTTTTCGTCTTTCTTCTTGTCGGCCGGCAGGGTCGGGTCCTCGAGGGCCACTTCGTCGCCGGCCTTGAGTCCCTTGACGATCTCGACGCGGGCGTTGTCGGAAAGGCCGGAGGCCACTTCACGCTTCTCGAACCACCGCTTCCAGGCGTCCTTGTCCTGCTGGGGCTGGCCGTCCTTCTTCTCGGTCTTCACCGGGGGCGGCGCATTGGGGTCGAGCTTCTTCTTCACGTAGACGATCTCGGCGCCGTCGCGCTGGAAGACCGCTTCCACCGGGACGGTGAGGACCTTGTCCTTCCGCTCGCCCACCACTTCGATGTTGGCGGTCATGCCGGAGCGGAGCTCGCGGCCCTGGGCGTCGAGGCGGATCTCCACGTCGAACACACGTACCTTGTCGTCGAGGCGGACGGCCGGAGCGATGCGGTCGATGCGGCCGGCGAACGAGACTTTCGGGTAGGCGTCGAGGGAGACCTTCACCGGCATGCTAACGTGGATCTTGCCGATATCGACTTCGTTCACGCCCGCTTTGACGATCATCTTGGAGACGTCGGCCACGCTGAAGAGCACCGTGCCGGCGTTGAAGGACGAGACGCCCGAGGTGATGGAGTCGCCGATCTCGATGTTTTTGGTCAGGACCACGCCGTCCATGGGCGCCACGACGTTGGAGCCGGTGAAGCGCTCCGGCGACTGGTCGATGGGGATGCCGTTCTTCTGGACGATGGCGTACTTCTCGTGGGCCTTCTCATACTCCTGCTTGGCGGAGAGGTAGGCCGTCTCGCTGTCGCGGTGCTGCTTGGTGGCCAGGAGTCCCTGCTGGAAGAGGGCGTTGTCGCTGTCGAAGTTCTTCCGGGCCTGCTGGTAGTTGATCTCGGCGGAGCTGAGCTGGTTCTTGGTATCGGCGAGCGACTGGGCCTGGTTGAGGTCGGGCTCGACGCGGGCCAGGACGTCGCCGCGGTGGACGATGTCGCCGTCGCGGTGGAGGATCTCCGTGACCTTGCCGGAGACGGCCGACTTGACGTCGACCTTCACTTCGGGCTGGACGGTGCCCACTTCGGTCACCTTCACCTGCACGTCGGCCACTTCGGCCTTGCCGATCTTCACCGGCGCCTTCGGCTCCTGCTTGGCCGAGCCCTTGGCTTTCATCGCCACGAGACCGACGACGATGACGAGTGCCAGGATGATGGTGAAGATCCAGACTTTTTTCTTGCGCTTGGTGCTCATAGGTGCCCCCCGATGCGATTGCTGGCACCTATAACGACCGAGAGGCGTGAAGGTTTCAGGGGACGTTCATCCTGAGCGCGGGCGGGTGTGCTGGGTGGGAGCGAAGGATCAAAGCGCGGCACACCCGAATGCCGCTACGAAACGAAAGCGTAACAAGCGCGATTTGCGAGTGCCTTGTTCCGATCCTTCGCTCGCACCCAACACAACCGCCCGCGCTCAGGATGGAGTCGTGTTACAGCCTCCCCAACTGCTCCATCGGGTACGTCTTCGCATCGACCTTCTCATGCGCCTCGGAGATGCGGCCGTTCTCGTCGATGACGTAGGCGATGCGGCGGGCGTACTCGTCCTTCGCACTCGACGCCGCGCCGTAGGCGAGGCCGATCGAATGATCGGTGTCGCAGAGCAGCGGATAGGGGAAGTGGAACTTGGAGGCGAAGCGGGAGTTCTCGTCCGGCGTGTCGAAGCTCACGCCGAGGATCTTCGTGTTCTTCGCCGCGTACTGATCGCTGAGGTCCCGGAACCCGGAACCCTCGATCGTTCAACCGGGGGTGTCGGCCTTCGGATAGAACCAGAGCACGACCTTGCTGCCGCGCAGGCCGCTCAGCTTGATGGTCTTGCCGTGATGATCCTTCGCCTCGAAATCGGGCGCGACCTCGCCAACCTTGAGCATCGGTCCACCTCCAAACAGGAGCGTCTTCGCGAAACGGAGCTTGCCAGCCAGAGACACGGGCGGATCATACCCTTTCGAGTGCTGAGTGCTGAGTGCCGAGTGCTGAGGGGCATGGGACCTCATCACTCACTCGGCACTCAGCACTCAGGACTCAGCACTCGGATTACCTGCCCCAGCCTTTCTTCCACGCTGCCGCGGACACGGGTGAACGGCGTGCCGTCCGCGAGGAGCTGCGCTTCGATCCATTGCTGGAAGAGGGTACGGCTGACTTCCCCGGAACGGTCCCAGGTGTCGTCGAAGGGGATGTCGTCTTCGCAGAGGATGGTGACGTCGTAGCGGGTCACGGCTTCGCGGGCCAGCGCTTCGAGGCGCGGGTGGACGCTCTGGTGGTAATAGAGCGCGAAGAAGCGCGTGACCCGTGCGTCGGTATCGATGAAGAGGTAGCGGTTGGCTTCCAGGGCCATGGCGTCTTCGCGCTCGCGATGTCCTTCGGCGATCTCGACGAGTTGCTCGGGGCTGAGCCGCCGTTCGCTCTGGTGCTGCTCCCAGTACTCGCGGCCGTACTCCGGCATCCACACCGTGCCGAAGTGCCGGGCCGCGGCGATGGCCAGCGTCGTCTTCCCCGTCGACGGCGCGCCGATGAAGAGCACCTTCGTGATCAGGTCCCGGTAGACCAGCGCGTCGAGAAATGCGCGATGGGCGTATGGATCGGCGCGGATGTCCCGCGCGCCCGGGCCGCGACGCTCGATCCGCCGCTCGCGCGCACCCAAAGCGCGGCTGACGTGCTCCCCGTACGGCTCGCCTCCGGAATAGAAGGTGTCGATCTTCCGGCCGCCGAGCCGCTCCAGGATGTAGGCGTCATGCGCGGCGATGAGCTCCGGCGTCAGGCCGTTCTCCTCCGGCCCCCCGCGGCACTCCAGCACCTCCACGTCGGGATAGAGACTGCGGATCCAGCCGGCTCGCCTCTCGAGAGGGATGGCCGTCTCCCGCGCCTCGTAGATCAAGACAACCAGCCGGTCGTTCTCCGCGAGCGCCGTCTCGAAGAGCCTCTGGTGCCCGCGATGCAGCGGAGCGAATCGACCCAGCGTCAAGGCAGTGGTCATGCGGGGGCGGGATTGTATTCGCTTCGGTGATCGCTGGTGGCTGATCGCTGTTCGCTGGTGATATCCACCTCAGCGTGAGCGATCAGCGATCAGCGACCAGCGACCCTCACATCCACTTCAGCGTGAAGTCGATGAGCTTCTGCCGGAACTTCGTGTAGGGGGGATAGACCATCTGCACGATGGAGAAGCGGGTGGGTTGTTCGAGCACGCCGCGGGCGTTGGAGAAGGCTTCGAAGCCGTAGAAGCCGTGCGATTTCCCCACGCCGCTGTTGCCGGTGCCGCCGAAGGGGAGGTTGGTCTGGTAGAAGTGGACGAGGGTGTCGTTGACCACGGTGCCGCCGGCGCTGGTGCGGGAGAGGACCTCTTCGATGACGTCGCGGTCGCGGCTGAAGAGGTAGAGCACGAGCGGCTTCTCGCGCCCGGCGATGATGCGGTAGGCCTCTTCACGCGATTCGAAGGTGACGAGCGGAAGGAGCGGACCGAAGATCTCGTCCTGCAGGATGGGCGCGTCGGCCGGTACGCCGGTCAGAACAGTCGCGGCCACGTCGCGGTCGTGCGTGGTGCCGCCCATCACCACGTGCGCGCCGCGGGCGACGGCCGAGTCGATCAGCGACTTCAGCCGCGCCGCGTGCCGTTCGTTGACGATGACGCCGCGCGTCCCCTCGGCAGGCAGGGCGTCGATGGCTTTCCGAAGCTTCTCCGTGAACGTTGCGGCGATGCTCTTGTCGACGAGGAGATAGTCGGGGGCGAGGCAGATCTGGCCGGAGTTGAGCAGCTTGCCCCAGGCGATCTTCTTCGCCGCTTCGTCGAGGTTGGCGGTGCGGTCCACGATCACCGGCGACTTGCCGCCGAGCTCCAGCGTGACCGAGGTGAGGTGCTCGGCCGCGGCCTTCATGACGATCTTCCCCACGGCCGGACTGCCGGTGAAGAAGATGTGGTCCCACCTGCGGCGCAGCAGCTCGGTGGCCACACCGGCGTCGCCTTCGACCATGGCCACCTCGTCTTCTTCGAACAGGTCGCCGAGGATCCGGCGCATGACGGCCGAGGCGTGAGGGGTGAGCTCGGAGGGCTTGAGGATGGCGCAGTTGCCGGCGGCGATGGCCGCCACGAGCGGACCGAGGGTGAGGTTGATGGGGAAGTTCCAAGGAGAGATGATGAGCACGACGCCCTTCGGCTCATATTCAATGTAGGAGCGCGAGCCGATCAGGGCCCGGGCCGGAGCGACACGGCGCTTCCGCATCCATCGCCGAAGGTGCCGCATGGCGTGGCGTGCCTCGCCGAGCACGGCGAAGATCTCCGTCAAATCCACCTCGGCGGCAGGTTTGCGGTAGTCGTCCCAGAGCGCGGCGTGGATCTCCTCCCGGCGTGCCAGAAGGGCGTCATGGAGCCGGCGGAGCTTGGCGATCCGCTCACGCGCCGTGGTCTGCACCACCGCCGCTCGGCGGGCCTGCTGGAGGGCGTAGAGCCGGTCGATCTCGGCCGACGTCTGGGCGAGCGTGAATCGCGGCTCGACGGATGCCGTCATGACGGCTCAGTCTATCCTGAGTGAGGGTGGTGGTCGGGCGGGAGCGAAGGATCAAAGCGCGGCATATCGGAGACCTGGGCGCTCTTCTCGACATTCCCGCTGTGCCAGGATCCGATCCTTCGCTCTCACCCACCGGCCGCCCCGCTCAGGATGAAACCGTCACGGAAAATCGATCTCCGCGATGTCCTTGAACGCGAAGTAGCGGAAGTTGCCGGTGGAGCGCTCCCGGCCGAGGAAATCGACCTCGTCGCCGAAGCAACTGTCGTTGAAATACACGGCCGTCTTCTCCCCCGACTTCATGTCCACGTTGGCGGTGGTGACGGGCCCGAGCGTGCAGCATGCGTTGAAGTTGACGTTCGTGGCCGGGCCGGTGATCTTGTTGAACTCCGACTTGTTCGGGGCCCAGGCCTGGCCGTTCGGCTTGCAGAAGTTGGCGTTGTCGTCTTTGACGTAGCCGATGAAAACGATGATGTAGGCGAACTTCGAGGTGTCGTAGTCGAGGTCGACGCTTTCGCCGCCCGCCGTCTTCACGGTGATGATCGGGTTCGGCGTCAGCGAGAAGTCGAGGGTCCCGCCGGCGCTCGGGGTGAGGCTGACGGTCTGGGTGTGGAACGCGAAATAGGTAGCGGTCAGCAACGTGGGGCGGCCCTGGGGGAGCTTCAGCGTCCAGGCGCCGGAGTCGTCGGTGGTGGCGAAGAGCACGCCGTTCGAGACGATGACGTTCTTCACGGGCCTGCTGTTGCTGGCGTCTCTCACGACGCCGGTGACGGTGACTTCAGGCACGGGCCGGATGAGATGCCGTTTGCTGGTGGTGGTGGCTGCAGCAAGGGGAATCGCAGTCAGGAACACGAGGGTCAGGAGGGCAACAGCTCTGAGACGCGGGGAAGCCACGATCATTCAAAAGTCTCCTCGGGATTCGGTACGGCAGCGGCGCAGCGGCCACTCGGGCACATGGTAGCTGATTTATTACGGAGACCGCCGCCGGGCCGTTGGGTCAACGGCGGAGGTCGCTGGCCGGAACGGCGTTCCGCAGCGCCTCGAGGTTTCCGTCGTCGCGCAGGGAACGGAGAATGCCGGCCGTGGCCGCGACCTGGGCGCGGAAGACGCCGGAGCCGAGGCTCACCCGGCGCACGCCCAGCTCGCGCAACCGCGCCAGCGGCGGCGCCGCCGGCGAGGCCAGGATGTTGATCGGTGCGTCGATTCCCTGCACGAGACGAGCGATGGTGGGCTCGTCGCTCACGCCGATGGGAAAGATCGAGTCGGCGCCGGCGGAGCGGTAGAGGCGGCCGCGCCGGATGGCTTCGTCCGTATCGCCGAGCTTGCGCAGGAAGACGTCCACGCGGGCGTTGATCACCAGGGCATCCCCCACGTGCGCACGTACCGCCGCTACGCGCTCGGCATGCGCATCCGGTGAGCCCGCCCCCTCCTCGAAGTTGATCCCGGAGCCGCCTGCGGCCAGGACGTCGTCCATGTGGCGTAGGAGCTCCTCGCGCGAGGAGGCGTAGGCCTCGACGATGTCGAAGGTCACCGGCACGCTCACCGACCGTCCGATGGATCGCATGATCACCAGGAGCTCGTCCCAGACGCCCTCTTCGTCGCTGTACCCGAGGACGGCGCAGACGGCGGCGCTGGACGTGGCCACCGCCGGAAAGCCGGCGCGCTCGACGAGGCGGGCACTGGCCGCGTCCCAGGCATTCGGCAGGAGGAAGAGGCCGTCACGCTGATGCAGTTCACGGAACGCTTGCGTTTTCTCGGCGAGAGTCATGGAAAGATGATAGCTGCGCCATGCGACATCCAGCATTCCTCACCGCCCTTCTCCTCCTCGCCTGTTCGCGCGAAGCGACGCCGCTGCCGGCTACGGTGAGCACTTCGAACGATCCGGCCCTGCAGCATCACGACGTCCGCTTCGAGCAGTTGCCCGCGCCGTTCGCCTCGCCCTCGGCCGGCAATCCGCCCCGCGTGGTTAAGCAGCCGGAGAACGCCGCGCTGCATCTCCCGCCCGGCTTTCACGTCGCGGTCTTCGCCGACCGGCTCAGCGACCCGCGCACGATGCTCGAGGCGCCGAACGGCGACGGGATCGTCGCCGAGCCGGGCGCGGGGAAGATCACCATCCTCCGCGGCCAGGGGCGCTTCACCTCACCCCAGGGACTCGACCAGCCGTTCGGCCTGGCCCTGCACGGCGGGTTCCTCTACGTGGGCAACGAGAACGGCGTCGTCCGCTTCCCCTACAAGCCGGGCGACACGGAGGCGCACGGCAACCCGCAGCCCATCACCGATCTGCCGCCCAACGGACACTCGACCCGCGGCATCCTCTTCAATGCCGCCGGGACGAAGATGTACGTCAGCGTCGGCTCGGGCTCGAACGTCGACAGCGGCGAAGACGTGCGCCGGGCGGCGATCCTCGAATACGCGCCCGAGGGCGGCCCGCCCCGTATCTTCGCCTCGGGGCTGCGCAATCCCGTCGGCATGGCCTGGGCTCCCGGCACGGGCGCGCTCTGGACGGCCGTAAACGAGCGCGACGGCCTCGGCGACGATCTCGTCCCTGACTACGTCACCGACGTCCGGGCCGGCGCGTTCTACGGCTGGCCCTACGCCTACCTCGGGCCGCACGAGGAGCCGCGCCGCCGCGGCGAGAGCCCCGCCCTCGTGGCCAAGACCATCCCTCCCACCCTGTTGATCCAGGCCCACTCAGCTCCCCTCGGCATCGCCTTCTACGGAGGATCGATGTTCCCGGCGTCGTACCGCGGCAGCCTCTTCGTCGCCCTCCACGGCTCCTGGAACCGCTCCCTGCGCACCGGCTACAAGATCATCTGCGTGCCGATGAAGAACGGCCGCCCCGCCGGCGGCTACGACGACTTCCTCACCGGCTGGATGACCAGCGAGACGAGCCGCGAGGTGTGGGGACGGCCGGTGTGCCTGCTAGTACTGAAGGACGGGTCGCTCCTGGTGAGCGATGACGGCGCCGAGAAGATCTGGAGGATCACCTATGGCAAGTAAGATGAAGATCCTCACCGTCCCCGGCCTCTGGAACTCCGGCCCGCTGCACTGGCAAACGCACTGGGAGTCCAAGCACGCGGACGTGACGCGCGTGATGCAGCGCGACTTCGATCACCCCGACCGGGACGAGTGGGTGGCGACGCTCGACGCGGCCATTCGCGCCTGCGATGGCCCGCCGCTCCTGGCCGCGCACTCGCTGGGATGCTCGCTGGTGGCGCAGTGGGCGAAAGACACCGGAGGGCGCGGCGTGGCCGGCGCGTTTCTCGTCGCGCCGAGCGACGTCGAAGCGCCGAACTATCCCCCGGACGGACGGAGCTTCGATCAGTTCCCGAACACGACCCTGCCCTTCCCCAGCATCGTGGTCGCCAGCACGAACGACGAGTACGTCACTGCCGCGCGCGCGGAGCACTTCGCGAAGACGTGGGGCAGCCGCCTCATCGTCATCGGCGATGCGGGCCACATCAACGGAGCCTCCGGCCATGGACCCTGGCCGGAGGGCGAACAGATGCTGCTGGAGTTTCGGGAGTCGCTGAGGGGCGCAGCGTAGAGGGGCGGCGGCGGGCCAGCCCTGCACCTAAGTCGGGAGCATGCGCTGTGACGGAAGGCTGGAAGGTCGAAAGGCTGAAAGGGCCAGAGGCAGCACGGGCTCCCGTTCAGCCTTTCAGCCTTCCCAGCCTTCATATTCATCGTCCGATCGGACTTTAGGTGCAAGGGCGGATTGTCCGTCCTCCACGCTGCGCTGCCGTTTACAATTCGCCTTCGATGGTCCTGCTTCTCTTGCTGGCGGTCACGCTGCACGGCGACACGGCCGACATCCGTGCCGTGCTCGACGCCCAGGTGGCGGCGTGGAATCGCGGCGACCTGGAAGGCTACATGGCCGGCTACTGGCGCTCGCCCGAGCTGGAGTTTTACAGTGGCGCCACGATCACCCGCGGCTGGCAGCAGACGCTCGACCGTTACCGGCAGCGGTACCAGTCCGGCGGGCGCGAGATGGGGACGCTCACGTTCAGCGAGCTTCGCATCGAACCGATCGACGGCAAGAACGCATTCGTGACCGGCCGCTGGCAACTGGCGATGAAGAAAGGCGACTCGCCCAGCGGCCTCTTCACCGTGCTCCTCCGGAAATTCGGCGATGGCTGGAAAATCGTCCACGATCACTCTAGTTGAGTGCTGAGTGATGAGTGCTGAGTGCCGAGGAGTCAGGGGCTCAGCGCTCGGCACTGAGCACTCGGCACTCAGCACTCGGCACTCACCTCGGCACTCAGCACTCGGCACTCGGCACCTTCTTCGTCATGCAGAAGATCGATCGCTTTCTCAAGCTCATGAACGACCGCGGCGCGTCGGACTTCAACAGTACGCATCGCTTCGTCGCCGACTAC
>CAZYTO010000173.1:5815-12111 GCA_964650405.1 uncultured Thermoanaerobaculia bacterium | reverse complement strand
GCCAAACTACTGCGCTTTCGGCAGTTCTCCCTCTACACACCCTTTAGGAGAACCCAAAATACCGTGATGGCGAACATCCAATTGGACAACTTATGCCGGGGTATGCTGCTCAAGCAATTCGTGAAAAAAATAGTACCGAACGCCAGGACAGCCAGGAACGTGCTCCAGATGAAGGGCTGTAGGGCACCGACAAGCTTGTCACTGTTTCCGCGTGACAGAGCGCCTTTGTCCCAGAGATGTCCCATGAGCGTAAGAAACGCTATGGTGGCTCCCTCCATTTATCGTCAGGAGCGCACGCAAAGCGGATTGACCGCTGCTCACGACGGTTTCGTACTTCTTCGCACGATCAATCTGATCTGGTGCCTCAGCTGGAGGCATGTACGGATCTCTCCATCCGGGTGTAACGCCGGAGAAGTGGTTGATCAGAAATAGTACGACGACCACGGCCAAGGCAACCAAGCTCAAAGCGGCGATCTTGTCGGAATCAAGAAGCGTTGGTCTGACGGACGGTAGGCCTCCTAGCATTATCAAAGCGAAAATTAGCAACATCGTCGTTACGCCTACACCGACGATCAGTACGACGATTTGTCGTCCTGAATACTTGCGTGGAGCCTTATTCGAAGAAGTGAGGTTCGCCATCACGCTCCTCCTGACCGGGAGCCAAATGATACGTCGCTCCCGTGCTGCGCGATACTGAGGCCTGGCGCAGAGCGGGTGGCCGGCGTTCGGGTGGATTCGCGGGCAGACGGACAGGATTGTCCGTCCTCCACGGAACCAAGCCGACTGCCACCACTCTGCCTCGTTCCTCATAGTTACTCATGCCTCATGCCCTACTCAGCACTCAGGACTCAGGACTCGTCCCCGGTTCTGCGCGATACTTTGAAACCATGGCGTGGAAGTGGATAGCCGGCGCGGTGGCGGTGGGCGTCACGTTGTTGTTGGCGTTCGGCGTGACCGTTCCGGTCGAGCTTCCCGTTCGCGATGCGATGCTGCGTCTCCTGCTGCCGAAACCGGCGGCGGCGACGGTCATCGTCGTCATCGACGAGGCGTCGATCCATGCCGTTGGACCGTGGCCGTGGTCGCGGACGCAGCTGGCGGCGCTCGTCGACCGCATCGTCGACGGCGGGGCGCGGGCGGTGCTCGTCGACGTCCTGCTGACCGATCCGCATCCGGATGACGACCGTTTGGCGCGGGCGCTGCGGCGGATTCCTTCGGCGGCCGTGGCGGTGCTCGACGAGCATGGAGAGTGGCTCATGCCGTCGCCGCCGCTGTTGACGGCGAGCATTCCGGCCCACGGCAACTTCGAGCGCGATCACGACGGCGTCATGCGCCGCTTCGTCACCACGAAGCAGAGCCTCGATCACGCCCTGACCGCCCTTCCCGTCGAAGCGGCGTCGCTGGCCAGCGGCGAGCCGGTGCCGGTGGGCATCGTCATGGCGCCGCTGTTCCGCACCCGTCCGCGCGACGTGCCGCAGGTGGAGGCTGTAGCGCTGCTGAACGGCGGCGACGCGGCGATGCTGAAGGGGAAGCTCGTCTTCATCGGCCCCACCGCCTTCGGCCTCGGGGACCGCGTCATCACACCAGTGACCGGCCGGCGCTCGGCCGATCCGGGCGTGACGGTGCATGCGGCAGCAACGGAATCGCTGCTGCGCCACGAGACCATCCACGAAGTGCCGCCCATCGCCGGCGGCCTGGCCGCGGCGGGCGCCGTCGCGCTCATCCTCTTCGCCGGCCGGGTGCGCATCGCGGCACTCGCGCTCCTCGCCGTGACCTTCGCCGGCGGCATCCCCCTGCTCGCGTTCACCGGCGTGGCCATTCCCTTCGTGACGTTCACCGTCTGCATCACCGTGACGTTCGGGACGCTGGAAGCGCGGAGGCTCCTTTCCGAGCTGCGCCGCACGGAGGGAGTGGCGGCGCGGCTCCGCCGCGACCGGGAAGAGGAAGCGCACTCGAAGCGGGTGCTGGCGCACGAGCTGAAGACGCCGCTGGCGTCGATGCGCGGGCTCACCCAGCTCCTGGCGCAGTTCGAGCTGAGCGAGGCCGAGCGCCGGCGCGTGACGGCATTGTTGGAGTCCGAAGCAGGGAAGTTGCAGTCGCTGGTGAGCGGTTTACTCGATCTCGAGCGCCTGCCGCTGCGTGACTTCGAGACCTCCGCATCCGTCATCAACCTCGGTGACGTCGTCGCGGCGCGGCTCGAGCTCCTCCGCGCCGGCGCCGATCGCCCCTTGCTCATGGCCATCAGTCCGCAAGTCTTTGTCCGCGGCGACGCCGCGCTGCTGGAGCGCGTCATCGACAACCTCGTCGGCAATGCGCTGAAGTACGCGCCGCCGCCCGCTCCGATTCACGTGAGCGTGCGGAGCGAGAACGGCTCCGGCCTGCTCGAGGTCGAAGACCATGGGCCGGGGCTCTCCGCGGAGGACCGAGAGCGCGTCTTCCAGCGCTTCTTCCGCGGCGGGACCGCGGGCGGCACACAGGGGCTGGGCCTCGGCCTCTCGCTCGTGGCCGAGGTGGCGCGCTGGCATGGCGGATCGGCCGGCGTGGCGGCGGCGAGCGAAGGAGGCGCGCTGTTCCGCGTCTCCCTTCCCGCGGTGGAGGGGCATTGATGGCCACCGTCCTCGTGGTCGACGACGATCCCGGCATCCGCGAGAGCGCGGCCCTGGCCCTCGGCAAGGCCGGCCACCGCATCCTCGAAGCCGGCGACGTGGCGTCCGCCCAACGCCTGTTGCGCGAGCAGCGTATCGATGTCGTGGTGAGCGACATCTACATGCCGGGCGAGAACGGCGTGGAGCTCCTGCAGTGGATCGTGGAGCGGCGCGATCCGCCGCGCGTGATCCTCATGACCGCGCGCGGCAGCATCGAGACGACGGCCCTGGCGCAACGCGCTGGCGCATTCGACTACCTCGCCAAGCCGTTCGAGCTGTCCGAGCTCATCGCTCGCGTCGGCGACGCCCTCCGAAAGCGCGAGCCGGAGAGCGCAGCGATCGAACCGGCGCCACCGTCGCGGATCGTCGGCTCGCATCGCGCCATGATCGAGATGTACAAGGCCGTGACCCGCGTGGCGTCGCTGCCGTTTCCCGTGCTCGTCCTCGGCGAAAGCGGCAGCGGCAAGGAGCTGGTGGCCCAGTCGATCCACGACCTCGGCGACCGCGCGGCCGGGCCGTTCCTGGCCATCAACTGCGGCGCCATCCCGGACACGCTGCTCGAGGCAGAGCTGTTCGGCGCCACCCGCGGCGCGTTCACCGACGCGCGCCAGGACCGCCGCGGCGCCGTGTCTCGGGCCGACGGCGGCACGCTCTTCCTCGACGAGATCGGCGACATCTCCGGCGCCTTCCAGGTCAAGCTCCTCCGCTTCATCCAGGACGGCACGGTCACGCCGCTCGGCGCGGAGAAGAGCCACCGCGTGAACGTGCGCCTCATCGCCGCTACGCATCGCGACCTCAAGCAGTTCGTGGCCGAGGGGAAGTTCCGGGAGGATCTGTACTACCGGCTGGCCGCGTACGAGATCCGCGTGCCGCCGCTGCGCGAGCGGCGCAGCGACATCCCGTTGCTGGTCGATCACTTCCGCCGCAAGGTCGCGAAGGAGATGCACCGCGAGAGCGTGCCCGGCCCGTCGCAGGCGGTGCTCGACCTCTTTGACGCACACGACTGGCCGGGCAATGTACGCGAACTGGAGCAGGTCATCCGCCGCACGGTCATCGACTCGTCCGGATTGACCGACGCCGGAGCCGCGGCACGAGCCGTCGAGGCCATCGCGCCGCGCCGTGGCGGGGGAGCGCCTGTGCCGGGGCGCGACGTTGGCAGCCCAACGATCGCATCCGGCGGCCCGTATGCAGGCGAAGGCCGCGCAGGATCGTCTGATGACCTCGAGGGCGGCGAGGACGCCGGGGACATTCTGTTTCCGTTGGATGAGGCGGAGCGCCGCCACATCGCCACCGTCCTCCGCGCCACGGGAGGGAATCAGACGCAGGCCGCATTCATTCTGGGAATCGAACGGAAGACGCTGGCTCGCAAGATCAAACGCTATGGCATCAACCTCGAGGAGTCGTCATGAAAGCAATCGTCCTGGCACTGCTCTCGCTGGGCGCGGCCGCCGAGGTGGCGCAGTCGCCCGTCGACTACCGGTTCGATGAAGTGAAGCGGAAGGTGGTCGTCACCACGTCTCAGAAAGAAGTGAACGCCGCGAAGGGACAACATGCCCAGGGCGGGGACAAGGTGCAGACGGGGTGGTTCTCGTACGCCCTCCTCTCCTCGGACCGCTACCACGCCAAGTTCGAGATCTTCAGTGCCACGGACGTGCAGCTCGCCGCGAACACGCCGGGCGTCATCCTCTCCCTGGAGCGGGGGCGCCTGCACGCCATCTTCGACAAGATCACCGGCACCGAGCCGCGCGTGGTGCAGACGCCGGGCGCCCTGCTCGCCGTCCGCGGCACGCAGTACGACGTGGAAGTCGGCGACGACGGCAAGACGACGCTGAAGGTGTGGGAAGGGACGGTGGCCGTCAACTCGACCCTCCGCCCCGAGCCGCTGCTCGTGCACGCGGGAGAAGCAGCCAACTACAGCCGCAACGTGCAACCGGTCTCGCGTCCCATGACGCCGAGCGAGCGCAGTGCCGCTCCGCCTCCCGGCCAGCCGCATGGTCCCGGCGGCGTACCCGCGAACGGCAACGGAAACAGCCCGGGCCAGGGCAACGGCAAGGGCGATCCGGGCGGCATTCACGGCGGCCCGAATCAACCCCCTCCGGGTGGACATGGTCCCGGTCCGGGCGCAACGCCGCCGCCCCCGCCACCTCCGGGACATCATTGACGGGTACCGGGTGACGGGTACCGGGTACCGGGTACCGGGTACCGGGTACCTGTTACCGTCGACCCGTTACCCGGAACCCGTTACCCGGAACCTGTTACCCGGTACCTGTTATCTGTTACGCCGCTCCTTCTTCGATGGCGTCGAAGGCTCGCAGGAAATTGCCGCCCAGGACCTTCAGGATCTCGTCGTCGGACAGGCCGCGCTGCTGGAGGCGCTCGGTGACGGCGGGGAGTGCGGCGGCGGTCTGCAGGCCGTCGGGGAGCGCAGGCACGCCGTCGAAATCGCTGCCGATGCCGACGTGGTCGATGCCGGCGACGTTTGCGGCGTGGAGGATGTGATCGATGACGTCGTCGAACTTTGCCGTGGGGCAGCCCAGGGTGTTGAACCACTGCAGGTAGAGATCCCAGTCGACGCGGTCGTTGGGCAGCTCTTCCGTTCCGCCGTTCTCCTCGGCGTCCTTCGGGCGTTTGGCGGCCTTCATGAGCACCTGCGCCACGTCGTCGTTGAGGAAGGCGGAGAAGAAGTTGATCATGCAGACGCCGCCGTTCCCGGCCAGGTCGCGCAGCATGTCGTCGGTCATGTTGCGGGGGTGGCGGCAGAGGGCGCGGCACGAGGAGTGCGTGGCCACGACGGGCACGCGGGTCGTCTCGAGGACGTGGAAGTAGGCCGGGTCGCTGACGTGGGAGATGTCCACGATCATGCCGAGGTCGTTCATGGTGCGGACGACGGTGCGGCCGAAGTCCGTGAGGCCGCCGTGCCGTCCGGCGTCGCCCGACGAGTCGCACCAGTTGTTGGTGTTGACGTGGGTGAGGGTCATGTAGCGGGCGCCGCGGATGTAGAAGTCTCGGAGGATGTCGAGCGAGTCCTCGATGGCGTGGCCGCCCTCGACGCCGATCATGAGAGCGATGCGCCCCTCGCTCTTGGCTTTCCGGATGCCGGCGGCACTAATCACGAAGGTCAGCCCTTCGTGCGACGCCGCCTCGGAGGTGATGGTGTCGATGAGCTGGTGGGCGAAGGCGGCGGCGCCCCGTCCGGCGTAGGCCGGCGGGACGTAGGCGGCGAAGAACGAGGCGGTGATGCCGCTGTCCCGCAACATGCCGAGGTCGCACTGGGCCTCGGGATCGTGCTCGTCGAGGCGCACGTTGTGGCGGAACATTCGGTAGGGCGTGTCGCAGTGGCCGTCGACGATGATGGCGCGCCGGTGCAGGGCGGCGGCAGCGTCACTCACGGAGGTAGGCATCGATGCGGTCGATCTCCCGATGGCAATAGGAGCGGCGTATGGTACCTCGGGTCGCTGTTCGGTGATCGCTGATCGCTGATCGCGGCGTGGCTGGGTTTGAGATGCCGTCGCTCCGCGGCCAGGTTGTGGAGGACGGACAATCCTGTCCGTCCCCCCGAGAGAACGTCCCGAGGCCGGCATTGGGGCGGATTCACGATTCTCCGCGGCCAGGTTGTGGAGGACGGACAATCCTGTCCGTCCCCCCGAGAGAACG
>CAZYTO010000173.1:5630-5715 GCA_964650405.1 uncultured Thermoanaerobaculia bacterium | reverse complement strand
TCCCGAGGCCGGCATTGGGGCGGATTCACGATTCGACGGACAGGATTGTCCGTCCTCCACAAACCCTTCCAACGGGAGGCGCGCA
>CAZYTO010000173.1:0-5530 GCA_964650405.1 uncultured Thermoanaerobaculia bacterium | reverse complement strand
ATTCGACGGACAGGATTGTCCGTCCTCCACAAACCCTTCCAACGGGAGGCGCGCAAGGCGCTCGAGAGCACAAGGGGCGCGGCGAATTGCCGGCCCCTTGTCATGGTCGAGTAATCGCGGTTCGGTTCGCGAATTCACCATTCGACGGACAGGATTGTCCGTCCTCCACAAACCCTTCCAACGGGAGGCGCGCAGGGCGCTTGAGAGCACAAGGGGCGCGGCGAATCGCCGGCCCCTTGTCATGGTCGCTGATTCGCGGTTCGCTGTTCGCGGTTCGCCCCTCAACGGGATGGGCCGCGGTCTACCGAGCCGATCACTCCTCCGCCCGCAATCGCGGAATAGGTGCTGTTGTCGACGAGGCCGAGCCAGGGGTCGGTTCGGGGTGTGAGGAAGAGCTCCGCGTAGACGCGCCGGTTTAGGTCTTCGAATGCGGCCGGGTTCTCGCCGTTCCCGAACCATTGATGGATGCGGAGGTGCAGGTCGTATTCGTTGCGTGCGGTGTCCTGGGCGACGGTCTGCTTCAGGCGGGCCAGAGTCGCTGCCGAGAAGTTCGGCGCCTTTTCCTTCATGAGGGCCAGCGCGATCGGGTCGAATTGCACTTCGCCGGCGTGCATGGTGGACACCTTCTTCCAGGTGGACTCGTTGACGGGCTGGCCGAGATCGCGGAGGAGCGGCCTTTCCAGCACGCTCTTGGTCATGGCCAGTTGCGAGGCCGTGCCCGCCAGCGTTTTCAGGGGGTCGGCAGGTGCGGGCGGCGGCGCCGGCACGCGGACCAACCGCAGCTCCGCGTTGCGGCTCTCGCGCAGGGCGGTGAACCGGACGGTGTGGTACTGGCGCAGCCAGGCGCGCGGATTGGGGCTCTTCGCGTAGTTGGCGGAAAGGACCTGCAGGTCGTCGAGCTGCTTGAGGAAGGCGTCGGGTGAGTAGAGCCCCGGAATCACGTCGAGGGGCGTACCGTCCGCGTCGAGGAGGTAGTGGGCGCTGTTGCCGGTGATGGTGCTGCAGAGCTTGCGGCCGTCGCCGAAGTCGATGGTGACGCGCGGCACGGGGCGCTCAGAGCTCCAGTGCAGGATGAAGTTCTGGCGCAGGGTGTAGGAGATCCGGCGGTCGGGATAGAGGGTGGTTCGGAAGAAGCGGCTGTTGGCGCAACTGAGCTCATCGTCGAGCTGGCCGAGGAGGCGGAGGGAGAGGATGGGCTTGTGCTGCGCGCGCGCCTCCGCCTGGGCTGCGGCGAGGTCGGTGTACCAGTAGAGCCGCGAGGTGTAGCAGTCGCGCTGGCGGCAGACACGGTCGAGCGCCGCGCGATAGCGGGCGACCTCCGCGGGGTCGGTGAGCTTCGCGCCGGCCGCCGCGAGGGCGTCGACGCCTGCCTGGCCGCGCGACTGCAATTCGGCGATGGCGGCATCGGCCTCCTGTGCCGAGGTCGAGAGCGCGCGCTGGGTCGCCGGGGCATCCGGGCGTCCGGCGAAGGCGGCAGCGGCGAGCAGCAGGGTGAGAGGGGCGAGAGTGGGCAGCCAGCGTGACATGGGTGAACCTCCTTTGGGCGCCGGTGATTGGTTGCGGGGTTACGAGGTTGCGAGGTTACGGGGTGAAGCCTCGGCAACCCCGCAACCTCGTGACCTCGCAACCCGGTGCGCGGCCTTCAGCAGGCGCTGCATACAACGTGGTGCCGCGGGCGCCCGCCGTCCGTCTAAGGTGTGTAAAAAGCCGGGAGGCGGACGGAGAAGGTCGTGCCGCCGCCGCTCCGCGCCTGCCAGCTCACGTCGCCGCCATGCGCCTCGGCGAGGGCCTTGACGAGGACGAGACCCAGGCCGAGGCCGGCGGGTGCGTCGCCGGCGGCACCGCGCTCGAACGGGAGGAAGAGGTGCCGGGCCGTCCGGGCGTCGACGCCGACGCCGCGGTCGCTGACGGTGAGCAGGGCGTGTCCGTTCACGCGAGTGAGGTCGATCTCCACGCGTCGGTCGGCGCTGGGGCGCGAGTACTTCTCGGCGTTGTCGAGGAGGTTCTGCACGATGTGGTGCACGGCGTCGCGGTCGAAAGCGACAGGCGGCAAGTCGCCGGCGACGGTGACGTCGACCTGGCAGCCGGCCAGCTCCAGGGCCGGGCGGAGCTGCTCGACGCAGTCGCGAACGACGCCGGCGAGGTCGCCCGGCTCGCGCTTGACGGTGAGCGAGCCGCGCTCGAGCCGGGTGAACTCGAGCATGTTGGCTACGACACGGCCAAGGCGGTCGGCCTCCTCGGAGACATGCTGCGCGTAGAGCCGCGAGCGATCCGGATCGCCCAACTGGTGGGCGAGCATGTCGCCGTAGAGCCGCAGGCCGGCCAGCGGGGTACGCAACTCGTGTGCGGCGGCCGCGGCGAACTGCGCGCGCTCGCGAGCCAGTCGCTCGCTGCGCCAGACGAGGACGGCCACGGCGATAATGGCCAGGGCCGCGGCGGTGATGCCGCCGTAGAACGTCCGCTGGAAGGCGTGGCGGATGTCGTTCGCCCGGGCCTTCGCCGCCGCGACGGCGCCGCGATCGTCGACGTCGAGAGTCCAGCCGGTCGTGCCGATCGGCAGGCCGATCATGCCTGTCGGCGTGCCGTTTGACGGCCCGGCCGCGCCCGACGAAGGGCGACCGGCACCGTGGACCGCTTCGGCGATCGCCGCCTCGCTGATGACGAAGCCTTGCAGCAAGGCCGCGTCAGGTGTGACCACGGAACGCAGTGCGACCAATGCGGGCCTGCCGCCCACGGCCATCGAGCTCCAGACGAAATCGTCCGTGGAGATCTCCACGTCAGGAGCTCGCCGCGGCGGCAGCTTCGGTTTCGGCTTCGCCGCGGCGGATGCTTTCAGGTTGTTGTAGACGATGTTCGACTGCGCGTTCTGGGCGAACGAGCCGGGATCGAGCTTCTGGACGTTGACGCTGACGGCCTCCTGCTGGGTCGGGGGTGCGGGTTGCGGCGGATTCTTTGGCTCGGCGTTCTTTGGCTCGACGTTCTTTGGCTCGACGCTCCGTACGTTGGCGGCTTGCGCTTCTGCCGGCGCAGCCGTTCGCGACTGCAGCGCGTTGTTCTGCAGGCTTTGCTGGGATGCAGTCTGTGACGAGATCTGGAGGCCGGAATTCCAGGAATCGGTCTGCTGGCCCTTGCTGCTGTAGTTGCTCTGCTGCCCGGAGCTCTGCGGGTCGGTGCGAGTCACGCGGCCGCCGCTGTGGATCCGGTCGACCTGAACCGCGGGCGCCTGCTGGAGGACGGACCAGGGATCGCGCGCTACCGGAATGTCAGGCGGCGGCGATTTGGGCTGGACGGCGTTCGGTGCAACGGCGGGTTGCGGGGCGGGCGTGCCGGTTCCCTCGTCCGCCTTTGGCACCTTGTCCCCGGCCTTCTCTCTGGTCGTGGCGGGGGACAAGGCCATGGCCGGCCGCGTGTCGCGCTGCGCCGCGATTTGGACCTGCCTGGTCCGGGGCTCAGCGGCAAGGGGAGCCTCGGGTTGCCGTACCGCGGCGTCAGCGGCGGAGGCAGCGCCGCCCGCGCTCTTCCGGGCAGCGACCTCGGCCTGCAGCGAAGCGAGGCGGGCGGCACCGCCGCGGAGGAGCTCAGGTTCCGCGGCGCGCAGCGTGTTGCGGATGGCGAGCTGCCGCGTCACGTCGGGCGCATCGAGCTCCCGCACCTCTTCGTTGAGCGTCGGCATCGTCACGCGCCCTGCGGCGTCGATCTGGAAGTGCGTGAGGATGAGCGGGTCGGCCGGTCCCTGTGCCAGCGGCGACGGGACGACGGAGAGGCCCTGGCTCGCGCCGCGCGGGTCGTGCATGAGGTTCTGGTAGTGGAAGTACGGCCGCTGCGATTCGCTCAGGCGCAGTTTCTCCAGGCGGGCGCCGAGCTGCGCGGCCGCCGTCCGCGTCGCCGCGGTGGTGTCGTCGCGCGCCTGCTGGACGGTGCGCGCGGACTCGCGCTCCGCTGCGCGCGAGCCGGAGACGAACCAGAGGGTGCACGGCACGCCGGCCGCGACGAGGAGCAGGGCCACGACGAGCAGGGAGCGCTTCACGGCGTCCCCCATGCGTAGCCCGTACCTTTGACCGTGACGATGATTCGCGGCGCGGCCGGGTCGAGCTCGATCTTCTGGCGGAGGTTGGCAATGGTCTGGTCGACCGTGCGCGTCTCGAGCTCGTCGCTGGCTCCCCACACCTGGGTCAGCAGCTCGTTGCGCAGGACGGCGCGGGTGCGATGGCGGTAGAGCCAGCGCAGGATGCCCGCCTCCCGCGGCGTAAGCGGGACCATCGTTCCGTTGCGCGAGGCTTGGAGGCGGCCGAGGTCGATGCGGCAGTCGCCGGCCTCGAGGATCTCCGGCTCGCGGGGCACGGCCGCGTTGCCGCCGGCCCGGGCCTCCCCCCCCGCCAGCCACCCCCGGGCCCCGCACGGCCTTGTAGAATGCGTCCTGCAATTTTTTCGTGATCGGCCCGGGTCTCCCGTCGCCGATCGGCCGCGCGTCGATCTCGCGCACCGGCGTCACCTCGCTCGCGGTGCCGGTCATGAACACCTCGGTCGCGCAGTAGAGCATATCGCGCGTGAACGGCTCCTCGACCGGGTCGAGCCCCGCCTCGCGCGCCAGCACCAGCACGCTGTCGCGCGTGATGCCGGGCAGGATCGGCAGGTGCAGCGGCGTGGTCATCAGCTTGCCCTTGTAGACGATGAAGATGTTCTCGCCCGTGCCCTCGCACACGCGCCCGTCGGAGTCGAGCATGATGCCCTCCTCGAAGCCGAGGCGCTGCGCCTCGCGCTTGGCCAGCACGGAGTTCACGTACTGGCCCGAGATCTTGCCCTTGCTCATCGTGTGGTTGAGGTGACCGCGCACGAAGCTGGAGATGCAGGCACGGACGCCGTTCTTGATCCCCTCCTGGCCCAGCAGCACCTCCCACGGGAACGCGATGATCGCGACGTCGACCGGGTTGCTGGTCGCCCCGAGCCCGAGCACGCCGGCGCCCAGATACACGAGCGGGCGGATGTACGCCTCCTCCAGCTTGTTCGCCTTGAGCGTGTCGACGCACCCCTGCTCGAGCTGATCGCGCGTGAAGGTGACGTCGGTCGTGGCGATCTTCGCCGACTCGAGCAGGCGCTCGATGTGCTCGCGCAGGCGGAACACGGCGCTGCGGCCGTCGGCGCGCTTGTAGCAACGGATGCCCTCGAACGACGCCAGGCCGTAGTGCAGCGAGTGCGTGCTGACGTGGACCTTGGCCTCGGCGAACGGGATCAGCTTGCCGTTCATCCACGCGATGTCGGATTTGATCATGTGTGTCCTCGCAACCGCCGTATCTCTTCCTCGATATCGGGCAGGGCCGGGTTGATCTGCAGCGCGTCCTCGAGCTCGGCGATCGCCTCGTCGGGCCGTCCGGTCTCCGCGTAGAAGCGCCCGAGCGAGACGCGCACCCAGGCGTTGTGCGGCTCCATGTCGACGGCCCGACGCAGCTCGCGTAGCCCGGCCTCGATCGCCTGCCGATCCGCCGGTGCCTGGCGGAACAGCGCCCAGCCGAGCGCGCCGCGGTAGCTGGCC
>CAZYTO010000172.1:0-12170 GCA_964650405.1 uncultured Thermoanaerobaculia bacterium | reverse complement strand
TTCTCCGTGCCGGCGCGGCGGCGGCGCTCCTGGGCACCGCCGAACATGTGGCGCTCGAGTGCCAGGCCCTTCCGTACGTAGAGCGCGCCGATGCCTTTCGGCGCGTGGATCTTGTGCGCGGAGACGGCCAGGGTGTCGACGCCGAGGGCCACGACGTCGACGTCGATCTTGCCGACGGCCTGGACGGAATCACAGTGCACGTGAATGCCGCGCTCGCGGCAGATGCGCGCCACCTCCGCCACCGGCTGGATCACGCCGGTCTCGTTATTGACGAGCATCATGGCCACGAGGCGGGTGTCGTCGCGGAGCGCGGCCAGCATGGCCTGCGCATCGACGTTACCGTTGCGTGACGGCGGGACGAGAGTCACGGCATGTCCGCGGCGCTCCAGCTCCTGGAGCGGCTCGAGCACAGCCGGGTGCTCGACGGCCGTTGTCACAATGTGATGAATCCCGTCCCGGCCTGCCGCGCCGAAGAGCGCGGCGTTGTTAGACTCGGTACCGCCGCTGCTGAAGACGATTTCGCGCGCGGTTGCGCCGACGAGGGCTGCAACCGACTCGCGGGCCTCTTCGATGCGGCGTCTGGCTGCCTGGCCTTCTTTATGAATGGACGAAGCATTGCCATAGACGTTGCGCAAAGAATCGTCCAGCGCGTCGAGGACCGCCGGATGGATTCGCGTCGTGGCGTTGTTGTCGAGGTAGATCCGCATCAGACTCGAGGCTTCCGAATGAAAAGGCTCGCCGTCGCGTTGCTTCTCACCCTTCCCCTGGCCGCCCCCAACACCTTCGCCGGAGACAACAATCCCCCGCCGCAGCCGCAGGCGGCGCCGCCGGCGGAGACGAAACCGCAGCCGCCGCAGGATCCCGGCACGCGCAAGCTCTCCCGCCGCGAGCGCAAGGAGCGGATGGCCAAGCTGTCGGAGCAGTACCAGCAGTTCCTCATCGACGTCGAGCCGATCATGCAGCCCACGGAGCTCGACACGTTCCTGCTGCTGGAGAGCGACGCCCAGCGCGAGCTGTACACCGACGACTTCTGGCGCCGCCGCGACAAGTCCCAGGGCACGACCAACCACGCCTACCGCGATCTCTACTACGCGCGCCTGGAGACGGTGAAGGAGCGCTTCCGCGTCGTCTCCTCCGACCGCTCGCGCATCTTCCTCATGCGCGGCGAGCCGGACGAAGTGGTCGGCTGCGACTGCAAGCTGCTCGTGCCGATCGAGATCTGGAAATACGTCTACATCCCCGGTCTCGGCCACGACGTCCGCTTCGTCTTCTACAAGCCGCGCGTGGGGATCGACTTCCGCCTCTACACGCCCATGGCCGCCGGCGACGTGGCCGAGCTGATCTCCGAGGAGTCGATGGCCACGACCGTCGGCGGCGACACGAAGGCCATCGCCTCCGTATTCGCCCAGATCGCGCCGGGCATGAGCCGCATCGAGTTCGAATGCAAGAACGGCGACGAGGTGATGAAGGCGCTGGCCTACGCCGAGATCAACAAGATCGACCTCATCACCAAGGTCTTCACCCCGCCGGAGGTCAACCCGGAAGACGTCCACCGCATCCTCCACTCCGTCGTCCTGGCCACGCCGAACGCCGTGAAGCTGAACGCGGAGTTCACTGTCAGCTATCCCGCCAAGCAGGGCACCCGCACCGACGCCGAGCTGCTCGTGCTCGTGCCGAAATCGCAGCTCGTCCTGAAGGACGTGGGCGGCACGAAACTCTACAGCCTCGACGTCACGGGCGAGGTGCTGAAGGACGAGAAGCTCTACGAGAACTACCGCTACCGCTTCGACTACCCCGGCGATCTGAAGTCCGACAAGGTGGCCGTCGTCCTGGACCGCTTCCTGCGGCCCGGCGACTACAAGGCCCGGCTGAAGGTGGCGGACCTCAACGCCAACACCGAGGCCATCCTCGAGAACATGATCACCGTGCCGGAGATCTTCGACACTCCGGCCCAGCAAAAGCAGAAGGAGCAGTCGGCCACGACGCTGGCCGCCATCAAAGACGAAGTGGAGACGAACCAGCCCATGCTCCGCCTCGTGCCGCTGCCGGACGAGCTGCTCAGCGGCCTCCAGCACATCGACACCCTGGTCCTGGGCGACAAGATCGCGGCCGTGGAGTTCTATCTCGACGGCAAGAAGGTCATGACCAAGCGCCAGCCGCCGTACACGCTGGACCTCGACTTCGGCAACGTGCCGCAGGTGCGGCGGATCCGGGCCGTGGCGGTGAGCGAGAAGGGCGATGCCATCACCGGCGACGAGTTGGCCATCAACACCGGCAACGATCCCTTCCGCGTACGCATCGTCTCGCCCCGCGTCGCGCCCAGGCTTCACGGCAAGACGCGCGTGGAAATGGCCGTGAACGTGCCGGAGGGAAAGCGCCTGGACAAGGTGGAGCTCTTCCTCAACGAGACCCGCGTGGCCACGCTCTTCGGGCCGCCGTACGTGCAGGTGGTCGACGTGCCGCCGACGGAGGGCGTCGGGTACCTCCGCGCCGTGGCGTCGCTGAAGGACGTCCCCGACCAGGCGCCCATCGAAGACGTGGTCATGTACAACTCGCCGCAGTTCATGGAGGAGGTGAACGTCCACCTCGTGGAGCTGCCCACGACGGTGCTGCGCGGCGGACATCCGGTGAACGATCTGCCCCAGGACGCCTTCAAGGTCCTCGACGAGGGCAAGCCGGTGAAGGTGGCCAAGTTCGAGCACGTGACGAACCTCCCCCTCTCCATCGGCATGGCCATCGACACCTCGGCGTCCATGCAGCCGCGCATCAGCGAAGCGGAGAAGGCCGGAGCGCAGTTCTTCACGAACACCCTGCGCAAGGGCGACCGGGCCTTCCTGGTCTCGTTCGACACGCAGCCCCAGCTCATCCAGCGCTGGTCGCCGAACGTGTCCGACGTCACCGCCGCCCTGGGCAAGCTGCGCGCCGATGAGTCGACCGCGCTCTATGACGCGATCGTCTACTCGCTCTACAACTTCCTCGGCGTCAAAGGCCAGAAGGCGCTGGTCCTCATCACCGACGGCAAGGACACGTCGTCGAAGTTCTCCTTCGACCAGGCCATCGAGTACGCGCGCCGGGCCGCCGTGCCCGTCTATGCCATCGGCATCGGCATCGGCGGCGCGGAGGTGGATACGCGCTACAAGCTGGGCCGATTCTGCAGCGAGACGGGCGGCAACGTCTATTACATCGAGCACGCCGAAGACCTGCGGAAGATCTACGCCGACATCCAGAACGAGCTCCGCTCGCAGTACATCCTCGGCTTCTACCCTGCCGAAGGCATCAAGCCCGGCTCGAAGTGGCGCGAGGTGTCGGTGCAGGTGGGCGAAGGAAAGGCGAAGACGATCCGCGGGTATTACCCGTGAACTGGCGAGCGGGGGACGGCCAGCGGGGAGCGGGAGTTGGCGCTGACGAAGAAGAAGGCTGGAAGGCTGAAAGGGTTGAAAAGGCTGAAAGGGAGACCCGTGCTGCCTCTTGCCCTTTCAGCCTTTCAACTTTTCAGCCTTCCGTCGCAACGTATCGTGCGGAGGCCGGAGCAGCCCGCTCACTCGTTGCTGCAGGTTTCCGCATCGCGCTGATCCTGCTCACGCTCACCGGAACCGTCCTCGCCCAGAGTGTCCCGCCGCCGGCGAGCGACAGTGCCGTGAAGCTCTCCCGCCGCGAGCGAAAGGAGCGGATGGCGAAGCTCGGCGAGAAGTACCAGCAGTTCCTCCTGGACGTCGAGCCGATCATGCTCGACACGGAGCGCGATGCCTTCCTCATCCTGGAGAGCGACGCCCAGCGCGATCTCTTCATCGACGACTTCTGGCGGCGGCATGACGCCGCCGAGAGCACACCCCAGGGCTCGTTCCGGCAGATGTACTACGACCGCCTCGAGCTGGTGAAGAAGCGGTACCGCTCGGCCGCCTCCGACCGCGGAAAGTCCGTCCTCATCCACGGCGAGCCCGCGGACATCCTCGTGGCCGACCGCTGCCAACTGCTGCAGCCCATCGAGATCTGGACCTACCTCAACATCCCCGGATTCCCGCAGAACACGGAGTTCCTCTTCTACCTGCCGCGCGACGCTCCCGACTACGTGTTGTGGCAACCGTACACGGCCAGCGCGGATTCGCTGTACGACCTCGTGTCGAGCTGGGTCGTGGCCACGGAGGGAGACAAGGAGTCGGCCCTGAAACGCGTCTTCGGCGTGGTCAAGGGCGTCACGCGCCTGGAGCGCGAGTGCGGACCGCGGGGAGCCGACATCCTCAGCCGGCTGGAGAACATCCAGCGCCGGCAGCTCGACAACGGGAAGCTCTTCCAGCCTCGGGCCATCGACCCGGAACAGATGCACAAGCTCTTCCGCTCCATGGTCATGCCCACCAAGGGAGCGAAACCGCTGACGGCGGAAGTGGCCGTCGCCTACCCTGCCCGCCAGGCCGATCGGACGGTCGTCGAGCTGACTGTCTTCGTGCCGAAGTCGCAACTGACGGTCAAGGACGTGAGCGGCATCCGGCTGTACAGCATCGACGTCGTGGGCGAGGTCCTGAAAGACGACAAGCTGTTCGAGAACTATCGCTACCGCTTCGACTATCCGGCCGCCGTAACCAGCGAGAAGGTGGCGGTGGTCATCGACCGCATCCTGCGGCCGGGCGAGTACAAGGCGCGCCTGAAAGTGGCCGACCTCAACGCCAACGCCGAGTCGATCTCCGAGACGCCCATGGCGGTCCCGGAGGTCGCCGATTCTCCAGAGAAGGTGAAGCAGAGGACGGCCGCGGCCACGGCCGTGGCCGCGCTCAAGGGCCAGGTGGAGACGAATGTGCCAACCCTGCGCATCGTCCCCCTGCCGGACGAGCTATTGACGGGCCTGCAGCACATCGAGACGCTGGCCTTCGGCGAAGGCATCCGCGGCGTCGATTTCTACCTCGACGGCCGGAAGGTGATGACCAAGCGCCAGCCGCCGTACACGCTGGACCTCGACCTCGGCAGCGTGCCACAGCCGCATCGCGTGCGCGTGGCCGCCCTCGACGAGAAGGGCGAGGTGCTGACCGGAGACGAGGCCGCCCTCAACACAGGCAACGATCCCTTCCGCGTCCGCATCCTCTCGCCCCGCGTCGCGCCGAAGCTGCACGGCAGGACGCGCGTGGAGATGGCCGTCGGCGTGCCGGAGGGCAAGACGCTGGAGAAGCTCGAGCTCTACCTCGGCGACACCCTCGTGGCCACGCTCTACGGCCCGCCATACGTGCAGGTCATCGACATCCCGTCGACCGGCGGCGTCGGATACCTCCGCGCCGTGGCTTCGCTGAAGGACGTCCCCGAGCAGCCGCCCATTGAAGACGTCGTCGTGTACAACTCGCCGCAGTTCATGGAGGAGGTGAACGTCCACCTCGTGGAGCTGCCCACGACGGTGCTGCGCGGCGGACATCCGGTGAACGATCTGCCCCAGGACGCCTTCAAGGTCCTCGACGAGGGCAAGCCGGTGAAGGTGGCCAAGTTCGAGCACGTGACGAACCTCCCCCTCTCCATCGGCATGGCCATCGACACATCCGCGTCCATGCAGCCGCGCCTCGGCGAAGCACAGAAGGCGGGCTCGCAGTTCTTCGCCAATGCCCTGCGCAAGGGCGATCGGGCCTTCCTGGTCTCGTTCGACACGCAACCGCAGCTCGTGCAGCGCTGGTCGCCGAACGTCGCCGACGTCACGACCGGCCTGGCCAAATTGCGCGCCGACGAGTCGACGTCGCTCTATGACGCCATCGTCTACTCGCTCTACAACTTCGTCGGTGTGAAGGGCCAGAAGGCACTGATCCTCATCACGGACGGCAAGGACACGTCCTCGAAGTTCTCCTTCGATCAGGCGCTCGAGTACTCGCGGCGGGCCGCCGTGCCCATCTACGGGATCGGAATCGGCATCGGCGCCGCCGAGGTGGATACACGGCTCCGGTTCGGCCGGTTCTGCAGCGAGACGGGAGGCAACGTCTATTACATCGACCGCGCCGAGGACCTGAAGAAGATCTACGCCGACATCCAGAACGAGCTCCGCTCGCAGTACATCCTCGGCTTCTACCCCGGCGAAGGGATCAAGCCGGGCTCGAAATGGCACGAGGTGTCGGTACAGGTGGGCGACGGCAACGCCAAGACGATCCGCGGGTACTATCCATAGAGGCGAGCGGAGTCAACGACATGATCCTCGCAGCCATCGCCCTGCTCGCGTGTACACGCATCGGTCAGGTTGTTCCGGAGAATGACGTGCACGACGCGGAGCTGATCGTGCGCGTGACCGCGGTCGAGACGACCAGCCGCGCGATTCAAACCAGTACACCTTAGGCACGATCCATTTTCGTGTCGACGAGTTGGTCAAAGGGCGCCACGCGCCGACCGATTTGACGCTGCCCGGCAGGTTCGACCCGGCGGACGACTTCAACGACCAGCCGGCGCCCTATCATTTCGTTCGGCCCACAGGCCGTTGGGGAAGTTGCTTTACGGATCGATACCGGCGCGGTGCGAGTTACCTTCTTTTCCTGAAGACCCGCGAGAACGCGTGGACCACACACTGGGACGCGCTCGCGCCGCTGAACGAACAGCTTCACGGCCAGGATGATCCATGGATCGTCTGGGTGCGGAAGCAGGCTGGCGGGAAGAGCTAGCTATAGCTAGCCCCTAGCTAGCCCGGGAACGGCCGCCGTCCGCCGCCGAAGCCGCCCCTGCCCCGCCCGCCCGGGTAACCGCCTCGGTCGCGGCGGATATCCCGCCGTTCTTCCTGCAGCTTGTCCTGCAGCGAGGTCCATTGCTGCTGTGTCAGCACGAGCCGCTCGGACGCCAGCATCTGCACCTGGTGATCGAGCAGCGAGCCGCGGATGTCGCGGACGCGGCGGCCGGCCGTGGTGAGGTCATCGGTCGTCGGCTGGGCCAGTTCGAGCGCCGAGCGCAGGTCGCGGACGGCCACCATGCCGTCGCGCTCCAGGCGGGCGATCTCGTCCTTCTGGTTGGCGGAGATCCTGTCGAGCTGCGAGGTCTGCTCGCCGGTCAGGTTCACCGCCCGGGCAATCTCCTCGTCCTTCCACCAGTCGGACGGCGGCAGCAATTCCAGTCCGGTCGTCCCCGCCGCGCGCAGACGCGCACCACCCATCCCTCCCCCGCCGTAACCGCCACCGTAACCGCCGCGCTCCGGTGGCGCCTGCGGCGGCCGGTCATAGTCGGACGAGCACGAAACGGCGACGAGCAGCAGAGCAGCGGCAGAGAACAGGCGTTTCATACTCGGCCGTACGACGAGCAGCGCCTGGATGTTGAAGTTCGCTGGTCGCTTAGTCGCTTAGTCGCTGATTCGCTTAGTCGCTTAGTCGCTTAACGCTTATTCGCTGATCGCTGGTGGCTGTCCGCGAATAAGCGATCAGCGAATAACGCGAATCAGCGAATCTACTGCGTCCCTGCCTTGCGCTCCTGGGCCAGGCGTTCGCGCTCGGCGGCGCGCTGGGCGCGGCGCTCGTTCGCCTCGTCCTTCAGCCGCTGGCCGATCTCGCAGCCGGTGACTGTCGTGGCCAGGCCGCCTTCCGCGGTCTCCTTCAGGCCGCGCGGGAGGGCCCGGCCGATGCGCACCATGGCCTCGACGATTTCGTCCATCGGGATCACCGATTCGATGCCTGCCAGCGCGAGCTGCGCCGCGGTGAGGCCGTGCACGGCGAAGAGCGCGTTGCGCTTGACGCACGGCACTTCCACGAGGCCGCCCACCGGGTCGCAGACCAGGCCGAGGGTGTTCTTCAGGGCCAGCGCGGCCGCGTGGATCACCGCGCGGGTGCTGCCGCCCATCATGTATGCGACGGCGCCGGCACCCATGGAGGACGCCACGCCGACTTCGTTCTGGCAGCCGCCCGCCGCGCCGGAAATGTTCGCCGAGAGGGCGATGATCGAGCCGATGCCGCCCGCCACGACCAGGGCGCGCACGGTCTTCTCCGGATCGATGTGCCGCTCCTCCTCGAGCGCCAGCAGCATTCCCGGAACGACGCCGCCCGCTCCCGCCGTCGGTGCGGCCACGATGACGCCCATGCGGGAGTTCTCCCCCATCACCGCCAGTGCGTACAGCTCGGCCTTGACCGTGAGCGGGTCGAGGAAGGTCCGCCCTTCGTCAAAGGCCGCGGCCAGCAGGCGCGCTTCATTGCCGACGAGCTTCCCCATCGACATGCCGCCGTTGACCTTGCCCCGATGCACGCAATCGTGCATGACCTCGCGCCTGCGGGTCAGGGCCAGGAGAATCTGGTCCCGCGGGACGGCATGCCCCTGCTCGTCCGTTTCGAGGAATACGTCCGCGACGTCGCGGTCACGCCCGAGCTCTTCGAGCTGCCTGAACGATTCAATCATGCGCCCCACAACGCGGAGAGGGAGGCGATGCAATTCCCGGGATGGGCGAGCGGGAGACGGCGAGCGAGGAGACTACGGGCGGTGAGTGGGGCTGGGGCGAGGGCTGGCAGGTTGGGAAGGTTGGAAAAAATCGGAGGACGCCGTTCTCTTTCAGCCTTTCCACCTTCCAGCCTTTCAGCCTTCATCCTCCGCTCGCCCGTCAGGGAATCCGATCAACGTACTGCGCCCGCGCCATGTCCGGCAGGGCGCAGATGCGGTCGATGGCTGCTCGCGACAGGGGCGAGTCGATGTCGATCTGCATGAAGGCATCCTTGCCCCGCTGTTTGCGCGAGCAGGAGAGCGACGCGATGTTGATGCCTTCCTCGGCGATGGTCCGAGTCACCTCGGAAATCATGCCCGGCCGGTCGCGGTAGAAGAGGAGCAGGGTCGGCGAGTCGCCCTTGAAGCGCGTCTGGAAGCCGTTGATCTTGAAGACTTCGATCACCCCGCCGCCGATCGACGAGCCGGCGATCTCCGCCTCCCGGTTCTTCCCGCGAATCTCGATGCGCACGGTGTTGGGATGCACGTCGCCGAGGTCCTCCTCGGTGAACTCGACCGTCACGCCCATCTGCTCGGCGATGCGGATGGCCTCCGGGATCCGCGGGTCGTCCACGGAGAGACCGATGGCGCCACCCACCAGGGCGAAATCGGAGCCGTGGCCACGATACGTCGCAGCGAGCGGCGGATGGAGGACGAAGCGGACGGCCACGGGATCCTCGTCGAGGATCTCCCGGGCCACGCGCCCGAGTCGCGCCGTCCCGGCGGTGTGCGAGCTAGAAGGGCCGACCATGACCGGGCCCATCACATCGAGGATCGAGACTTTACGGTCGTGTCTGACAGCCATGACGTCGATTTCACGCGGCGCGAAAACGTTCGTGTACACTGCCCGGGCCGGGAAGGCAGCACCCGCGCACATCATGCCCCAAAAACCGGTCATCCTCGTCGTCGATGACGACGCGCCGATCCTCACTCTCATGCGAAGCCTGCTGCGTGAGTTCGGCTTCGAGGCGGTGACCGCGGCAACGGGGGAAGCGGCCCTCGAAGCGGCCCGCAACCAACGGCCTGCCCTCGTGCTGCTCGACCTGAACATGCCCGGCATGAGCGGCGACGCGGTCATCCGGGCCCTCCGCGGCTCCGGCTCCGAGGGCCGCCTGCCCATCCTCATCCTCAGCGGCACTCCTGTGTCGTCGAATGAGCTGCGCGAGCTCGACGCCGACGGCGCCGTGCTCAAGCCGTTCGACGTACCGACACTGATCGAACAGATCCGGCATCATCTGACAGCTTCCGTTCATCCCGAGTGAGGGCGGCCCAGGCGCCCTCACTCGGGATAGACTAAGAAAATGTCTGACCTGATCATCGACGCCCTCGTCCGCGCGGCCGTCTTCGGCGACGACGGGGCGAAGGCGGATGCCCGCAAGCAGATTCATACCGAGGCCCGGCGGCGCGGCGCGGTCTCCTCGTCGATCTACGACCTCTACATGGCCATCGGCCGCGGCGAAACGCGGGCCTTCACCGTTCCGGCGTTCAACATCCGCGCGCTCACGTACGACACGGCCCGGGCCCTCTTCCGCGCCGCCATCCGCCACAACGTCGGCGCCTTCATCTTCGAGATCGCCCGCTCCGAGATCGGCTACACCGAGCAGCGCCCCGGCGAGTATGCGGCCTGCGTCCTCGCCGCCGCCTTACGTGAGAACTTCCAGGGTCCGGTCTTCATCCAGGGCGATCACTTTCAGGCCAGCGCCAAGAAGTGGGCCACGGCCGAGGGCCAGGCAGCGGAGATGAAAGCGCTGGAGTCGCTCATCGACGAAGCGCTGGCCGCCGAGTTCTACAACATCGACATCGACACCTCGACGCTCGTCGACCTCGACTTCCCCACCCGGGACGAGCAGCAGCGGGCGAACTACGAAGGGACGGCCCACCTGACGCGGTACATCCGGGCCCGCCAGCCGAAGGGGATGACTGTATCCGTGGGCGGCGAGATCGGGGAAGTGGGCAAGTACAACACCCAGCCGGACGAGGTGCGCGCGTACATGGACGGCCTGACCCGCCTGCTCGACGGCGACACCGGCATCAGCAAGATCTCCGTGCAGACGGGCACCTCGCACGGCGGCGTGCCGCTGCCCGACGGCTCGATCGCCCAGGCCAAGATCGACTTCAACGTCCTGCGCGAAGTGACGGAGATCTGCCGCGGCGAGTACCACCTCGGCGGCTCCGTCCAGCACGGCGCCTCGACGCTGCCGGAGAGCGTCTTCAACAAGTTCCCCGAATCGAAAGCCGTGGAGATCCACCTGGCCACCGGCTTCCAGAACATGGTCCTCGACGCGCCCAGCCTGCCGGAGACGATGAAGCAGGAGATCCGCGACTTCTGCTTCGAGCACTGCCTCGACGAGCGCAAGCCCGGCCAGACCGACGAACAGTTCGTCTACACGACCCGCAAGAAAGCCATCGGCCCGTTCAAGCGCCGCATGTGGGACTTGCCGCCGGAAAACAAGCAGCCCATCATCGACGCCCTGGAGGAGAAGTTCGAGTTCCTCATGGAGAAGCTCGGCGTTCCCGACACGAAGGACATCGTGGCCAAACACATCGACGTCACCCGCGGCGACCGTCCCGAATACGCCGCCGCCAGCGCCGAGCTGACGGCCGCAGCGACGGTCGATCCGAACGAAGGGGAGTGAGCGGGAAGGGCGAAAGTTAGAAGGGCGAAGGAAAGGCCGGGCTCGGTCGCGCCCTGTCTCCATCGCCGTTCGTCATTCGCCTCTCTTTTCGCCCTTCATCCTTCGCCCTTCGCCCTTCATCGTCGCGGCCTCTCCGGTACACTCTCTGTTAGCCGCATGTCCCTCGTTCTCCTCGGTCGTTATCGGGATCTCGCCAGTGCCTTTGCAGAGCGCCTTGCCTCCGCGGAGGGACGTCTGGAGGGGATCGTCGCCTCGTCGGGCATGCGGGCGTCGGTGCTGGCCGGGCTGTTGCGGCGAACGGCGTCGGGCGTCGTTTCGGCGCAACTCGACGGGATCGACACCTTTGCCCGGCGCATCGTCAATGAGGCAGGCCAGTATCCGCGCGTTGCCGGCGACGGCGAGCGGAGGCTGGCCATGCGCCCGGCCGTGCGCCCGGCCGGCGATCCGATCCTCGAAAGCCGCGGCGTGGCGTCGATGCTGGGGCGCTCGTAACGGCCACCCCGCGCCCGCGGGGCCCCCATCAATCCCCTCCGGGCCCCGCCACAGCCAATAGATCTCGCCCGCGGACCCTTTCCACTCGAGCCGCTCCCATGCTTGGAGCGAAATCCCCATCACCCAGCGCGTTCTCTGCTTCAACGCCGCGGCCCAGGTCTGCGGGAAAAACTCGCGCGTCGCGACGAAATCCGATCCCGGTCCGTTGGCGCGCGCGATCGGAACAAAAATTTGCGAGCAGCCCAACCGGTGAAGCCGCAGCCCGTTTTCGTAGTCTTCCGTCAGCGCGGCCGGCTCGAAGATGCGATTTTCCGCGGCCGCGGCCAGTTTTTCCAAAGCCTCCCGGCGATACCCAGTGCCGACGCCCGCGCCCGGCACGAAGCATCCAAACCCGCTGCGCACTTCCATGTCGCGCGTGTGATTTTCGGCGAATTCGTCGCAATAGACTCCATGCGTCAAGCCGCGCAGAGGCGTCTTCAGCGCCAGCACCGGAATCTGGATGAAGTCGTAGCGCGCGGCGTAGCCGTTGATCCAGGAAAGTTCGCTGGGATGAATCAGATCCTCGGCGTCGTGCGTTACCAGAATGTCGAACCGCGTGCCGGCGGCCACGACGGCCTCCATCTTGACGACCTCCTCGTCGTC